>JAGRGI010000080.1 GCA_020445565.1 Chromatiales bacterium
ACCGGCAGCGGCAAGACCGAGGTCTATCTGCGGCTGGTTGCCGACGCCCTGCGCCGAGGAAGGCAGGTGTTGGTGTTGGTGCCGGAGATCGGTTTGACGCCGCAGCTGGTGCGCCGGTTTCGCCGCCGCCTGCCGGCTGCCGTGGCGGTGATGCACTCTGCCATGAGCGACAGGGATCGGCTCAATGCTTGGCTGGCCGCTTCCGCCGGTAAGGCGCGGGTGGTGATTGGCACCCGCTCGGCGGTATTCGTTCATCTGCCGGACCTGGGGCTGGTGATCGTCGATGAGGAGCACGACGCCTCGTTCAAACAGCAGGACGGCCTGCGCTACCATGCCCGGGATCTGGCGGTGATGCGTGCCCTGCGTGCCGGCGTGCCGGTGGTGCTCGGCTCTGCAACGCCATCGCTGGAGAGCCTGCACAATGCGCGTACCGGGCGCTATCGCCATCTTCGCCTGACACAGCGGGCGGGCAGCGCCCGCCCCCCTGCCGTGCGGCTGGTGGACATGGAATCCAGTCCCTTGGATGACGGTTTGGCCGATCAAACCGTGGCGGCGATGCGCGAAACCCTGGCTCAGGGCGAGCAAGTGCTGGTCTTCCTGAACCGGCGAGGGTTTGCACCGTTGCTGCGCTGCCCCGGTTGCGGCTGGATCGCGGAATGTAAGCGCTGTGACGCACGCATGACCTACCATCGTGGCATCGACCGGCTACGCTGCCATCATTGCGGCAGTGAACGCGGCGTGGATCGCCGTTGCCCGGCCTGCGGCAAACACAAGCCGCGGCCGGTGGGGCTGGGCACGGAACGCATCGAGGAGAGTCTGGCCCGGCGCCTGCCGGCGCAGCGCATCGCCCGCGTGGACCGCGACAGCACCCGGCGCAGCGGCGCGCTGGACGATCTGCTGGAGCGTGCCCGCGACGGCAGCGCCAATGTTCTGGTAGGCACCCAGATGCTGGCCAAGGGTCATCACCTGCCGGGCGTCACCCTGGTGACCATTCTGGACGCCGATGCCGGCCTGTACAGCGCCGACTTTCGCGCCCCCGAGCGTCTCGCCCAGCTCATCGTGCAGGTGTCCGGCCGTGCCGGGCGCGCCCAGCGGCCGGGACAGGTGCTGATACAAACGCGCTTCCCCAACCATCCGTTGTTGCAGCAGTTGATCCATCACGGTTACGGTGCTTTCGCCGATGGGGCCCTGGCGGACCGGGCCGCGGTGGGCTTTCCCCCCTTTGTCTACCAGGCGCTGTTTCGTGCCGAATCTGCCCGTGCAGACAGCGCCATGGTGTTTTTGCGCGAGGTGGGTCGAATCCTTGAAGGCGATTCGCTGGTGTCGGTTCAGGGGCCGGCTCCCGCCCCCATGGAACGGGTTGCCGGTCGCTATCGCGCGCAGCTGTTGTTGCAGGCCCACCAGCGGCCGCCTTTGCACCAGGTCCTGGCGCGATGCCTGCCCCAAATTGAGGCGTTGAGGTCGCCCCGTGGGCTGAGGTGGTCGCTGGACGTAGATCCCAGTGAACACAATTGAGCGGCCTTGTTCGCTGAGAGCATGGAGAATGAGCGTTCCTTCACGAATGCCGCTGCCAGCGCCGGGTTTTGGCGCGAATGCTGCTTGCCTTGCGTAGCGGCTGTAAATCTGTACAGCCGAACGGACAAAGGCGTCCTGCCCTTTCTCAAAGAGATGGGGAGGACGCCTTTGTCGTTTTGGAGAGACGACAACGATGATTAGTCATAAAGAATCGGGCCATGTCGTGTCGGCCATAGCGGATCGCATGCCGCCGCGACACACCCTGGCGAACGGGGAATCCGGGTCAGGTGTCGGTACCCTTACGCCGGCCGTCGGCCATACCAAACGATCTGAGGATCTGGAAAAGACCAGGCTGACCCTGGGGTTCATCCCCTTGATCGATTGCGCGCCTTTGGTGCTGGGTGCCGAAAAGGGCTTTTTCGCCAACGAAGGGCTGGATGTGGCGATATCGCGGGAGGCATCCTGGTCGAACATCCGCGACAAGGTGGCTTTGGGCGCCCTGGATGGTGCGCAGATGCTCGCCCCCATGCCGTTGGCGGCCAGTCTTGGCCTGGGCGGTGTGCCCAGGCCCGTGGTGACCGCCTTCGGCATGGGCCTGAATGGCAACGCCATTACCGTCTCGCGCGCTTTGTTCGAACACATGGCCGAGGTCGACCCACTGGCCATGGCGCAGCGTCCCGTCTCGGCCCGTGTCTTGAAGAACGTGATCGAGATCCGGCGCAAGCGTGGCGAGGAGCGTCTTACCTTCGCCAGTGTGTTTCCCTATTCCAATCACAATTACCTGCTGCGCTATTGGATGGCGGCAGCCGGGATAGACCCTGACGCCGATGTACGTCTGATCGTGGTGCCGCCACCGGACATGGTGCGCAACCTGGATGCCGGCACTATCGATGGTTACTGCGTGGGCGAACCCTGGAACACGGTGGCCGAGCATCTTGGCGCAGGGCACACCATCATCACGACTTATGAAATCTGGAACAATCACCCGGAGAAGGTCTTCGGCGTCGGCCGGGAGTGGGCCGAGCAGCACCCCAACACCCACCTCGCGCTATTGCGGGCGTTGATACGCACTGCCCAATGGTTGGATCAGGAACCCAACAGGGAGGTGGCCGCGGCAATACTGGCGAGACCGCACTACCTGAATCTTCCCGTGAACGTGGTCCGCGAATCGCTGGGCTGTATGGGTGGCGGGGCGCCTGGCGTACGCAAGGTATTTCACCGCTATGCGGCCAATTATCCCTGGCGTTCCCATGCCCGTTGGGTGCTGGAGCAGATGCGTCGCTGGGGCCAGATCGATGCGACTGCCGACATCGACAGCGTCGCCGAGGCCGCATACCAGCCGGAGATTTATCGTCGTGCCGCCGCGCAACTGGGTCTGGCGACACCCTCGGCGGATGGCAAGACCGAGGGGGAGCACGCCGAACCGTGGACTGGCGAGGGCGGCATCCTCATGGGAGAGGATCGCTTCATCGACGGTGCCGTCTATCCCGCTTAAGCCGGGCGGTTGCGGTTGCCGGCGTCGAAGTAGTAGCTCAGGCGGGTCTGTGGATTGAGGTAGTCGAATACCTCTTCGGACAGTTGCAGCGGTCGTAGCGTCTGCACCACCACAATGTCCGGATCGTCGCCGGGTTCGAGTATGGGGGCGGACTCCTTGGGCACGTCCGGGTCGTAGAGGATCATTGGCGGACGCAGGCAGCGTTGATTGTTTTCGGTTGCCAGCACCATGCCGATGCGTTCATTGCTGAGCACGGCGATGGTGCCCGGCGGATAGACCCCCATGACCTGGACGAACTGGGCCAGCAGGCGATCATCGTACCAGTTTCCTTTCTTTCGGTAGAGCTGGCTCAGGGCCTCGTGAGGCGTGGAGGAACGCTCGGCGTCGCGTTGGTTGCACAGTTCGTCGTAGGCATTGACGATGGCGACGATACGCGCCGGTACGGTGATGGCGTCGGTCTTTAGGCCGCGCGGATAGCCGCTGCCGTCAAGATGCTCATGGTGTTGACGGATCACCGCCACGGCGCCGGGGTCATTCAAACCCATCTGGGCCGCCATTTCGACGCCGTAGCTCGGGTGCTGGCGGAAGAAATCCTCTTCCGCGCGGGTCAGCGGCGTCTCCTTGTTGCACACCGCATAGGGTATGCGCGCCTTGCCCACGTCATGAAACAAGGCGCCTAGTCCGAGTTGACGCATCTGTTCACTGTTCAGTCCCGCCTTGCGGCCGAGGATAAGGGACAGCACCATGACATTGAGGGCATGAAAATAGAGGTTCTCCGCCTTGGCGGTGGTGCTCATCAGGTGTAGCACGCTTTCCTGATCGGCCAGCATGGCATCCACCGATTCGTTGACCAGCTCGCCGGCCTCGCGCACCGATTCCGGCCCCTGGGAGCCCAGATGGGTCATCAGGTGCTTCACCCGGTCCATGCTGCGCCGGTAGCCCTCCTCGGAACGCTGAATACGGTGGCGGCGGTCCTTGAGCTTACGTTCGCGTCTGGCGCGTGCCAGAGGGTCTTCCCTTGGTCCTGCGGGGGCGGCTGGCGCCGGTGCCGCAGCCTTGGCCGGCAGCGGCCGGCTGGTGCTGCGCTTGGGATCGTAGGCGATTTCCGTTACGCCCAGGCGGCGCAACTCCTCGATCTGTCCCTGGTTCTGGATCACAAAGTTGGCGTTGAGAAAATCGTGCTCATGCCAGTCCAGCTCCAGGCGCACGAATACGCCGGGAACGAGCCGGTCCAGGGAGATGCGATTTTCTGCCATCGGTGCGTCGTGAAGGGAATGCCGTAGCCTCGGTATGTCTCTATCGGCAAAGGTGGACGTTTCCTTGATCGTGACTGGGCTCAGTCCGTATTGTCCAAGTAGCCCAGCCATTGTCGTGCCTGATCGCGGGAGGAGGCGAGCTTCGCCGCCTGCGTAAAGGCCGCTCGGGCCTCCTGGGGCGATTGCGCGCCGTGCCGTGCGATACCGAGGAGCAGCCATGCCTGGCCACGGTCGTCGTCGTCTAACGTGGTTTTGCTCAACAATTCGTCCAGAGAAGCCTGAGCCGTGTCCCATTGCCGCGCCTCTAGGTAGAGCTGAGCGAGCCGTATGCGAAGTGAGCCCGTGGCGCCTTTGATCTTGCTTGCCCTGCGCAGGGCCTCCATGCTCTTTGTCGTTTCTTTCGCCTGGTACCAGGCATTGGCGGTGAGTTCCCAGCGGCTTGCGCTGGCGTGGATGCGGCCCCTGCCGATCTCCTTTTCCAACAGCTCTGCGGCGGGGTAGGGCGTGCCCTGTTGCAGGCGCAGTTGCGCCAGCGTGAGCAGGTCCTGCTCGGCGTTGAGCGCACCGCGCAGATAGGCGAGATCCATGGCGACGAGCGCTTCACGGTAGCGCCGTCGCGCCAATTCCACTTGGCCGAGCTGGCGCCAATAGCCGTCGCGTTGCGGAAAACGCCGGATCATGTCGCGCAGCAGTGCGGTACAGCGATCGAGTCGCTTGGTTTCGAAGTAGGCCCCCAGCAGCGCCTGGTACCAGCTCTCAAGGGGCGAATCGCTCAACTCGATCGCCCTGCGCAGGGGCTCGATGGCCTGGGCGTAGCGCTTGGCCTGAAGATGGGCGCTGCCGAGCAGGGCGTGGGCCTCAGCCTTGGGGGTGGGCGTTTCCGCCAGCCATCGGCTCATGTGCCGGGCCGCTGAGTCGTAGCGCTGGGCCAGCATCGATACCTGGGCCAGGGTGTAAAGCAGCGCCAGACGCTCCTTGTCGGCCAGCGTGTTCAGATTCAGGCAGCGCTCAAGCAGCTCGGCGGCGGTGTTTGGATCGTCCCTGGCCAACTCCGCATGGGCCTGTATTTGCAACACCATGGCTAGGTCATAGGGCTGTTCCGCCAGACTTGCCGCTTGCCCTTGCAGGGCTTCGACCGCCTGACCGGGCAGGTTCGCGTCCATCAGCGCCTGCGCTGCTTGTATGGCGGCGTAGGTCTTCGGGCTCATGGCCTTGGGCTCGGCAGCCGCGTTTAGCATCCACAGCAGGGACAGGACGACGACCAGGGTAGCGAGCCTCGCGTTCATGTGTCCTCCTGTCGGAGTCGGAATTGGATGGTCTGGTCGGTGCGTGCCGACACCGCCATCCCGTTGCGAATGCGTGGCTTGAATTTCCACTTCTCCACGGCGCGAATGGCGGCGCGATCGAACACTCCGCTGGGTTCCGCCTCCATTACCACCACGTCGCGCACCTCGCCGGCCTCGGTCACTTCAAAGGACAGACGTACCCAGCCCTCCGTGCCGCGGCGTTGGGCCCGATACGGGTATTGGGGCGGCGTGCGCGACACCGCGATCATTTCGCGGTCGACCGGGCCGGGCGGGGGCGCGGCGCGGGGCTGCCGGACTGGTCCCAGGATCGGTCCGGCCAACTGCATGGGCAGCTCCGGAATGCCGGCGGAAATCTCGGGGCGGGGGGCGCGAATCGCAGGCGCAGTGAAACTGGGCATGGGCGCGACCGGCGGGGTCGCTTCTTCGGGATGCTCTTCTTGCTTGGGCAATTCCCGTGGCTTAGGGCGCTCGCGGGGTTGCTGCACGCTGCGCACGAAGGCCAGCGCCGGCCGCTGCTGCATTGGCTGGGCGTCGACAGGGCCACCGCTCACCAGCCATTGCATGAGCCAGACGGCCGACAGGGCCAGCAGCGCGCCGCCGCCGGCTGAAACCGCCAGTCGCAAGCTCAGGCGTGGCAGGGTAGCGCTCATTCGGCCCCCCCCTGTTCGGCCGCGATGGCGACGTCCTGGATGCCGGCCAGCCGTACCTGGTCCATGACTTCCACCAGCAGGCCGATCTGCGCCGCGCGGTCACCCTGGATGACCACATGACTTTGTGGCGACTCCGCGCGCGCCCTTTCCACGTTGGCGCGGACGGAGCGCAGGTCGATGGCCCGCCCGTCGAACCAGATTTCGCCGTTGGGTCGAATGGCGATGAGCAGATTGGCCTTTTCCTGCCGCTGTGCCGAGCTGGCCGTGGGCCGATTCACGTCGATACCGGACTCCTTGACGAAGGAGGTAGTGACGACGAAAAAGATCAGCATGATAAAGACCACGTCCAGCATGGGGGTGAGGTCGATATCGGCGTTGTCGGTGTCGATGGGTTCGACTCGGTGTCTGCGCATGGGGAGCTCAGCCTATGGTCAAGCGGTCGGCGAAACGGTCCACCCGGCGACGGATCTCCCGTTGCAGGGCGGCGCGGAAATACAAGCCCGGCAGGGCTACCACCATGCCGGCCATGGTGGGCATGGTGGCCCGAGAGATGCCCGCGGCCATGGCGCGGACGTTGCCGGTGCCCAGCACGGCAATGACGTCGAACACCGCCATCATGCCGGTGACGGTGCCGAGCAGGCCGAACAGTGGGCAGAGCGCCACCAGCACGCGAATCACCGGCAGACTGCCCAATAGCCGGGCCTCCTGGCGGGCGATCAGCGTCTCGCGAACCCGCAGTGCGGCCCAGGAATGGCGATCGGGGCGTTGCTGCCACTGGGAGACAGTGGTCCGCATCACGGCCGGTGCGTCGATGTGCAGATACCAATAGCGCTCGATCACCAGGGCGCCCAGGATCATGGCGGTGAAGGCGATCAGCCACAGCACCGGGCCGCCGGTCTCCAGGAAGCGCTGGATTTCGATGCCGGTTTCGTTCAGCACGGCGGGCTACTCGCGGGCCATCATGGCCAGCCCCAGGGCCTGCTGATCAAGCAGACGGCTCAGCGAGCGGCCGCGGGCCGCCACCAGGCTGTGCAGAAACAGCAGGGGAATGGCGACCAATAGGCCCATGGCGGTGGTCACCAGGGCCTGGGAGATGCCGTTGGCCATCAGTTTCGGGTCGCCGGTGCCGAACAGGCTGATTGCCTGGAAGGTGAGGATCATGCCCACCACGGTACCGAGCAGGCCAAGCAGGGGGGCGACGCCGGCCAACAGCTTGAGCAGTCCTTCGCCGCGGGTCAGGCGCGGCAGCTCCCGCAGTACGGCCTCGTCCAGGCGCAGCTCCAAATTCTCCGGGCTGGCGGTATCGGCGTCCTGGGCGATGCGCAGGACCCGGCCCAAGGGGTTGTCTTCCCTGGGGTTGCCCAGGTCGGCCAATTGGCGCCGCAAGCGCAATTGCACCATGGCGAGGTAGGTCATGCGCAGCAACGCAATCAGCAGGCCAAGGGCGCCCACAGCGAGGATGGCGTAGCCTACGACACCGCCCTGGTGCAGGCGCTCCAAGGGGGCCGGGGTCTGCATCAGCATCCCCATCAGGGTGCCGCGGGTCGGGTCGATGACCAGCGGTGCGTAGCCAGGCCCAGGGGTATTGAAGGCGTCGACGGTGGTCGGTTCCACTCGTGCCGGCGGGCGGGGCAGGTGTTCGAAACGCTGGTTGGCGCCGTTGTAACGCAGGTAGTCGGCCCCGTCCAGGGCGGTGAACAGGCCGACGCGAACGATCTCGCGGTCCTCGCTGAGGCCGTCGTTGCCCACTACCTGTGCGGGCATCCGCACGATCCGGCCCGATTCCACGATCTCACGCTGCAACATCAGCGCTAGCGCCCCAAGTTGGCCGATGTCCGGCAGGGCGCGGCTGTCGGTCAGTTCGTTCAGCAAGGGCAGACGTTGCGGGTAGCGGGGGTTGACGGGGGACTCCTCGATCAGGGCGCGAAGGTCGGCGGCGCTCTGACGTACCGTGCCAAACAGCTCGCCGAGGTCGCCGGTCTTGTCTTGAAGTGCCTGCGCCATGACCTTGAGGTTGGCCTCATTGTCCGCGAAGCGGGCTTTCAGTTGCTCACCGCGCTCGCTTTCGGCAGCGAGCTTTTTCCGCAGTTCGCTCAGCAGGGTCTCTTGCTGATCCCTGGCTTGGCGAAAACGATCTTCGCGCTCGCGGCGCAGTTGCGCCTCGACCCGGCCGGTCTGTTCGACGCGTTGCAGCAACTGGTCCAGGTCACCGCTCGCGGCCTGGGCCCAGGAGGCTGCCAGCCAGGTCAGAATGGTGCAGACGATTTTCATGGCCCCGTCTCCGTATGGGTCGGAAGGTGGACCGGCAGCCGCAGCAGCTCCGGCGCGGCCTGATTGCGGGCGATCTGTAAACCGCGCCGGATGGTGGCGCGGTATTCGGCAGGCAAGGGCGTCCAGATGCCGCTGTCCCGGTCCCACTGGCCCACTTCCGCCCGATCCAGGGTTTGGTAGAACAGGCCGATGCGGCCAACCCGCAGAAAGTCGACCGATCGTTGCCGTCCCTCGGCGGGCAGCTCGCCCCGATAGGCTTCGATGGTGCGGCCGTATTCCATCTCGATCTGATAGGTCTCCAGCAGCCGCCGGTATTTCTCGCCCAGAGAGCTATCGGCCCGATCCATCATTGAGCGCAAGCGCGTCATGCGTTGCTGCCTTTCTTCGATTAAAAAAGGCAGGTCGGCGGCGATGATCTCGCCGAGGGTGTCGACCATGGTCAGCATCAAAGGCACGATCTCTCGCTGTGTCGCCTCAAGGTCCAGCATTTGGGCCTGGATGGCCTGCTTGTCGGCCTCCTGGGATTGCACCAGACGGGCAATCTGATCGTGGTAACGGCTGGCCACATCCAGTTCATGGCCCAGGCGCTGGTATTCGGCGAGCATCCGCTGGGTGGCGTCGTCCATCTCGTCCACCCGCTTCTGGCTGGCCGCCTCCTTGCGGGTGTCGGCGATGCGGGTGTCGATGGCGCGCGTGAGGGCGTCTGCGGCAACGCTGTTGGCTGCGAAACAGAGCAGGAGCAGCAGCGGTGCCCCTAGCCGATGGGCGAGGAGGCCGGACGAAGTTAAGCGGGACATCATGGCGTCCTCCGAGAGTTCATTGGCTCTGCCCGAGGGCGGCCAGCCATCGGTTCAGGGTTTGCTGGTCCGGTGTGCCACTGTGGGTGCTGCGCTTCTTGTTGGCGTAAAGGTAGGCGCGTGGCAGTTCGCCGAACCATTGTGGGTCGATGGCATGGCGCAACCGCTCTTCGAAGGGGTCGGCGAAGCGCCAGCTCTCGAAGCGGCTCAGACCGAAACTGCCCAGTAGGGTCTCGATCTCCTGATCGGTCGGTCCCAGGTCGGCAGCGACCAGGACCAGGCGATCGGACTTGAGGTGTTCGGTGTGCCGGCCCAGGACCGCCAGTTCCTTGAGGCAGGGCGGGCAATCCGGTGACCACAGCAACAGCAGAAATGGCTGCGTCCGGTGATGCGCTTCGATTTGCGCAAGGCTGCCGGGCAAGAACGCCCGGACATCGGCCCGCGCCGGTGCGAGGACGGTGAGCAGCGTAAAGAGCAGGGTGATTCGCTTGGCAGTCATGGTGGTGTGCATCACAAAGGCAGTAGACGGAACCCTTCCGCCTGGGTATGCCAGGAGACGAATACCTGCTCCCGCCAGGCAATCAGGTCCGGATGATCGGAGGCGGCGGCCGTCTCCGCGATCCATCTGGGCTCGGACCAGGTTTCGCCTTCGTCGGCAGATTCGCTGACCAACAGACGGGTGGCTTGGCCGTCAAAGGACTTCCAGGCTCGAAAGACGCGCGCATCCGTGGCCAGTACCTGGGGCCGCGAGGCCCCGGCACCGGCCTCGATGGTTTGCTGGAAGTCGAGTCGTCCCCTTTCCAGATCAAATCTTCCGTACTGCAAACCGGGGTGCCGGTCGCCCTGGGTGAACCAGGCGATATGGGCCTTGCCTTGCAGGCGTTTGCTCAAGGCGAGATCGGGACCGTGATGGGGGCAACCGTCCACCTGCCAACCGTCGTCGCTGGCACGTAGGGGCGCCTCCTTGCGGGCCGCGGCGGGATGGCGAAAGCGCGCGATGGCGTGATCGCGCAGATTGACTGGGTAGACGTGGCGCCACAGGGCGACGATGCGATCCGCAGAATCCGCGTCCAGGGCGATACGACAGCACTCGCAGGTATGGTCGTAGAGCTTGCGGTTGGCGGAAAAGCTCGCCCCCTTGTCTTCGGACACCGCGTAGTAGAGGGCCGCACCGGCGTACTCCTCTCCTGCCGCTTTTGCCGCCGCCAGGTCGCGCTTGTCCAGCCAGACGATATAGAGGCGGTCGTCTCCGTCCTTGACCATGGCGTCGAAGCGATGGCTGATGAGGGCTAGGTCATCGTTTACCGTTAGGGGCTCATCGAAGTGCCGGCCGGCATCCAGGGAACGGGCGAAGCGCACGTTGCCGCTGTAACGGCCGGGCGTCTTCACCGTCCAGGAAACGAACACCTCGGCCTTCTTGCCGAGCACCAGCTTGGGGCGGTTTTCGCCATCGCCGGCGATTGCCTCGGGAACACGGTTGACCACCGTCGGCGACGCGAACTCGCGGCCTTGGTCGTCGGACCAACTCAGGTACAGGTGGCCGTGCTGGGAGAACACCAACCACAGCCGGCCGCCCTCGTCGAAGGCGGCTGCGGGCGCCTGCCCACAGTGTACGGACGGCAGGGCATCGCCCTGGCAGGCCGGTAGCAGACTTGCCGCCGGACCCTTGTGGCCGGCGGCCCCGGCCGGTGACAGGAATACCGCCAGGGACAGGCCCAGCAAAGCCGAACTGAACAGGCTTTTCATCGCAATGTTCCTCAAAAGTCCAGGCTGCCTTGCAGGTAGTAGGTGCGCTGCGGCCAGGGGTGAGCGACGTAGGCGATCTCATTGGTGAGGTTGTCGATACCGAAGGACAGTTTCACGCGGGGATCGATCCGGTAGTTGGCCTTGAGGTCGACGAACAGGTACTTGTCCTGGGCGCCGTAGACCCGGTCGGTGCGGTCGCTGTTGTCCAGATTGCCATAGCTGTCGCTGGCGTAGCGGATGCCCAGGGAGCTGTCGAGCCGGGTCGTGACGTGCCAGGTGCCGAGCAGATTGGAACGCCAGCGCGGTGTGCGCGGAAATACCTTGCCTTCGACGCTGGGGTCGGCGCGGTTTTTGGTGATCTCACTGTCGGTGTAGACCAGGTTGAAGCGCACATCGACATCGGAATCGAACACTCCATCCTGTTGCAGGATGAACTCGATGCCCGAGGTGGTGACCTCATCGACCGGCAGAAAGGTGCTCACGGTCGGAACGGCGGTGTAGTCCGTCTGGCTCCAGATGGCGTCTTCGATGACCTCGTGGAACAGATTAACGCGGGCGAAACCCCGTGGGATCGCGCGTTCCACCATCAGGTTGTGGTGCAGGCCCACCTCCGGGTCCAGGGTCTCGTCGGCGATGCTGGTACCGAGGATGGATTCCTGGTTGCGGTAGAGTTCCTCGACGATGGGAAAGCGATAGGCCTTGGCGACGGAGTAGCGGATCTGCCAGGCATCCGCCGGGGCGTAGCCGAGGGAGAATTTCGGCGAAAGGGCGTCTTTGCTGCGATCGTCGAAATCGTTCAGAACGTTGCGGTTGTAGCGATAGTAATAGCCGTCGATGGTCTGCCAGTGTTCGTAGCGGGCGCCGAAGGTGGCGTCCCATTGCGGCGCGAACCGCCAGCCGAGTTGGGCGAACAGGGCTTGGGTGCGTGTCTCGCCGCCGGTGGATGTGGTGCGCGTGGTCTTGTCGCCGGCACGGTAATTGTCCGAGTCGTAGCTGTCGATGTTCAGGCGATAGTGATCGTAGTGGTAGCCGACCAGCAGATCGAGGGTGTCGCGGCCCAGCCAGTGTTCGTTGCGGGCCTTGAGGTCCAGGGTGGTCCAGCCGGTATCATCGTACTCGGTCACCGACCCGGCGCTGGTGAAGGCCGGGTCGGCCGGGTTCAGGTCCGAGGAACGGGTCTTGTCGTCGATGATCTCGAACCAGCTCAGATCGGCTGTCAGCAGCCAGTCGCCGCCGCCGATCGGGCCTTCCAGATTGGCACCCAGCAGCACGGTCTTGCGTTCCTGATCGCTGACGGCGAAGTTGCCGCCACTGATCGCGAAGCTCTGGCCGGCGAACACCGCGTTACCGCTCCAGATCGGATTGCCGGCGGCATCGCGCAGATAGTTCTCCGGCCGCGTTTCCATGTCGCGAACCTCAAAGGCCAGGGTGCCGGTGGCACTCCACTGGCCGGCGTCGTAGCCGAGTTTCAATTTGGTCAGGTCCGAAACCGAATGGGCGGCACCGCTGTCGCCTACCCACACCACGTCTCTGCCCACAGAGTTCTGCCCGGCAATGGCCCCGCTGACCGGGGTTTCTCCGCCGTCGGCGGTGCCGGTGTTGCGGGCGATAAAGGTCATCGGCTGGCCGTCGTTGTCCAGGTGATTGTGAAACACGTAGGCGCTTAGTTTGTCGAATTTATCGCCGTAGGAGAGGAACTCGCGATGCCCCGTGTAGCTGTCGTCGGCGCCGAAGTCGTCGTAGTCTTGCAGGATGTAGGCGGCCTCGGCGTGAAACTCCCGTTCCGTCGGGCGGCGCGTGCGAATGTTGATGACGCCGCCCATGGCGTTGCCGCTGTATTCCGCCGAATACGGGCCGTAAATCACCTCGACGGACTGGATCTCGTCAGCCGCCACCAGACCCCAGCGCGGCGCGCCGTTCCAACGTGTCTCCAGCAGGTAGTGCAGTGGTAAACCATCGGCGTATACCAGGGTGCGAGCGGTCTGAAACATATTCGAGCCGCGGATACCCACCACGCCGTTCGGATCGCCGATGTAGCGACGCCGCACGACGAGGCTGGGCTCGTAGCGCACCAGATCCTCAACCGTGGTGTAGTTGATCCCTTCGATTTCCACATCGGAGATGACCGTGCTCGGCGCCACGTATTGTGTTTGCAGCGGCTCCTGCGGCGCGGCCTCTACCACGATTTCGTCAAGCGCGGCATTCGATTCAGTATCGGCGAGGGTGGGAGTCACGCTTGCCGCCATCGCGGGAAGCAGGATCGTCATCCGAAAACGGGACAGCGAGGACATGCATTTTTCCTTTTTTTGAGATTGCGGTGCGCGCAGCGGCGCACCTGCACGCAAGGCGCAGCTTTGCAATTCAATCGGGTCAGACAGGGGTAACCGTCGCTATCGCAGGCGAGCGCAATCTCATGCCACGACCTTCAGGCCGCGGGCAAATAAGTAAGATAAGCGAAGGCCCGGCGCGTTTGCCGAAACAAAACGATTACGTTGCGGGAAAAATCAGGCGAAAAAAGGCGGTGCGCGTATGGGACGTTGCTGTACGGGGAAAAGGGCCGGAACGGCCAACGGAACGTAGATGGGCGACTCGGTGGAAACTAGAGCAACCCAGGCAGGAGCCGCATCGGCCACGGTGCCGACGGCGGAGCAAAGCAGGTTGGAGAAGGCCATCGCCGGACTGCGCGTCTGGTCTTCTTCGTCGATCTGCTCGCCGGCACCGGTGTCGACCAACACCAGCCCCTGCAAAGTACACATTTCGACGAAGCGACCCTCCGGCGTTTTTATCCAGCGGGTATGCGATTGGATGGGAATCAACGCTTGGAGCAACAACAAGCAAACCAAAGTCATGACCAGCCCTTCGCGACCGTGCATGAGGCGGAACGCACGAAGGCTTGGTCGAAATGAAATGTGGCGCTTGCTCAACATCGGCGCAATTTCAACTGATGAGTTGCGAAAAGTAAAGCCCTGAGCGAGCTGCGGATATTTGTACCGAGTAGCCCGAGATCCGATCCGTGGTTCCGCTTTCGGTGGTACTGTTCCGCCACTTTGGGCAAACAGCGGCGGAGCTGAAATGGCTTGATCGCCCGAAGAATTGATGCACTATGATAGTAATTCCCCACGCACGGTAGTCGAGCGATCCCATGTGCAACCCACGCCACAGCCTGCTTTGGATGCTTCTGTATCTGGCGATTGTGGTCGCTGTCTGCGCCCTGCTGTTCCTGCCCCTGCGCGAGGCGTTCATGGCCAACTGGGTGTTCAACTCCCTGATTCTGGCCGTACTTGCCGTCGGAATCGGTATCAATATCCGCCATGTGCTGGTGTTGGAGCCCGAGCTGGAGTGGATCAAGCGCTTTCGTACCGGTCAGGCGGGGCTGTCGGTGACCCGCGAACCGCTCCTGCTCAAGCCCCTGGCGCAGAATCTGGAAGGCCGGGTGAAGGACCGCTTCCGCATGTCGGCGCTGTCGTTGCGTACCGTTCTGGACGGCATCCGCTCGCGGCTGGATGAGTCCCGCGAGATTTCCCGCTACATCGTCGGCTTGCTGATCTTCCTGGGCCTGTTAGGCACCTTCTGGGGCCTGTTGGGCACCATCTCCGCCGTGGGCAAGGTGATCGGCGGTATGGAGGTGGGCGGCGGCGATTTCCAGGCGGTGTTCGCCAACCTCAAGTCCGGCCTGCGCGAGCCCCTGGCGGGTATGGGCACGGCCTTCAGTTCCTCCTTGTTCGGCCTGGGCGGCTCCCTGATCCTGGGGTTTTTGGATATCCAGGCCAGCCATGCGCAGAACCGTTTTTTCAATAGCCTGGAGGAATGGCTCTCCGGGCTCACGCATCTGGTAGAGCCCACCGGGCCCGAGGTCGACTATAGCGGCGCGGATGCCATGGAACACTTGGCCGCGGAGATGCGCGAACAGCGTCGCATGCTGAGTGCCCTGCTGGCCGACCGCCAGCCCAGGGACTGATCCTGCCGCCATGCTCAGTGCTGCCCGCCGGCCGCGTCGAATGCTGGACATCTGGCCGGGGTATGTGGACGCCCTGGCCGCATTGCTGATGGTGGTGATCTTCATCCTGATGATCTTCACCCTTGCGCAGTTCTTCCTTTCCCAGACATTGGACACCCGCGATCAGGAACTCCAGCAGCTCAACGAGCGTCTGGCCGAGATCAATCGCCTGCTGGGGGTGGAGACCGATAAGAACGCAGCGCTGGCTTCCGAACTGGATGAGGTCGGCAGCCTGGTCTCCAGCCTGACGGACGAACGCTACGAACTTTTCGGCCAGATCGAGACCCTGGAAAAGCGCGGCGCCGAGGCCGAGGCCGAGCTGGCACGCCGGCAGGCCAGGATTCGCGAGCTTGCCGCCCGCAGTTTTCGCGCCGAGTATGCGACCGACCAGGAGCGCTCTCTGGCAGGTCAGGCACGTGACCAGATCGGCAGGTTGAGCCAGCGTATCGAGGCCCTGCGCGGGCAGTTGGCGGAGATCTCCGCCGCCCTTAAGCTGGCGGAGGCCGACAAGACGCAACAGCAGGCGCAGATCGAAGACCTGGGCAAACGCCTCAACTTGGCCCTGGCGCGTAAGGTCAACCAGCTGGAGGAATACCGCTCGGAATTCTTCGGACGGTTGCGCGCACTGTTGGACAAGGACCCGAATATCCGCGTGGTGGGCGATCGCTTCGTATTCCAATCCGAGCTGCTGTTTGCGTCCGGTTCGGCCGAACTGGGGGAGGCGGGCAAGGCGCAACTGCGACGCCTGTCAGAGACGCTGAAGGAACTGGGCGACAAGATTCCCGCCGATATCGATTGGGTATTGCAGGTGGACGGTCACACCGACCGGGTACCCATCAAGACAGCCGCCTTTGCCGACAACTGGGACCTGGCTGCTGCCCGTGCCCGTGCCGTGGTGCTCCATCTCGCCGATCTGGGCATTCCGCGAAGACGCCTGGCGGCCGCCTCCTTCGGGGAATTTCAACCCCTGGATCCGGCCGATACCCCGGCGGCGTACCAGCGAAATCGGCGCATCGAGTTGAAATTGACCGATCGTTGACCTTGGGGCGGGTGTGGCGCTTTGGGAGCTTCGCATCTGTACACGTCGTTTTTGGCGTATTTTTACTTGTGGAAGCCTGGGGGCGGCGGCAGGCAAGCGCGTGGAACCCTGGCGATGGTGGTGCTACGCTCCCCACGATGGATGTCCATGAATTAGGTCGTCGATGAGATCGAACGGGTGGTTTGGCGGGTGATCGGTGCAACAGTTGCCTTTCTTCGGAGAAGTACGTGGCCAGTGCTGGTATTGCTGGCGGGTTCGTCTGCGCCGCATTTCGTGTTGGCCGCTGACGAGCCCTGGAACGCCGGACCGCCTGAGCAGGGTTGTCCGCTGGAGTCGCAGGTCCTGGTGGTATTCGATGGCTATACCGACGCAAAGGTGCAATTGCGACTGGATGGCGCCGTTCTGCATGTGCTGGCGGATTCCGAAATCGACACCTCGCTGGGGGGCGATGGCATTTCCGTTGATGGCGGAGAACTGGTCCCTTTTTCCCGCACCGATGGTCTGATGGGGATGCTGATCGACCGGAATCTGGAACAATTGCTCGAATCGTTCCGGCGCGGCTCCCGCGCCGAGGTGAGGCTGAATTTCTGGCCCGGTTGGCCAGTCACCGGTGTCAAAACCGCCACATTCAGCCTGAAAGGCTTTACCCGCGCCAGCGTTCAACAGACGGCCTGCCGCGAACAAGCAGGGGGGGCGTGACAAGCATGCGTCTGACGACAAAATTCAATCTGGTGTTGATACCGGTGCTGGCGTTGGGATTGGCGGCGGTGGGCTGGGTGTCTTATGACATTCTGCGCAAGAACGCCCGCCAGGAGATCGTCGAACGCGCCGGCATGATGATGGAGGGGGCGTTGGCGGTACGCGGTTACACCGTTTCCGAAATCCGCCCCCTGCTCAACTTGCAGATGAAGCGTGCCTTTCTGCCGCAAAGCGTTCCCGCCTATGCCGCCACCCAGACCTTCGAAAAGCTGCGCGAGACCCATCCGGAGTACTCCTACAAGGAGGCGACGCTCAATCCCACCAACCCGCGTAATCGGGCGGTGGATTGGGAGCATGACATCATCACCCTGTTCCGCGATTTTCCGGATCGCACCGAGGTCGTGGGCGAGCGCGACACCCCCACGGGCCGTTCCCTCTATCTGGCACGGCCGATACGCATCCAAAAAAGCGGCTGCCTGGTTTGCCACAGCACGGTGGATGCCGCTCCGCAGACCATGCTCGCCCGTTACGGCTCCGCCAACGGCTTTGGCTGGCAGATGGACGAAGTGGTCGGTGCGCAGGTTGTCTCGATACCCATGTCGGTACCGATACGCTTGGCAAACGAGGCTTTCACCACCTTCATGCTCGCCGTCGGCGGCGTATTCGTCGCCATCGTCATTCTGCTCAACATCATGCTGCGTGCCATCGTCATACGTCCGGTCACACGCATGTCACAGCTGGCCGACCAAATCAGCCACGGTGATCTCGGCGGTGCCGAGTTCAAGCAGTCAGGCAACGACGAGATCGCCGTGCTGGGAGCCTCGTTCAACCGCATGCGGCGCAGTCTGGACAAAGCGTTCAAGATGCTGGACGAATAAGTCTCTTCCGCCATGGATCGTATCAACCGCACCTGTCTGTCCAGCGTCGTATTCGTCGACGTGGTGGACTACACCGTTCGAACGGTAGCCCAGCAGACTCGTATCCACGACCATCTCAAGGAATTGATCGCCAAGCTGGTGCGGCACATACCCGAGGACGACCGGGTCATGGTCGATACTGGCGACGGGGCGGCGGTATGTTTCATGATGGACCCGGAAGAGGCGCTGTATTTCGGTCTTAATCTGCGTGAGGCCCTGCTGAGCGCCGCTACCAGTGGCGAGATAGACTACCGCTGCCGAATCGGCATCAATATCGGTCCGGTGAAGGTCGTGCGCGACGTCAACGGCCGTCGCAATGCCCTGGGTGACGGCATCAACGTGGCCCAGCGAGTGATGGATTTTGCCGCGCCAAACCAACTGCTGGTGTCGCGGGCCTATTTTGAGCTGCTCGGTTGTCTGTATGAAGACTGCGCCAAGCTGTTTTCCTACCTTGGCGTAAAACGCGACAAGCATATCAAGGAATACGAGATCTACGAGGTGGCGGCCGCGGCTACCATGCCGTTGCGCGACGCAGGGGGGGCAGCCGATAAGTCCCTTGTCGCCCAGGCCCCCACCACCTGGGCAGGGACTACCCTTGAGGCGATCGCTCGGGATCTTGCCGATTACATTGGCCCATTGGCTACGTTGCTGGTGCAGCGTGAGGCCCGCCGGACCAACGATGTCGGCGAGTTGCGTCGCAGTTTGGCCGAATCCATTGTGGAGCCGGATGAAAGAGAACGGTTTTTGTCCCGTTCCGTCGAATATGGTGGCGTTCCAGCCGCTCGCGCAGCTGAGAATCACCTCTCCCGGGAGCACCAAGCCGCCCGGAGTGCCCCCCTCGACATCAGTGACGACGATCTGGCGGCCCTGACTCAGTACTTGGCGGACAGCCTAGGACCGATTGCAAAGGTATTGGTGAAGCGCTTCGTCCGACAGGTCGCCAGCCGCGAAGATCTGGTGGCTTCACTGGCTGGCGAGATACCGGATGGAGTAGAGCGCGAACGCTTTCTGCGCAAATCGGTTATACATATTTAGCCTTTATATTCAGCCGCTTATTTCTTTTGTTGGGGCGCTGGCCGCTTTGGTGCGGGCGACCACGTCGCAGATTGTGCGCTGGACCACATCCAAACTGCCAACTTCGTCGTAAAACAATGTCACAAGCCGTCGGGAATGGCAGGCATTGCATCGACTACAGGGATAACCGTAGAAACTCGAAGTCGGGGAGGACCCAGCTAATGTTGGAAATGAATCAAGCCGTAGGCCAGGAATTCGATACCGGTGCGTTCCGTTGGAATGGCGCCGCGGCCAACCACTGCCTGTTTGAAGGCCGTATGGCAGACGATGCGGATGTGTATGATGCGGTGTTCTACCAGCAGGCGCTACCGGCACTGCTGAGTCAGGCCGAGGGACAGCTCCTGGGCGGAAACTGGCTTGAGGCCGCTCGCCTGAGCAGCCAGTTGCTGGCGGTGGACGGCGGCAATCAGCGCGCCCGTGCCATCCGCGATACCGCTGTCGCCATGGCCCGCGGTGCTCGCGACACACAATACTATGACGGTGTATTGGCGCTATATGCCAAACACCTTCTACAAACCGGCGATGCCCGCCATGCCCTGCAGTACGCTTTGCGGGCTCTCGAACAGCATACCGATGAAGTGCTTGCAGGCACCGTGCGGGCCGCTGCCCTGGCGGTCCTGGGTGAGCGCGAGAAGGCTTTGCGTTCGCTGGAAGAGCTGTGCCGCATCGCGCCGGACAACGCCTATACCCGCTATGAGCGCGCCCGCCTGTATTTGTCATTGAACCGCTTCGAGGCCGCCCTGGAGGACGCCAACGAACTGTTGCGCCGCCACGGCACCAGCGTCGAGGCGCTGGAGATTCAGGCCCAGGCCAATATGGCGCTGGGACGGACCCGGCAGGTGTTTTTCGACGCGACAAGTATCCTGGAGTTGCAGCCGGACCACGCCTTTGCCCGACGTTGGTTGTGGGTGGCTCGCTGATAGGACCGCCCCGCGGGGCGGTTCACCCCTTTCTGTCGAAGCGATTGAATTGCATGGTGAACTGGCCGCGACCCTGAGTCATGCTGCGCAGGTCGGTGGTGTAGCCCAGGAGTTCGTCCAAGGGCGCTTCGCAGCGTATGGTGGCACTGCCACGGTCGTTTTCCGTGTCCCGGACCAGACCATGGCGGGCCTGTAGATCACCCAGGACTTGGCCCATGTTTTCTTCCGGAACCACCACCTCGGTATCCATGATGGGGTGAAGCAGAAAACCTCCTCCTGTCATCAGGGCCTTGCGCGTAGCCCTCGAAGCCGCCGCCCTCAGGGCATCGGGGCTGCTTTGGGCGCCGAACACCTCCACTTCCAGTATCCGTATCGCCACGTCCACCACCGGCGCACCCTCCAGCGGTCCGCCGTTGAGCATATCCCTGGCCCCGTTTTGCACCGCCGTGGATTGATCCTCGGTCAGGCTGTTTCCCTCCGGGAGTACCCGTGCCTGAAAGTCGATCCGCTGGCCGCTGCCGCGCTCTTGCGGGTTGACCTCGACCTGTACACGGGCCTTGAGGTCAACGTTGCGCCGGCCGTCTTCGAAATGGCGTTCAAACAGGGAATCTCCCATGGCCCGGCTGTTTACCGATTCGCGCAGGGCCACCATGGGCTTGCCGGCGCGCACGCGCAGATTGAACTCCCGCTCCAGACGCTCGAAGACGATTTGCAGATGCAGTTCCCCCATGCCGCGCAGCAGGCGCTGGCCCGTTTCCGGGTCTTCTTCCAGACGCAGGGTCGGGTCTTCCTGCTGGATCTTGTCCATCACCTCCAGGAACTTTTCTTCCTCTTCCGACGAGCCGGGCTCCACCGCCAGGGCGATCACCGGTTCCCGGCTCTCGATACGCTCCAGCAAAAGTGGATGATCCGGCGCACACAGGGTATCGCCGGTGGTGGCGAAGCGCAGGCCCGCGAGCAGCACGATCTGCCCGGCAAAGGCCCGCTCGATACGGTTTTTGTGATTGGCGTCCACGTCGAACACCCGTGCCACCTGCTCGCGGCGATGCTCACCATTCTCGGCGGCGATCACCACCGGCTCTCCAGCGGCCAGCGAACCCCTATAAATACGGGCAAACACATGGCGGCGTCCCTCCCAGAGTTGCACCTTGAAGGCCAGCGCACAGAGATCGCCTTGCGCATCCATGCTTACAAGCTCGTCCGCGCCGCCGGGAACGCGCGCCCTGGCCGGAGGCCGGTCCAGGGGGGCGGGCAACAGCCTGATTACGGCATCCAACAGCGGTTGCACCCCTCGATTGCGCAGAGCGGATCCGGCGAAACAGGGAAAACAGCGTGCCGCCAGGGTCGATTTGCGCAATGCATCCCACACCTGCGATGCCTCCGGCTGCCGGCCCTCCAGTACCGCGTCGGCCAGGGCCTCATCGCTTTCGGCCGCCGCCAGCAGCAGGGTTTCCCGATGGCCTCCGACCGCTTCCCAGGCCGCTTGCGGACAAGGCTCGCTGACCACCGTTTCGCCGCGCTCACCGGTGAAGCGCAGCAGTGTGCCATCGATCAGATGGATGATGCTGTCATCGTCCGGCCCCGGCACGGTGACCGGCGCCGGTTCCGCGCCCAGCCGTTTGCGCAGGCTGTTCAAGGAGGCATCGTAGTCGGCGCCGACCCGGTCCATCTTGTTGACAAAGATCAGGCAGGGAAGCTCGAAGCGGCTGCGTTGCCGCCAGACGGTCTCGGTCTGCGGTTCGACGCCGCGAACCCCGTCCAGTACCACCACGCAGCCGTCCAGCACGCGCATGGAGCGTTCCACCTCGATGGTGAAATCTACATGGCCGGGGGTGTCCACCAACTGGATGAGGTGGTCGTTCCAGGGGGCCTTGGTTACCGCCGAGGTAATGGTGATGCCATGGGCCTGTTCCTCGGCCATATAGTCCATGTGGGCAGCGCCATCGTGCACCTCGCCGATCTTGTAGGAGGCACCGCTGTAGAACAAAACCCGCTCGGTGAGCGTGGTCTTGCCCGCGTCGACGTGGGCGACGATGCCGATATTGCGAACGTGGTCCAGGCTGGGGGGCTTGCTCATGGTGGGCTTCCGCGATGCGAGAGGTGCAATGCTACGCCCAATAACGCCAAGCGAGCCAGCGTCAGGGAGTGGTTCGCCGACGGGATATGGCGTCGTGCCGGCTTCAGTCTTCGGCGGAAAGGGCGATGTGTTCCAGCTCGCCTTCTTCCAGCAAGGTGATGTGGCGCTGCTCCACGGTGAGCATACCGGTGCGTTCCCAATAGCGGAGCTGTTTGTTGACGCTCTCGCGGGAGGTGCCCACCAACTGCCCCAGCTCCTGCTGGGAGAGTTTCAGTTCGATGCGGGTATTGCCGTTGTCGTCCTCTCGGCCATAGGACTCGGCCAGGGAAAGCAGTTTCTTGGCCAGGCGAGCCGGCAGGTTGCGGAAAAGGGTGTCTTCCAGCATCTCGTCGGCGGAGCGCAGCCGTGAGGAGATGACCGTCAGCAGGTGAATCGCCACCTTGGGGTGTTGTTCCAGAAAGGGGATGAAATCGCGCCGTTCCAGCACCAGAAAGCGACATGACTCCATGGTGGTGATGGTGGCGGTGCGCTCCTTGCCGTCCAGCAGGGAGATCTCGCCGAAGACCTCACCGGCATCCATGATGTTGAAGACTACCTCCTTGCCGTCTTCGGACAAGGTGGTGGTCTTCACCCGGCCGCTGATGATCAGGAACATCTGTGTGCCCGGGTCGCCCTTGTGAAAGATCACCTTGCGGGGCTTGGCGTCTTGTACCTTGGCGAACTGTGCCAACTTGCTCAGTTCGTCCTCCGGGATGCTGCTGAAAAGCGAACTCCTGCGCAGCACCGCTACCTTGTTTTCTACGTTCTCGAGCGCATGGGGCATGGAGCTACTCCCTATTCGGTTCTTTTGAGCGCCAGCTTTGCTGGGAGATTCTGCTGCCCGGCATTATCGGCCTGCTGGCCGTCATTCTTGATTGTTTGATGCCCGGTGCCATTCGCTCGTGCAGGGGGCCGCCAGTTACCGGCGGAGGCGGCGACGATCAAGCAAGGAGCCATTCCGGGCGATATACTTATCTGTATTATCTGCCTGCGCGTGTTGTAGACCATGGTTGCTGCAATGCGCAAACCGATGCCGACGAACGGTGTCAGGTCGGGAGCAAATGGTAGCGATTCGTATAATGATTCTGTCGGCCTTGGTTGTTTTGGGCCCGCCGTCCTGGGCGCAGCAGGGGGAGGCCGAACCTGTCATGGGGCAGGTGTTCGAGAACGCGCTGGTTCGCGTGCTTGAAAATCCCGCTGCCCTGGTGGTGGAACTGCGGACGGGCCTGCGGTTCTGTATCCCACTCGGTCAGGCGAGTCAGCTCCCCGCGGCATTTGAAAGCCCTCAGGAGCTGAACCCCAGGGCCGAGCCTGCTTGGGAGGCCCTGTCGGGCATCCTGCGGGGGCATGAAAATCCGGAATCTGCTGTCGCCGCGGCCGTCAGGCGTTCGCCCGTCGATGCCCCCATGCTGGTATATGTCGCTCTGCACTTGTTTCCCGCCGATCAGGCAGGGGCCATTGTGTCTGCGGTGGTCAGCGAGTTGCCGCCAGCGGCCTCTGATGCCGTTCAGACCGCCGCCATCGAGGCCGGCGCCGATCCGGTGGTGGTGACCAGTGCCACTGCCGCCGGCCTGGCGGCCACCACGCCACCGGCTGAAGTTGACGCCGGGACCAGTACACCGGCGACCGGTTCCGGGGGTGGGCGTCCCGCCAGTGGCTCTTGATCGGGGCTCATTGATCCATTTCCCTGACCAACCGAAAACCCAGCACGGAATAGGCCTGCTGCGGTATGTCTATGGCGCGGTAGGCGGGGCGTACCAGATGGGGTTGGCAGTGGTAGGAGCCGCCGCGCCGCACCTTCTTCTCGCCACTGCCCGGCCCCTGCGGGTCTTGCGCCGGTAAGTTTGCGTAGGTTTGAGGGCTGTACCAGTCCGCCACCCATTCCCAAGCATTGCCCAACAGATCATAAAAGCCCCAGGCGTTGGGTTTGAGAGTGGCCACCGGCTTGGGTTCGTCATCGGAGTTGTCCCGAAACCAGGCGTATTCCCGCAGCGCTTCCAGTGGGAACGGCCGCAGTCCATTGGTGCCGGCGCGGGCGGCGTATTCCCACTC
>JAGRGI010000081.1 GCA_020445565.1 Chromatiales bacterium
CCGAGCATTTCTACTCGGGAAATAGTCCATCTGTAACCTCTTGAATCATAGGCCATATCCAGGCCATTTTCGAGCGCTCCCGAAAATTCGAGAGTTATCCACAGGGAGATGTGCCAATTTTTCGTCATCGGCAGTATTTTTTCCAATTTTTCAAAGAGATGGGAAATTCGAGCGCTCCCTGGGATATTGTAGACCACTGGAGTGCTCGCGTGACTCAGGCGAGCACTGGCTCAACGAACAGGAGCGAAAATGATAGCCAATGCCTGGTTGTGGGGCACGACTTGGTGGTGCGCGCGGCGGGTGAGATGGCCTGAAAACCCTGTTAGGGTTCCAAACTTTGGCAAGGTTGCTCGCAAATACGACAATGTCAGGCCACGGATTCAGCACTGGTGAAGTTGTTGTAGTACTGGTTTTGGGCAATGCGCTGGCATCGATAGACTTCTACCACCCCCATTGCGCGAAGCTTTGCGGTGTTGCCACCGTCCGGCGCAAGCTCTTTGAGCGCCAACAGGGAGCGGACGGTATCCAGGCCCACCGGGCAGGACCAGACCGGCCAGGTGAAGTAGTGTTTTCGATTTGAAGCGCGATGGAACCCTGTCGTCCGGGAGGATCTTCCGACGGTAAATACGGGCAGCATACCCAGCGCCTCTACCGCCAGTGCGTTAGCGGCCACTACGGTTCCGAGATCGTTTTCGCTTTTTTTGGTTGGATTTCCCCAGCGCAGGGCGTAACGACGGTCGTCCATCGGATCCCAACGAAACGAAGGCACGGGCCTTTTGTTCATTTTTCCGGTTTTTTCATCGTGCTGTTTGAAAAACACGTCCTGGTAGGACCAGGGGCCAAACAGGGCGACACGCATTTTTTCTTTGTCCGTGGCCAAACGGGATTTGAGGGCGTAGGCAGGCAACCCTTGGCCATCGGCGTCTGCGCTGCGGACCATGCGAAACTGAGTATCTTGAAACACGCCTTTGTCGTCCGGGTACAGTTCCGTACCGAAGCCACCCAGCAGGTCGATGGTACGCCTATCGTCCACATGGGATCGTTTTCCCCAGTCGAGCAACGCGGTAGAAAATCGTTTGGCTTCGAACGGCAACCTCGCGTCGATACGATACGGGTCCGCCGGACTGTCTACGAAGGCTTTGTAGAAATTTTCGAGAAATTTTTCCCTGTCGAAGTCACAACCCAACAACTGTGGACGCCATACTCCCGCTTGATTAGTCCAGGCGATTTTCAGGTCAGGATACACTCCGTTGGCAATGACGGAGCAGCCTATGGCGGCAAGAAAACCAAGTGGGTTTGCTCCATCGATGCCGGTGAGGGTGATGCCTGTCTGCTCGTGATCAGTTTCCACCGATGTTCCCCTCCCATTCGCTGCGACGATGGTCGGCGAGGCGCAGCAAGGTCTCCAGCCATGCCAGCCCCCACCACCCGTAGGTTCGAATCAGAGCCCAGAAGCGGTCAGCGATGCCTGCATCCAAACGTTCCAGCCCGGTGGCGCCCTGCCAAGTGGCAATAACATCCCGAAGTTTGAAATGGACATCGGGTGGTCGTTGGTCTTGCACCATGGGAGCAAACGGGCGACAGCGGCCATGGTGACTGGCGATGAGGTGTAGTGCCAACTCGCGAAACGGAGCGCCTGGCGGTAGCAGCTCGGTAACGCTTTCGGCCATGCGCACAGACAGCAGTTCGTGTCGCCCGCCTTCTGGGTAACCGGAGGCTGCGAGGGCCTTGCGATAGGCAGTGCGCGTACTCGGCATTGCGCCTGATTTTGCCAGCGGCTCGCCAGCAATCGCGGGGATGCCGCCACGCAGCAACGCCTGAAAACGGGGGTCCGCTTTGCCTAAGTCGTGCAATAGGGCGGAGCCGGCAATGGCTTCGACCAACTCCGGGGAAAGCCCACAGCCACGGGCATAGCGGCGAGCATACCCTTGCACCCCTGGCAGATGCTCTGCCAGGAGTATCGGGGTTCCTTTTCGGGTAGACAGGCCCGATGCGTTAGCGTCGTCTTCGTCGCTGAAGCGATCCGGCGGGGCGTAGGGATCGGCGGGGGCAAGCGCTCGTTTGCCAGCCAGCACAAGTTGGGTACCCCCGATGTGACGCAGACTGTGACGCAGTTTTGCCGGTGAGAACTCAGCCGAGAGTTCTTTTGCCATTGCAGGCAGCCAATCCCAGGGGGCCGGTAGCATCTGCGCCTTCAGCTCGCCCAGCAGTTCAGAAAACTCGTTGGCCAGATCCTCGACTTGTGTTTCGGCTTCTGCGGCAAGTATTTCAAGGAGTCGCCGAGCCTCATGCTTTGCTGCCATCTCCGGCCACTCGCGCACCAGGGCGGGGTGAAGACGCAGTATCGCTTTGCCTCGGGCCAACCGGTGGCCACGGTCGCCGATATCCAGGGTTCCGGGCGTGACAGGCTGCGGGAGGTCGCCAAGGCCCCAGCTTTGTTCCCTTGCGGCGGGGATGACGATGATATCTCCCGGATAAACGCGACTGGCTTCGGTGACGAATTCGTTTCGGCTGGTTTCTCGCCCGCGCCAGCGAATAACCGGCTTTGGCGCGGCGTCTGATGCCGGCTCTTTTTTTCCCTTTGTAGGCATCAGTTCCGAATCGGCGCTTTCGACATCGCTGCTGCGATCTTCCAGCGTACCCCACTCCATCCAGCGGCGAAATAGACCGAAAGGCACGGCCAGCGTTTCGCCCGAAGAAGGTGGACAGAGAAACAGGCTTTCCAAAGCAGCATCGGGGTCGGGCAAGTCCAGGTCCAAATCGGCTCGCCAACAGACCTGCACGTCCGCCGCGCCATTTTGAGGACCGCGCAGAAAGGGGGCCACATCGGGCGAGGGAGCGGGCATGGGCCAGGTTTGACACAGGGCGTCCATGTGAGCCGGTAACAGGACGGCGGCATCCACTGCGGGAGCTGCGAGTGCCAGCAGTCGCTCCTCATTGGGCAAGCGTTCTGCCATTCGGGCGATACCGAAATCGACTTGGCCGTACTCAGCCTGCTGTTCCATCAACCAAGCCCAGGTGGCAGAGAGGGCCGTGCCATAAACCGGGTCCGGTTCCTTGCCTTCGGCCTGCTCGGCCGATGCCAGCAAAACGGCGCGCGACTCGATGTCACGTCCCATACGGTTGAGTCGTCCGAATCGCTGTCGCAAGGCATCGAGACTGGCGCATTCGCTCACCAACACATCAAAATCCAGATCGGCCCCCACCTCCAGAGTCTGCGTCGCCACGACGATCAAAGGCCCGTCGAGTTGGCGGGCGGCGGATTGCTCGGACGCAAGCACACCCAGGCGCCGGGATACGATGTCGTCGCGGTCGATGGGCCGCATACGGCCGGTCAGCAAGACAACATTTTCTCCATATAACTTGTGCAGGCGTTTGTAAGTTTCGCGGGCAGTAGCCACCCGGTTAACGAATGCGACAGCGGCCAGTGGATTGTCAGCAACCAATTCCCGGATTGCGTCGACCATCGCCTCAGCCAGAGCGACGCTGTACTTCGCACCCTTGGCTCCCTCCACCGGACGCAGGTTGGCAGGTTTGGCTGCCAGTTGCCGTCGGCCAAGAGGGTGTTGGGGGTCTTTCCCCTGCCCAGAGCGATCTTCGAACCGATCAATCACTTCACCTGGCGGCGTAGCGGACAGAATGACTGGCTGGAAGGGTCTACCCAGTGGCTGACGGGCATGGCCTCGCAGGCGAGTAATGGCCTGCAAGGTTTGCAGGAAGGGGCGGGCGCAATGGGCTTCGTCCAGAAACACCAGGCTGTCGTTCGCCGCCAGACCGGCATACACCGGTAGCATTCCGGGGCCGGAACTGCCATAAGCGCGAAACAACAGGCGCGAACCCAACTGGTCGACGGTGGAGGCGATCACGCAGGGTTGCAGCGGGTCCCTGGCCCAGGATTCTGAGCGATACAGTCCGCCGCGCAATCGGTGAACCGTCAGCGGCACAACTTGACCGGGGTCGAGATCTTCCCGCGTGCCCCAAGCAATGTGGCGTAGGCGATCGGCAATCTCTCGCAGCAGCCCGCTGCTGGCCTCGGCCAGACGTCGTGCGATCTGCGCGGCACGGCGGTAGGCCTCATCTACGATGATGCGCCGGTCCACGACGAAGAACACACGGCGTGGAGCGGTGATGGACGCTCCAGCGCCGAGACGACCGGATTGGGATGCCAGGGCGAACAGCGCGATATCGATACAAGCCGTCTTGCCCGCCGCGGTGGGCAAGGCAATGGCCTCGGGCCAGGATCTGACTACTTGCCCATCGTCGGGTAACGTCACTGCCCCAAGCACCCGCGCGGCCAGATCATGCTGCCAGGCGAAGGGTGGCTTGCCCCAGAGTTCGGCGAAAAAATGATCAAAATCTTCGGCTGTGAACTCAGACATCGCCGAACCCCTTCTCGCTCAAGGGCCGGCACAGACCATAGCCGCGAAAACGCCCGGCACCGACGAGCACAGGCCCCTGCACTTCCTGATCGAACAGCAACAGCGCATGAGTGTGATAGCGATAACCGCCATCGCTCTTGCGCCGCAGGGCCGGAAACTGACGCGCATGGGGAACGCCCTCGTGCATCGCGACACCATTGAGTATCACCTCGCGGGGTCTGGGCAGACCAATGCGCTCGCAGGCGTCTTTGATGTTTTCTGCCGCCAATTCCCATTGCGCCGCACCTTTGAAATGGCGATCGAGGACGATGGGCGTGACACTGGCCCAGAGCTTTGACGGCTGCGTCCAGGTATCCGGGGTGAGGCTCTTGGGTGGGATCTCGGCGATTTGCAGAGCGATGTCGCACTCGAACCATCGACCGTTGTAAAGCTTGTGCTCGCGCGGCAGCCCGGTTTGCGCATCGATCAAATAGTCTTCCAGACAATTGCCCGCCTCCGCCGGGTCCAAACCCTCCGGCAAGGCAATGGCCAAGCCCATGATGCGTCCGTCGGCATGGGGAAACCCGCTGAACGACAGTGGTAACAGGGCCATGTGAGGCTGTTCCGAGGGCGCCCCGTCGGGACGATGACCGCTGAACCATTCGGGCGGTGGCTGGCGTCGGCAATGGGCCATGAGACTACCCCTGAAAGACTCCAGCAGGCGCAAGGTAGAAGGCAGAGTGAATGCGCGGCCACGTAGCGTAAACACCAGCAAATGCGGCTGAAAGACCGTCCCCGCCGGGGCCGGTAACAGATCGTCGGGCCGTCGGGTATAGCCGTGCCAGAGCCCGCTCCTGGGACGCAGACTCACCGGCACGCGCTCGCCAAATCGTTCATCGATAATTTGCTTCATGCGTTTTTTCTCCTTACCGGATGATTGGTCCACCCTGGCCCGCAGGCGTGCGTATTCCAGAACCTCGGCACGATTGACGTCTTCCGCGAGGGCTTGCAAACGCCCTGCGGTGGGAACCCGAAGCCGCAGCTTGGGTACGCCGTTTGTGGGCAGCCAGGTAGCCGGCACGCCCTCATCACTCACCCACATTTGCACCAAAGACGCAGAATGGCCGATATGCGTGACCTTCTCAGCCAGCCGTTCCAATCCCTCGCGGTGTTGCGCGAGATCGGCATCCCAAATGAGGTGCACGACAGGATCGTGGGGAATAGCGACGGGAAAGTGCCGTTCGTTACGCAAGCGGTGCTCCGGCAGAACGGCCAAGCCGGCATCCTTTAGCTTGTCCAGCGCATGGCTGCCCGGAACCTCGCGGGAGACGCCGGTATCGTTCACCGGCACGTAACTGGTAACGGTTTGTCGAAAGCCGGCTTCGGAGGCGGCAAGAGCAGGCGGTGAGAGCGTTTCCAGCCAACGCAGGGCATCGCCCTCGACCGGATCCTCTCCGGTCTCGAACCAGGCGGCCGCCATGGCCATGAAAACCCGATCCGGATGGAGCGGCCATTCGGCCTGCTCTTTTCTGGCACCATCCGCCGCCGCCATCGCCCACCCGTTGAGGTAGCGAATGGCGAGTGCGAACATCAGTCTTCCCCCGTACCCGACTCCGCTGCCAGAACCTGGCTCCGCCGCACCAACTCGACCAGTTCGTCACTGGGCGTGAGCAGGATCTCCCCTTCCCAAGGCAAACCCATGGCGCGAGCCGCCTCTGCTGCTTCGTTGAACAGCGCGACGGCCTGCCCGGCGTCAAGGGTGTAGTTGTGCACGGAACCAGGACGATCCAACAGATCCCATGTTGGCTCAGACTGTGCGAATAAATGGCAGCGGGAACGTAGATCCACGTCTTGCCTTGCCAGGGTACCGGCCAGCAGGGCAAGGGCGGCCAGCAGGGTATGCGCCGAGCTATCGACTTGTGGATCGGAAATCGTCGAATCGCCGAGGGGGAAACGTAGGCGACGTACCGCGCTCAGGGATATGGTGGTGGTTTGTACTGCACGGCGAATCGTAAACCCGCCGGCCGATAGGGTTGGCGTGACGTTGCCGTGATTGGCTTCCGAGGGCTTTCCCTTGCCATCCTTGCCCAGCTTCTTAGCCTTACCTTGCTGCTCCAACGTCCAATCCGGCTTGTCGGTCGACGGAACCGGATTTTCGTAAACGGGGCCGGCCCCGAGCATGATCTGGGCAGGATCGATGCGGCTACCCGTCTTCACGCCGGGTACGGCGCGATAACCGACGATTTCGGAAACGATGGCCCGCTGAAACTTGGCCCCCAGGCCACCGCGAGGGCCGGTGGAATCCCAGATTCCGAACACCAATGCGGTGGGACACAGGCCGAACAGGCCCGTCGCATTGCGAACATCAGCGTGGTCAAGCACCCTGCCCTTTTCCGATTTACGAAAGATGGTGCCCTCGAACAGGCTGTCACGGAACAAGGCATCGGCGACCCGATGAGGCGCCTCCAGACTGCTTACCTCGAACTTCTTCAAGAGCGCTTGCTGGTCGAATCGCGTCGTCATCAGCGGCAATTGGATTCGCCCGCGCCGATGGGAATCCAGCAACGCAAGTTCCATGCGATTGGCCTGGCTTTGTACGGAATCCAGCAGTACACAGGTTACGATCTCCCCGGTCGCCGGTTCCATGCGTTCTTCGGTCGCGTACTTGCCACCCTTGTAAGTGGGGGGAAAGATCTTGTCACCCTCCCCTCCCGCCGGCTGGTAATCCGTGGCGCATCGAAATGCGGCCGCGCCGCCTGCCACTGCGTTGCGCAGCGTATCAAAATCCAGATTCATGGGTCAGTTCTCCAATGTGGTTCCACTGTCACTGCGCGCAACGCGCAAACTTCCAAAAAAAGCTGTTCCCGTGCGATCCAGACAAATTCCGGCGCGGTTACACTAATACCACGCCAGCAACTGTCTGCGACGTAGCCGCGTCCTCCAAGTCATCAGCGTAGTACGCCCTCATGAAATAGGGAAATCGGGTACAACGGTGGTCAGACAGTGAGACCGGAAATATAGCCGAGCGAGTACCTACTCGGCGCACATCCGAGCTTTCACCTCCTTGCGGCGGGATTCCGCCATTCCCTGGCGGAATGAGGGCAGCGCAGCAATCGAAATCGGCTGACCCTCACCCCTCCAACTTCTTCAGCGCCTTTCTCCCCTTGTTCCGTTGGGCATGGAGTATCTGATAGCGCTTTTTCAGCATGTCGCGCTTTTCACCTTTACCAACCTTTCGGCACTTGGCGAGGATGGCCTTTTCCTTCTTTCGAATCTGATCGACCAGCTTTTCCAGTTCGTCGATCTTCTTTTTGCGCCGCTTCGCCCCAAGATCGAGCAGCTCACCCAGGCGCTCAAGCAGTTTCTTTCCGGTCATCGGCGTCTCTCCAAGCTTGGGGCCTTTTCGCTGGCAAATCGCTTTCGAAGGTATTCCCGCGCGGACAACCCTCTCTTCGGTAAGTGAAGCGGCTCAGGGGCATTTTCGCAAGCAACCCCGAACCATTCCTTGACTGGTGACTGTGCGTAACCACACATGAAGGCTGCTCAGCCGGTGATTGCCTTCAGCTCCTCTTCGCTGAGCATGACCTCTTGTTCCGCCTCGGTGAGCGAGCGGTTGTGACGCACGAACAGGATCTCACCCATGCCCACCAGATTTCGGAAGATGTCTTGGCCGTAGTTGGCGTCGTTCATCAGGGAGGTGGCTTCGTCTCCGGTCAAACGGCCGGCACGAATGGCCTCGGCCATGCGTTTGTTGAGCACGCTGCAATGCTCGTCGAGCAACATGCGCAGATGGTCCAGTGACAGCACAGGGGTATCTTCAGCGGATTCGGTACGAACCTCATCCAACTCTCTGACCAGGGAGGCCAACTGCACCCGCATATTGTCATAGATGGCGCGTCGTTCGGCGTTTGTTGAAAGCACAGCCTCGGCGAGATTCTTTCGCAGGTGTTTGGCGGCCTTGATGGCCTCGACCATTTTTTGGTTGGCATCGCGCAGCCAGTGGATCTCGCCGGACTGCTGTTCCTCCCAGGAGAATCCGGCTCGGGCGATGAAGCTGACGATGGCGCTGTACAGGGATTTCACCTGCTGGTCGTAGGCTGAATCCACGTCGAACTCCGGCAGACGCCGCTGTTTGCCCGCAATAGCATTCAGATCGTCACCTTCGCGGATCTGCTTTGCCTGGAAACCCAGCTCCCCCGCCAAGACGTTGACCGTGTGACTCCAGACGCGCAGGGTTTCGCGGCGAACGGCCTCCAGGGCGGTGTCGGGAAAGTCGACGGCGGAATCGGTGAGATACTTGGGCTCGCTGACGGGGGGTCTTACCGTCTTGAACATCCCGCCCAGCAGCTTCACCAGCCAGTCCAGCAGGGGCAGCATCACTACCACACCAATGACGTTGAAAATCGTGTGAAATACGGCGAGTTTGAGGGAGTAATCGTCTGCCGCAATGCCGGTACGGACAGCCACCCAATCGACCGCCGCCACCATCTGGTGGATGAATGCGATGGCGATCAAACCGGTAACGAGGTTGAAAACCAAGTGAGCGGCGGCAAGGCGTTTGCCCTGTTCGTTGGCGCTGAGGGACCCAATGATGGCGGTGATGGTGGTGCCGACGTTGGCCCCGATGGCCAATGCCAAGGCATTGTCATAGGTGATCTGGCCGGCCGCCAGAGCGGTAATGGTCAGTACCAGCGTGGCGTGGCTGGACTGCATGACCACAGTCGCGGCGATACCGATGCCGGTGAACAGGAACAACCCTGGGTAACCGGCGACGGCGTATTGAGCGAGGTCGAAGCTGTCTTTGAAGGCTTCGAAACCTTCTTTCATGTAATGGATGCCCAGAAACAGGAAGCCCAATCCGGCGAGGATGTAGCCGACGCCTTTCAACGCCCTGGAACGCTGAAACAACAACAGCACGCCGAAGACGAGCATGGGCATGGCGTAGGCGGAGATCTTCACCTTCAGACCAAAGCCTGCCACCAGCCATGCGCCGGTGGTGGTGCCGATGTTGGCGCCGAAGACGATCCCCACCCCGGCAGCCAAGCCGATCAGGCCCGCGCTCAAAAACGAGATGGTGATCACCGAAACCAGGGAGCTGGACTGCATGAGCGTTGTGCTCACGATCCCGAAGGCCAAAGACTTCCAGCGCCGATCGGTCGTGCTCTTGAGTATCCTTTCCAGGGTACCGCCGGCGAAGGCACGAAAGCCGTCTTCCAGCGAGAGCATACCGAAGAGAAAAATCGACACGCCGGCGGCAATGGTCTTGAAGTCTGGGCTGATCCAGAAACCCCAACCAAGGATGACGAAGATGGTTGGGAGGAGAATCTTTCTCAACATCGGCGGTTACCTGAAAGGCGTTTGCCGACCCAGCGGGGCTTGAGATTGCTGGGCGCTGGGGCGATCTGGGCGGGCTTGTCACCAAACTGTAAAGTTCTATCGGTATTATTAGAAGGTTTTGCCAGATGTCGCTACAACTCTGTCGGAAAACTTGGTGTGAACTTGATGCTGCACGGCACAGGGGAGCCTCACGACCTTGGTTGAACTCCTTCTCTTAGTCTTTTATCAGAATGTTTTTATTGATATTTATTAGCCTTCTGCATGGCGTTCAGAGCTAACGCCGGCCAGGGAAGCCACAAGATAGAAGGCGCCTGCAACGATCATCGTGACAGCAAAACCGAACTCCACGATCATCAACGCGGCCAGCACTGCCCCAATCACAGAGGCACAACCATTGATGGCCCAGGCCCAGGGCAACAGAGCAGCATCGCGCAGGCGGGACATCCCCAGCGGCAGGGGCAGACCGAGCAACACAGCCAAGGGAGCGAGCCAGAACAGGGCGAGGAACATCCGCGGCAACAACGCAAGATCGGCTGTCTGGCTGAAGATGACGTCGGCGAGCGACCATTGCAGCAGAGCAACGACAAGGATGGCTGCGGCTAACAAAGCAATCGCCCTGCCACCTGCAAACCGTTGAAGGCGCTCTGCCTGGGAGCTGCCCAGACCGGCGAACAACAGAAAACCGGCAAGGGTAAGAGATAGGGCATAAACCGGCTCGCCGAGAAAGCGTTGCAGTTGTTGCAGGCAGGCGATTTCGAAGGCCATGAACCCCACACCTATGGCGGCAAAATAGATCAACGTCGGCCAGCGACCGCTTCTCGTTGGGGCGGAACGCCAGAACAGCGGCACCACAATCAGCAAGCCGGCGAGGGGAATGGCCTGCGCCAGCGTGACGGCCAACAACGCCAGACCCCAGTCGATTTGCGAATAGCCGGACTGGGCCTCCAGTCGCAGCAGCCGGGGCAATTCCCCCCAGCGCATAAAACGGTGTGCAAATGGCCGGTCGTCCGTACTGGGCCTGATATCGAATGCGTAATTTGCGACAAACTCGCCACTTTGCGACCCGAGCAAGGCTTGCATGCCCTGGCAATAGGCCGGCCGCTCGAGCCGGTTGTAACGATTGGCGTCGGCACAGGACGTGACCGGGTCGGCGTTGGGTCGAAAGGCGATGTCGAAAGAGCGGGATCGGGCGAATCGGGAGACCTTATCGATCTGCTCGCCGGTGATGGGATCTTTGGCAAGCAACAGCAGACCGGTCTTCCAGCCACGCAGGTAAACGAGGCGCTGGTCGGCATGTCCGCTTTCCGCCAGAGCCTCTCGGGCGGTGTTGAACAGGCGCAAGGAAGTCTTGGGCGGCAGGCTAAGCCAATGGGCAATGGCAACGAAGCCGCCCTCTCCCAGCAAGGCCAGGGCTCGCTCGAAGGCTTCACGCGTCAGCACCCAGTCGGCCTCGGCCGCATCCAGGCCAGGGGCGACTGGCGGGCCTCCCAGGGTACGATCCAGCAGGATCAGGTCCAGCCTTCCTGTCCCGGCATCCAGCACATGGCGTGGAAAGGCGATGTATTCCTGCACGCCTGCACGCTCGTACACATTTCCACTGAACGCAGCCAACCGCTGACGCAGAAGTTTCCCTCGCCCCGGTATGCGTTCCACCACTTCAATGGACTCGGCCCCATGGTGAATCGCCTGCAACAGCGGCAGCCCGCCTGCGCCATCGAGCAACAGCACGCGCGGATTTTGCACAAGCGCGTAGGGTAAGGCGGAGACGAGATAGTCGGTGAAGATAAGGCTGTCCGGGTCACCATCGAAGCGCGTCAGCGCGCCCAGGGAATCGCCGTTGAGAAACAGCGCCATCTGTTCGGGGATGGGCGTGGCGGCGCCCAGACTGATCCCCGGCGCGTGACGAATGGGAATGCTGTCGTTGCGAACCACGCTGAAGACACCTTCCACCCCGCTGTGCTCAAGCAAAACCTTCGCCCCCAACACTTGCCGGGCCTGACTCAGGTCCTTGTAAGGAGACGGTTCGGCTTCAAGCAGTATGAATGTGGGGTAGGTGGCAAGGCCGATCAGGGCAAGCACGGCCGCGTCCCAGCCGCGTGACAAGGCCATCTCCCGGCGTGCCACCAAGGCCGCCAGGACACCCAACAGCGAAACAACCGCCAGCGCCTGAACGGGAGCAAGCATCGCGAGCAACAGCAAAATCAGACCGGCGCCCATGGCCGCACCGGCGAGATCGTAGGCGTAGAGCCGCCCGACCTCGCTGGACCGGAAGCTCAACGCCATGCCGATAGCGCATCCCACCGCCAGGAAAGGCAGGCTCAACAGCAGGAATTGCAGGCTCAGCCAGCCGAGTTGACGGTAGTCCCAGGCCAGTTCCAAGGGGTTGAACGGTACATGCTGCGCGAGCACGAAGCTGGCCGGCGCGGCCACGGCGAAACCGATTGCCGACACCATAAAGGCAAACTCAAAACGCGGTTGCAGCCACCTGCGCAGCAGGGCGACCAAACTGCCCCCGGCCCCGAAACCCAACAACGCCAGACTGATGGCGATGGCGGCAAAGTGAGACCACTGAACAATGGCGAACAGGCGAGTGAGCAACACCTCATAGGCCAGTGCCGCGCAAGAGAGCAGGAGAATACCGAATCTGGGCGCCACCGATTCAACGTTTGCCGGTGAGCGGAACGAACGCCACGGGAAGTATGTTGCGGGTATTGAGGCTGCCGTCTGCCTCCTTCTCCACCAGCACCAGGTCCTGAGCGAAAAACCGCCCGCCTACCGGGATGATCATGCGACCGCCGGGTTTTAACTGCTGCACCAGCGGCGGGGGGATATGGTCTCCGGCGGCGGTGACGATGATGGCATCAAACGGCGCTGCTTCGGGCCAACCGAGGTAGCCGTCGCCGATTCGAACCTGCACATTGTCGAAACCCAGCCGCCGCAGACGTTCGCCGGCCTCTTCCCCCAAGGGCTCGACGATTTCGATACTGAACACCTTCTCCACCAGGCTGGACAGGATGGCCGCCTGATAGCCGGAACCGGTGCCCAGCTCCAACACACGGTCGGTGGGCTTGAGTTCGAGAAGCTCGGTCATGATGGCGACGATATAGGGCTGGGAAATGGTCTGGCCCAATCCAATGGGCAACGGCCGGTTCTCGTAGGCGGATTGGCGCAGATCCGGGGGCACGAATTCATGCCGCGGCACCGCCAAGATCGCCCGCAACACGCCTTCGCTCATCTGCTCCCGGCCCAGCGCTTGGGCGGTACGACGGTAGTCCTGCTGGATTTCATCGATCAGAGCCATGCGTGCCTCCTCGTGGGTGTCCTGCGCCGGGTATGCGCCAGTGGGCAGAATGAAAAGCATCAACGCCACCAAGGCCGTGAAAGTTTGCTTGAAGAGGGACATGGGTTTCCTCCTGCGCATTGGTCACGACACGCCGCATCGGGGAAAATACCGTACCTGTAAATTTAGCCCCCTGCGACGGCAGGGCCACACCACAGATCAACTCAAACCGCGACGGTTCAAGCTTTACAATGAACGGACATGATCCAAACACAACCGGCCTGGATTACTACCTCGTCGGCGGCGCCGTGCGTGACCGATTGCTGGGCCTGGAGCCGCGCGAGCGGGATTTCGTCGTTTTGGGAGCCAGCCCCGCGGAAATGCTGAAACGAGGGTTTTTACAGGTAGGAAAGGACTTTCCGATTTTTTTGCATCCCGTTTCACGCGAGGAATACGCCCTTGCCCGAACCCTTCGGCAACAGCAGGGCGCGGTGCACTACGGCCGGGATGTGACACTGAAAGAGGATCTATCGCGCAGGGACCTGACCATCAACGCCCTGGCGGAAACCGGCGACGGTGAAGTGATCGACTATTTTGGCGGAAGGGCGGATCTGCAGAACCGCGTGCTGCGGCACGTCTCCCACGCCTTCGCCGAGGACCCACTGCGCGTGTTGCGCGTGGCGCGATTTCAGGCCCGTTATGCCTGCCTGGGTTTCACTATCGCGGATGAAACCCTGGCCCTGATGAGGGAAATCGGCAACGCCGGCGCCCTGGAGTCGATCGCTCCGGACCGGATCTGGCTGGAATTTGACAAGGCCCTGGGCGGCCCCGCACCGGAGGTCTTCATCGAAGTTCTGCGGACTTGCGGTGCCCTGGGCCGTCTGCTGCCGGAGCTGGACCGCCTCTGGGGCGTACCGCAAACGGCAAAATGGCACCCGGAGGTCGATACCGGCATCCACATGCTGATGGTGCTGCACCAAGCCCGTCAACTGTCCGACGACCCGGCCGTGCTGTTCGCCGCCCTCACCCACGATCTGGGCAAGGGCCTCACGGCCGCGGACACCCTTCCCGCACACCACGGGCATGAAAAACGCAGCGCGGAACTGGTGCTAGGACTATGCCGACGCTGGCCGGTTCCGAATCGTTACCGCGATCTGGCCGTATTCGTGGCCAGGGAACACGGCAAGATCCACAACATAGAAGAACTGCGACCAGGCAAGGTGCTGAGCATTTTGGAAGCAGCGGATTATTTCCGTCGTCCAGAGCGATTGCAAAGCGCGTTGCTGGCTTGCGAGGCCGACTACCGTGGCCGCCAAGGCCTCGAAGACCGGCCCTATCCCCAGGCGCAATACCTGCGAACACTCGCCGTGTCGGCGGCCCAAGCCGATCTCGGTACGGCGCTGGAATCCGCTGCCTCCGGGAGCGACGTGCGCGAGCTGGTTCGACGCGTACGCCTACAGGCATTGAGCAAGGCAATGGGGCGGTGATTTCAGGTACCAGCAACGCCTGGTCCTTGCCATTGGTTTTGTACATCCCTAACATGCAAGGTTTTTCACTGTTTCGGGTCGATGCCCGAGGGACCAGGAGCTGACATGACTACGGCCATCATGCCGACCTACGCACGTTTGCCTGTGCAATTCTCCCATGGAGAAGGGGTTTGGTTGTGGGATGAGTCCGGCAAGCGATACCTGGACGCCCTCAGCGGCATCGCCGTGTGCTCGCTTGGCCATGCCCATCCGGCCGTTTCCGGCGCCATTTGCGAGCAAGCGGGAAAGTTGGTGCACACGTCCAATCTGTATGGCATCCAACGACAGGAGGAACTGGCCCGGCGGCTGACCGCGCTCACCGGGATGCAGAACGTCTTTTTCGCCAATTCCGGCGCCGAGGCCAATGAAGCGGCGATCAAACTGGCACGCTTCTACGGCCACAGCCGCGGCATCGACCGGCCGGCAGTGGTCGTAATGGAATCGAGTTTTCACGGCCGCACCCTGGCCACACTCTCGGCCACCGGCAATGCAAAGATCCAGGCCGGTTTCGAGCCGCTGGTCGAGGGTTTCGTGCGCGTGCCCTATAACGATCTTGATGCCATTCGCCAGGTGGCTGAACAACACGCCAATGTGGTCGCTGTGCTGGTGGAGCCGGTGCAGGGCGAGGGCGGCGTAAACGTCCCCACGGCAGGTTACCTCAACGGTATCCGCGAGATCTGCGACCGGCACCAGTGGCTGATGATGCTTGACGAGATACAGACCGGCATAGGACGTACCGGGCGTTTCGTCGCCTGCCAGCATGAAGCGGTTGTGCCCGACGTGTTGACCCTGGCCAAGGCGCTGGGTAACGGCGTCCCCATTGGCGCCTGCCTGGCCAGCGGCAAGGCGGCCGGCCTCTATGGACCAGGCAACCACGGCTCCACTTTTGGGGGCAATCCGCTGGCCTGTGCCGCGGCCCTGGCGGTAGTCAAAGAGGTTGCCGACGGCGGCTTGGTCGAGCGTGCCGCCGAACTGGGCGAGCGGATGCTGAACGGCTTTCGCGACAGGCTGACCGGCCGGTCTGGGGTGGTCGACTTGCGCGGCAAGGGCCTGATGATCGGCATTCAACTGGGGCGGCCCTGCACGGAACTGGTGAAGCAGGCCTTGTCGCAGGGACTTTTGATCAACGTCACCGCCGGCAGCACGATTCGATTGTTGCCGCCACTGATCCTGAGCGACGCCGAGGCTGATCAAATTGTCGAAGGCGTCAGTGATCTGGTACTCAACTTCCTGGAGCAGGCGGCCGAAACCGCAGCCTGACATCTGGGCACACAGGACGATAGCGTGAGTTCTGCAAGCGAAGTACGGCATTTCCTGAGCATTCTCGACCTGGATCGGGAGGAACATCTGGGCCTGATAGAGCGCGCCATCGAACTCAAGGCGATGCAATACGCGGGCGAGATCTACGAACCCCTCAAAAACCGCACCCTGGGGATGATCTTCGAGAAGTCTTCGACCCGCACCAGGGTCGCCTTTGAGGTGGCCATGGTGCAGTTTGGCGGCGCGGCGATCTTCCTGTCTCCCCGCGACACCCAATTGGGGCGCGGAGAGCCTGTTGAAGACAGCGCCCGCGTGGTGTCTCGCATGGTGGACTGCGTGATGATTCGCACCTATAGCCACGCGCTGGTTGAACGCTTCGCCCATCATGCAAGGGTGCCGGTCATCAACGCCTTGACCGACAGGCACCATCCCTGCCAGTTGCTTGCCGATATGCAGACCTACCGGGAGCACCGCGGCAGTATTCAGGGCCGCAACGTGGCCTGGATTGGCGACGGCAACAATATGTGTCACTCCTACATAGAGACGGCACGACGCTACCGGTTCAAACTGCGCATAGCCTGCCCCAAAGGCTATGAACCCGATGCGGAAATCCTGAGCGCCAACAGCGAGTGGGCGGAAGTGGTAGACAGTCCGCAGGAGGCTGCGACCGGGGCCGATCTGTTGGTTACCGATGTTTGGGCAAGCATGGGCCAGGAGGAAGAAGCCGAGACCAGACATCGGGTCTTCGAACCCTACCAGGTCAATACCCAGCTCATGTCCTTGACCGCGGACGACGCTCTTTTTATGCACTGCCTGCCGGCCCACCGTGGAGAAGAGGTCACGGCCGAGGTGATCGACGGTCCCAAGAGCGTGGTCTGGGACGAAGCCGAGAATCGCCTGCATGCCCAAAAAGCCCTGCTGGAGTTTCTTCTCACCGGAGCCCGGTAGAAACCCATGAGCCTGCTTGACGTCAATGGCATCGAATGCCGTTACGGCGACACTGTGGTCGCCGCAGATGTCACCCTGCGCGTCAACAAGGGGGCCGTGGTAGGGCTGTTGGGGCCTAGCGGCTGCGGAAAGACCACTGTGCTGCGGGCCATTGCCGGTTTTCAACCCCTGCAACAGGGGGAGATTCGGCTCGACGGACGAGTGATTTCCTCCCCCGGATTCACCCTCGCCCCGGAGAAGCGCCATCTGGGCATGGTGTTTCAGGACTACTCCCTGTTCCCCCACATGGATGTCGGCGACAACATCTGCTTCGGGCTCCGCGGCCTGGGCCGTGCCGAGCGCGGCCGGCTGGCCGAGGAGATGCTGGAAACGGTCGGCCTGGCAGGTTTTTGCAAACGCTTTCCTCATGAACTCTCCGGCGGGCAGCAACAGCGGGTCGCGCTGGCACGGGCGCTGGCGCCGAAGCCCGATCTGCTGCTGCTGGACGAGCCCTTTTCAAGCCTGGACGTGGAGCTGCGCGAGCATCTGAGTGTCGAGGTGCGCGAAATCCTCAAACACCGAGGCACAACGGCAATCCTGGTCACTCACGATCAGCATGAAGCCTTTGCGATGTGCGAAATGGTCGGCGTGATGAATCACGGCCGAATCCTGCAATGGGACACGCCCTACCAGCTCTATCACGAACCGAACCACCGCTTTGTGGCCGATTTCATCGGCCAGGGCGAATTCCTGACCGCGACGGTATTGGCAGACAATCGATTGGAAACCGAATTGGGCATCGTGCGCTGCCGCAGACAGGTCCAGTGGCCGGCGGGCACGCAGGTCGAGGTGCTCTTCCGTCCCGACGATATACTGCCGGAACCGGAAAGTCCGTTGCGCACAGTCGTGATCGACAAGGCATTCAAAGGGGCGGAGACCCTCTACACCCTACGCCTGGAAACCGGCGCCACGGTGGTCTCCCTGTTCCCCAGTCACCACAATCACGAGATTGGCGAGCGAGTAGGCATTCGCATCGATGCCGAGCATGTGGTCGCCTTTCCCATAGAGACGGCCGCAACGGCCCATACGGAAGCACTATGAAGGCAGGCATGGCGTTGCGACGCAGATTTCCTATTTTCATCCTGCTGATATTGCTGGGAGGCGGAAGCGCGTTCGGCGAAACACAATACGTGTCCGACGCCGTGAAAGTGACACTGCGTTCCGGGCCCAGCATCCAAAACAAGATTTTGCGCATGCTGCCGGTCGGCGCCCCGCTCAAGGTACTGGAGACAGACGAAAAGACGGGCTATTCGCGAGTACGTTTTGACGGCGATACCGTCGGCTGGATATTGACGAGGCAGCTTTCCCGTGAACCCAGTCCGCGCCAGCAGTTGGAAGAGACCCGGTCCCGTTTGTCGGCGGTCGAAACAAACAACGGCGCACTCGCCGAGGAACTGAAACAACTGCAAGAGCGTTTTACGAACACGGACGAACAACGCGCGAAGCTGCTGAACGACAACCGGCGGCTTGCAGAAGAACTCAAAGCACTTCAACAATCCGCAGCCAATACCCTGTTTACGGAGCAGGAAAATCTACGCTTGCAGAACAATGTTCAGGAACTGGAAAAACGCCTTTCAGATTTGCAGTTTCAATATGACGGCATTCAGCGGGAGAACGCCCGCGACTGGTTCATGGTGGGCGCGGGTGTGATTTTGCTGGGCATACTCGTGGGGCTCATCCTGCCACGAATGCGCTGGAAACGGCGCGGATCGAGCTGGGATACGCTTTGATCGCGGACTGAAGGCCCCATCCGGCCAGCCCCATGGGCGCCAGACCGGACGGGCAATTTCACCTTGCTCAGTCCGTGACCGCTCCCAGCGAAGCGGAACTCACCAACTTGGCATATTTCGCCAGTACGCCGCGGGTGTAGCGTGGCTCAGGTTGTTTCCATTGCGACAGGCGTTGCTGGATTTCCTCGTCGGAAACACCCAGGCTGAGGGCGTTGTTCACCGCATCGATCGTGATGGCGTCGCCGTCGCGCACCACGGCAAGGGGTCCGCCGTTATAGGCTTCGGGCGTGATGTGGCCGACCACGAAACCATGGGTGCCGCCAGAGAAGCGGCCATCGGTGATCAGCGCCACATCGTTACCCAGCCCCTTGCCCATCACCGCCGAGGTCGGCGACAGCATCTCACGCATTCCGGGCCCGCCACGCGGCCCCTCGTAGCGAATCACGATCACATCGCCCTTCACCACAGTGCCGTCCAGGATGCGCTTCATGGCCTCTTCTTCGGAGTCGAACACGCGCGCCGTACCCTCGAAACGCAGCCCCTCCTTGCCGGAGATCTTCGCCACCGACCCCTCGGGGGCGAGGTTGCCGCGCAGGATGCGCAGATGCGAATCCTTTTTGATCGGATTGTCGAGGGCGCGGACGATGTCCTGGCCTTGCATATAGGGCTGCACGTCCTTGAGATTTTCCGCCATGGTCCTGCCCGTGACGGTGAGGCAATCGCCGTGCAGCAATCCGGCATCCAGCAGGGACTTCATCAACGGCAGGGTGCCACCGATGGCCACCAGCTCGGACATCATGTACTTTCCGGAAGGGCGCAAATCGGCCAGCACCGGCACTCGCTCGCCGATGCGGGTGAAATCGTCCAGGCTCAGTTCGACGCCCGCGCTGTGGGCCATGCCCAGCAGGTGCAGCACGGCATTGGTGGAACCACCCAGGGTGATGACCACGGTAATGGCGTTCTCAAATGCCTGGCGGGTCATGATGTCGCGGGGACGGATTCCCTTTTCGAGAAGATTCAGCACCGCCTCGCCGGCCCGCTCGCAATCGGTTTGTTTGTCCGCCGAGATGGCCGCCTGGGCCGAGGAGTTGGGCAGGGACATGCCCAGGGCCTCGATAGCGGAGGCCATGGTATTGGCGGTGTACATACCGCCGCAGGAGCCGGCGCCGGGAATGGCGCAGGACTCGATCTCGGCCAGCTCGGTATCGTCGATCTTATTGTTGGCGCGCTGACCTACCGCTTCGAAGACCGACACGATATCCACCTTCTTACCGTGGTAGTCCCCCGGCATGATGGTACCGCCGTAGACGAAAACGGACGGCCGGTTGAGTCTGGCCAGCCCGATCAGACAGCCGGGCATGTTCTTGTCGCAGCCACCGATGGCGACCACGCCGTCGAAACCCTCGCAGCCGGCCACAGTCTCGATGGAGTCGGCAATCACCTCGCGGGAGACCAGGGAGTATTTCATCCCCTCCGTGCCCATGGAGATGCCGTCGGAAATGGTGATGGTATTGAAGATCACGCCCTTGCCGCCGGCTCGGTTCACCCCGGTCTCGGCCTCTTTGGCCAACTGGTCGATATGCATGTTGCAGGGCGTGACCATGGACCAGGTGGAGGCGATGCCTACCTGAGGCTTGCGGAAATCCTCGCGGGTGAAACCCACGGCGTGCAGCATGGCGCGGCTGGGTGCGCGCTCCATGCCATCCACCACTTGGGAGGAATATTTTCGACGGTCGTTGTTCTGGTCGTCAGGCCCGTTCGCCATCTTGGTCAGCGCTCCACGATTGATCGGTTCGGATACGTAGCCGTTCGGCTGCCACCACGGTTGGCGGCTCAACTGTCTAAACAGCTACCGGCAAGCCCCTAATGATACCCCCTGCACCGCCTACTCGCGAAAGCCCTTGCGCGCCACCGGGCCGGAGCCCAGAATCTCCTCATGCCTACCCCTCCCCTAATGACCATGATCGCCGACCTCATCGGCACGCCTTCCATGAGCAGCGTCTCGCCGGCATTCGACATTGGCAACGGCCCGGTGATCGAAAAGCTCGCGAGTTGGCTCAAGGACGCGGGTTTTGGCGTGGAGATCCTCCCCATCCAGGGCTATCCGGGCAAGTTCAATCTCATTGCGGTGCTGGGCCGCGGAGAGGGTGGCTTGGTGCTTTCCGGCCATACCGACACGGTGCCCTACGACGAAAACCGCTGGAGTCAGGACCCGTTTCGCCTTACCGAGCGTGACCAGCGCCTGTATGGGCTGGGCACCGCCGACATGAAATCCTTCTTCGCGTTGGCCATCGAGGCGGCCCGGGGACTGCGCCATGCAGACCTGAAGCGTCCCTTGACCATTCTTGCGACCGCCGATGAAGAATCCAGCATGTGCGGCGCGCAGGCGCTGCTGGATCAGGGCCGACGCCTGGGGGACTATGCCGTCATCGGCGAACCCACAGGGATGAAACCGATTCGCATGCACAAGGGTATTTTCATGGACGCGATCCGGCTCACCGGCAGGGCCGGCCATTCCAGCGACCCGGCACTGGGCAACAGTGCCCTGGAAGGGATGCATAAGGTGCTCGGCGAACTGCTCGCCTGGCGTTCGGAACTCCAGGCCAAGCATCGAAATCCCGCTTTTGCGGTGCCGGTACCGACCCTGAATCTGGGCCACATCCACGGCGGCGACAATCCAAACCGGATCTGCGGACAATGCGAGTTGCACATCGACTTGCGCCCGCTGCCCGGCATGGATCAAGGCGAGCTGCGTGCGCAGGTGCGCAACCGGCTTGAGACAGGTTTGGCCGGTAGCGGCTTGCAACTGGAGATTCTGCCCCTGTTCGAGGGCATCCCTGCCATGGAAACTGCGGCACAATCCGCTATCGTGCGCGCCGCCGAACAACTCACCGGCAGCGAGGCACAGGCGGTTGCCTTCGGTACGGAGGCACCGTATTTGAACGCCCTGGGTGTCGAAACGCTGGTGATGGGGCCGGGACACATCGACCAGGCCCATCAACCGGATGAATACATCGCTCTGGATCAATTGCATCCCGGTGTCGATCTGTTGCGCAGTCTGATCCAGCGATTTTGCATGGAAAGCGCCCCCAGCGAGGACGCCTGACGTCACCCGGTCGCCGGATCATGTTGCACCCAAGGGGAACTGCGGAGTCCCAGTTGGACAGCAAATCCAGTCCACGGCCGAGCAGGTCCGGGCTTGAAGCCCGGAACATACCGTTACCCAAACCTCGATCCTCGACTTAGCGCATGCACTACGGCGAGCCGCCCGTTTGAGATCGCCTTCTTCAGCATGCAAAGACTCACCTCAGGACCCGTGCCAAGCGTCACGATGCGGCCGGAACAACATTCACGGGCCGGAAGCTTCGGCGATAGTAACGAGGCAGTGGTTCCAGGTCTCGCTGCCCATCGCAGTCGGGACGCCCCGATCAGCCGGTCAATGCGAAAAAATATCCCTGCGCCCGAATCGTATGAGCATGGCCCTGTAGCGTTTATACCGGGCGGCCTCGGTCTGTATCCACTCGTCCATACCCGCCGGATTCGTCGCTTTTTGTGCCCCATTGTTCGTCTGTCCGGTCGATCCGCCATCCCCGAAAAAATCGATTTGCCGCCGGAACAAGTCGACCCGATTGTTGCCAGTGATGGTGGCTTCCGCGGCCCGGACTAATTCGCCCGCCCTCGCCTCGTTGCCTTGGTCGATCTCCACTGCTGCCAAGTCCAGATACAAAAATGATCGGAAGTCGGACGAAAGGCTGCACGAAGGATATTTTTCGGCGAGGAAGACTGCCTCGCTCAGCGATCCCGACGCCGCGTCCGCCCTTCCCTGCAGATGGTAAAGCTTCCCCAATTTTCGCCGGAACCGGACAACCTCCGAAATCTCATATGGTTCCGGCTTCCGCAGCTCTGCCTCCAAGACTTCGATCGCACCCTGAATGTCCAAGGTGTTCAAGAGGCTCTCTATCAAGTTGTCCACAATCGAGCCCCTGGGAACCGCAAACGGGCCCGCTACCTGTTCCCGTATACGCAGGGCATGCCTAAGGGCAGTCTCGGCCATCTGGAGATCATGGAAGAGAACAAGGTATCCAAGCGACGCGAGCAGGTCGGATTCCAGGTTGGAATCACGTCCTAACCGTTGTTGTAGTGAGGTGATCGTAACCTCGATGCAAGGCTGCACTCGGGAGCCCCAGGATAACGTGCTCAGGAATTCGTCGAACCAGGCGACGGCATCGGGCAGGTCGGTGAGCGACAGCGAGTCGAACACGGATTCGATGTCTTTCAGATCCGCTCGCCACTCGCTATCGTCCGCAGGTGCACAGGGAGTATCCATCCAGGGGGTGTAGCCACCCCGCTCGGCACTGCATGCAATATGGTAGCGTTGCAGTACCAGATCCAGGCGGCGCGGATCATCGTGGGCAAGCACCGGCGAATTCCAGGCGCGCAGCAACAATTCCCTCGCTCGCATCCTCACCCAGTTGTCGCTCAACCGGTCTATATGCCAGCGCGCCGCGGCCACCGTCCGCTCCCATTGTTCCATGGCGCTTGTGGCCTGCTCGATCTCCTTCTCGGACCAGTAATGCGCCTCGGGCAAGACAAAGCGATCCCACGGATGGACGCGCGCCTCGGTGCGAATGGCCAACATCGCCATCTGCCAATAGTGGGGATAGGCCTCCAACACGGCCGCTACCACGATGAGGACTGCAAATATAATGATGGAAATCCTGTTTTTCACCTTGATCTCCCTGCTCAATTTGGACTGTCAGTCCTTGGTATTACAAGCGGAACACGGTCCACCCGATGCGTTCAAAGCCGGGTAGCCGCTATCGAAAATGCCAGTTGGCGCCGATTTCGTCGGCATACAGACGATTCTCGGCGATCTCGCGCAGGTACAACGATTCCATCAGTTGGGCGAAATTGCGGTAGCGGCGGAAGCCGTCGTACATGCCCTTGCTCAGCCACGCCTCCCACTCGCCGTGCTCATCCACCACCGCCGGGTTGAGCATCACGATGCCGCGCACGTCGCTGAACTCGCCGCAGATCACCAGGGCGCCGGGGATGTACTCGCGGCGCATGTCGGTGAGCGGGTCCTGGCTGGCGCTGTAGTTGAAGTAGCGCTCGTCCGGGACCGGGTCGTCGGGAACGAATTCACCAGCCATGTCCACCATCCACTCCTGGTACTCGGTGTTGCGCAAATAGTCGATGCGGTCGACCCAGGTTAGGTAGATGTCGCCCAGTACCCAGCCGTTGGTCAGGCGCAGGAATTCCTTATACGACGGCGGCAGGGTCGCACCCAGGCGTTGCTCGGCGGCGCGGATCTGCTCATCGGTGGCCGGCGGGCGGCCGGAGGAGCTGTTGCGGATGATGTCGCCCCAGGAGAAGATGTCGACCAGGGTGTCGGGGCGTCGGCGTTTCATTGAGGCGAAATCTTCTCGGTAGAATTGCGTGAGCAACTCCGCAGCTTGCATGGCTAGGCGCCGGCCCTCCGGCGTGTTTCCGGGATACGGTATGCGGCCCCGATGAAGTTCTCGCGGCAAATGCACGCCCGTTCGCTCTTCATATGCCGCGAGCTCCTCGTCCAGCGGGGTCACCATCTTGCCCTCCCAGAGCAAAATGGCGCGGGTAATCTCCAATAGTTCAAAGTCCCAGTCTTCAAGGAACTTCTTCCAACCTACTCTGGCAATGGAAACCGGTTCCGGGAGGTAAGCGGTCGCCTTCTGCATCCAGATGCGTCGGGCAGTGGGGTCTTCGGGGTTCATACAGGCCACCAGAGTAAATGTAAAGAATATGACGCGAAGCAATCGGAGTCGACAGATTGGCGTCGACATGCCGGCCCCGTACCTAACGCCTCCCATAGCAGACCTCCCCGCCGGGCAGTGCACCGTGGGTAACGGAACCCTCGGACAAATCCGTGCGAACCTCGTAGGGGTCGTTTGCAGAGATTCGACATTTGGCATAGAACTGCCGGAGGGTCCCGCCCTGGGCTTGGTTTTGACGGCGGGGCACCAGTCGCAGCGATACTCCGTCGGTGATGCCGACCCCAGCCCCTTGGCGGGTGGAATAGAATGGATACTCGTCGCAATCGGGCTCGACATCATTCTTGTCCTTAAACTGGTCCCGATTGTTCCTGCTACACACAATCTCCTTCCGATACCAAGTCCGATCCCCACCTGAGTCGTCCCCGTTGTCGACATTGGCCGTGATGGTCCCGATCGATGAGGTATAACCAAGGAACTCCAGCGTGCTGGGCGACCCACCGGCTTGGGCGTCCTGGACATGTGAGGTGATCTCGGTCATCGGCGTCAAACGGGTAGATTGTGAGGCCGACACGTAGACCTTGCAGTCGCCTTCGTCTGCCATGGCGGTGGCGGTACTCGCGGCGCCGAGGGGCAAGCTCCAGCGCCCGAGCTCGCGCAGAATCGGTAAAAAGAAACGGGCAAGGACGGCCAACGCGGGGGCAAGTGCGCCTCCCGCGGCACCTCCAGACGCCACTATTATGGCAAGAAGCACAATGGCGGCGATGATGGCCCACCACGGTATCCGCACCCCGACCCGTTCTCCGTCTCCCGAATCGATAGAACAGGACGGCTGTTGCCCAAATGAAGGCGGTACCTCGAGCGGTCGCACAAAGCCGACGAAATTGCCCATTCCCACGAGTGCCAACGACTTGTCCAATTCGCTCTGTGCGGCTCCGCCGTTGCTCCCGCCGCGAATGCGGTAGGCGCCCGCCCCGGTCTGCGGATCGATGAGCAAATAACCCTCGCCACGCCAGTCACCCGATTGGATCTGACCGGCACTCACCAGGGCCTGATGGCCGTTGGCGACGTGGAAACGCAGATCCTCCCGTGTCTCGGGCGACAACGACAGCGTTGGGAGCACGCTTTCCAGGTTGTTTTCGGTCAGAGAGTGCAGGCGCTGCCCCTGCCGTTGGGCCAGGGCTAGGGCACTTACGGCGGAGACGCTGGTGGCAGGGTAGTCGGCGTTACCGATATATGCGACGGGTACCTCGTATTCCAGGGCCGACCCGATGGAGCCCAGGATCTCGCGCAAGCGGGGCTCGTCCAAGTCGCCGCCGGCAAGCGGCACGACGGTTTCGCCCAGGTAGTCGATATCCACCGCCACACCACCCAAGTTCACGTTGCGCGGTGCGCCCAGAACGATCTCGGCATCCAGTTCGGTCGAGAAGGTGCCAAAAGACGGGTGGCGGTAGGTGACGCCCAGCCCCATCAAGGACAGGGTCTCCAGCGCTGCGTCCACATTCGCGAACCAGCTGCGGGCCATGCTGGGGAAAACGTTCTCTGGATCGTTGTACACGCTGTCGGTCAATTCCTGCGCGGGGATGGAGCCGGGATTCACGGCGAGATACAGCCACTCGCCGGCATCGGGCTGGTTGACGGCCACTGCCTGGCCGCCGCCGAGTCGGTCGATGGTGGTCACGCTTACCAGAGCCTGGCCCAGGGTGTAGGGACCGGCACTGGCGACGACCTGGCTGTCTAGCCGCAGCTCGGCGATCAGCCGAATGCGGTGGCCGGGCAGGCGGCGGGGCAGATCTCGGAAGGTGGCCGTGGAATCGCTGGGATCGGGCAGTTGTTCCTCAATGAGCCGGCGATCGGCATCGCTCGCGGGGCGATAGCGCAATTGCAACTGTCGCCCAACCAGTTCCGGGAGAGCGATCCGGTGGTACAGCTGGGGGATCTCGTGGGTGCGCTCGGCCTCGTTTCGATACAGGGCGAAGGAAAAGGCGATGCGGGCGCTGTCCGGCAGTTCAGAGGCCACGGCAAGGTCTTGATGGCCGGAGCCCATGAGGCCGGATGGGAGGACGGGAAAGTCCATACGTGCGATGGCGCGGCCTCGCCAGGATTGCTCCTCGTCGAAAACGGCGTCCGCGAGGGAGTCCTCCCAACGGGGTAGGAGACTGGCGAAGTCCACCTGTTCCAAACCTTCAATGGCCCCGTCAGCCGGATTGATACTCAAACCGGACAACGCCGTGCGTATCTCCTCGCGCACGGACTCAACCGCCGGATTCTGGAGGTCTGGTGCGGCAGAGTACTCGTATCGCTTCAGGCTGGCGTCAAGCGGCAGCCAAGTGTCCCCCTCCCTTTGAACGGCGCCTCGTGAGGGAAAGTAGTCGATCCACGCCTCCACCCAGACATGTTCGAGACGGATGGCGACGATCCGCCCGCCACTCGCCAAACCGGAGGCCGGGATGCCGCCTTGGCCGAGCACAGCCAAAACCTGCTCAGGGCGTTCGACCCCACCTAGCCAGTTCATGGCCAGATCCACCGGCAGATCGATGGTGCCGAATCGGTAGCGGGCCTGGATGCCAGCGACCCGGTACAAAGCAACCAGCAGACTGCTGATGTCGAAGGCGTTGCCTTGGCCCGTCTGGAGCGTGTAGTCGGCACCCTGGATGGAACCCCAGGTGGGCACATAGTCGATCTGGTTGCGTACCCAGTTGTAGATCGCCACTGGCTGGTTGCCGAGTTGCTCGGCAAGTTGACGTATGGCCGGAGTAAAACGCACCTCGGTGCTCTCCCCGAGATAGTCCTCACCGCCAATCGCCTGTTTTTCAGGTGCGGAAGTCGGTGGCAACATCGCATTCCGGTACACCTTCAGTTCGGTAGCCGAGTTGGCCGGTTTTCGTGCTTCGGGGACGATCTGACCGAAGGCAAGCGGCGGCTTACCCGCCATGGGGATAGCGGGAATCGGGACCTCGGCCTGAGCCACCGATTTCTCATTCGCGGCATGCACCGGGCCGAGGAGTGCGCAGTTGAATATCTCCAGGGTCAGCAGAGCGACGAACTTGAAAAACCGGCGGTTCGGATTCAACCAGGCCACGCATCGCCAAGCCGATGTCCGTTCGGTGTCTACGGCTGCGGCGTGGGTGGCTCGATGACGATAGGTCGACGTATTCATCGACGGGGGCCTCCTTGCGGATGGGTAACGGTTCGGTGTCGCAGGCCGATCCAGACGGTCATCAGGATCAGCAACGCCAGGTTGGCGGAGTTCAACAGCGGCACGGCGAGAGGTTCGACTATGCCTTGGGGCAGGACAACCTGGAAATAGGCATAGGACAGGGTCTGCCAGTCTTCGTCGGCCTTGCGCAGACGACGCGGGTCCGGTGCGGGGCGTGCTTGCAGCAGACAGGCGTAGTTGCCGGGGGGCAGTTCGGCGGTGTCGATGGCTTCCTGGTGTTCTGGGGCGTCGCCGTTGAGGGTGTCCAGGTTGCGGATTCGATCGAGCACTACCTCGCCGGTCTCCAGGTTGACGAGCCGCTGACGGATTTCCAGGTTGGTCAGGGTTCCGCCGAGAGTGCTGAGTCGATCCATGCAGGCGTTCGCCTCGCCGCGGACGACCTGGGGCTTTTCGGTCTCGATCAGGCCGTTCAGGCTGCGATTGAAGGCTTGGGCGACGGTAAAGCCGGCCTCGTCGGTGGCAAGCAGGCCGAACCGGATATCCACGGCCTGGGCATGAACCTGGTAGGCGCCGGGTTCGGCTCCCGAAAGGGGTAGCGTCAGGCCATGTGGGGTTTGTTGGCCTGGGGCGAGTTGGCCAATGGGAATGCCTTGCCGCAGGATATCCGTACCCCGGGGATCGACTACCTGGACCTGCAAGGTAATGTCGGAAAACAGTGCGTCCGTACTGAGATTTCGCAACAGGTTGTCGATACGCACCAGGTCGTTGGCGTTGTACTCGGCCCGGTCGGTGGTGGTGCGCAGACTGGCTTGCCGGTCGGCGAGCAGGGTCGAGACGATTTGGAAGGGGGCGAGGTCTTCGTCGATCGGTTCGCCACGGTCGTCATACAGCAGACCGTGCAGTTGGTAGTCTCCGGTCAGGATGCCGTTGGCGGGCCAGTCGACGCCGATGGGATGGCTGGTCCCCACGCTAAGATTTTCCAGATCCACGTCGTCGAAGCGGGTCACGACTTGGCCGTTGCTGTCTTCCACTTGCAGTACGGCGGTAAAGGTTCCGCTAAGTGCGCCGGTATTTAAGATGAGGGCACTGAGGTGAGCGGTGGCGTCCGAGGTGTAAGTCGGGGCATCGGTGGCGACGGTGAGGCTCCCGACCGTGGCGAGCGTCGCCAGGGGGATGGCCATTTGGTTGTTGACCTCGTTGCATTCGTCGATGGCATTGGCGGCATCGACGACGACGTAGAGCTCGTTCTGGTTGAACAGTTCTACGGCATCGAGCGAAAGGTCACGATATTCGCCCACCGCCAGGGGCGCGACGATTTGGTCGCCGAGCAGGATTCCGCCGACGGCCGGATCGCCTTGATAAAAGGTCAGGCGGGCCTCGCCGGTGGGGGTAAGGCCGCCGTTGCCCACGCGTACCGTCAGACGGGGACGCGCTTGCGAGGTCTGATCGAAGCGCAACAGGGATACGCTCAGATCCGGCAGGGCCAGTGGATCGCGGCCGGGGAAGGCGTTGAGGCGATAGGTATTGTGGACCAGCCAGGAGGGTTGTTCGTGCGTCGGGATGGTGCCGTCGTCGTTGATGTTGGTGATGTGGTAGCTGTGCTGGTTCCAGATGGCGCGGGTGGGTGCCCAGTCGTCGTTGGCGGACTCGAAGGCATAGACGCCGGAGTCCACCGCCGGGTTGCCGTTGAAGATTCGTGCATCGGAACAGACCAGCAGTTCGGCATGGCCATCATTGTCGATGTCGGCGACGACCGGCATCTCCGTGCCGGTTCCAGAGAGCACGGGTCGAGCGTGCAGCACCTGACCATCGCTACCACGGTAGATACGCAGGAACCGCTCGTCGCGATACACGACTTCTGCGGCTCCGTCCCCGTCGAAGTCGAATGACGTCGAGCCAGTAACGGTAGAACTGTAGTCCTGTGTCGGCGACGACCAAAGAATGGAGCCGTCGGTGTCGAATACTGTGTAGCTGCTGGCCCCCGCGACAGCGATCTCTGGCCTGCCGTCACCATCAAAATCCGCAATGGTTGGCGCACCGCCATATCCCCCCCCGGAAGCACAACCCTGCCGCTGATTGCATGCCAAAGGCTCGCACTTGATCCGTCGTGCTCCAACAAATATACGTAGCCACCGCCAACGACCACAATTTCGGCAAAATCATCCTCGTCGAAATTGCCGACTGCGACGAAACCTTCCGGGACACCACTCCCCTCCAACACCAATCCGTGACGGTCGTATGAATACACACTGCTCCCGGCAACGATTTCCGGGACGCCATCGAGATCGACATCCGCCACAGCAGAAACAACGGTATACAGGTTGAATCCCGAGTGACCTCCGAGGGCTCTGCCATCGGCGAGAACGTGTCCCTGGGCATCGTAAACGACCGCACCGACCACGATTTCCGGGACGCCATCGGCGTCCAGGTCGGCAATGACAATCGATCCGCCGGAGTCAGAGCGACCGGGCAAAGTCAGCTCGTCGCTCGCCCATTTGAATGTCAGGTCATTCTCGAAGGCGAGAAGCTGTTTGCCATTTTGGGAAGCGCCGATCACTTCCGGCACGCCATCGCCATCGATGTCGCCAATGGCAAGTTCGGTGATTGCCCCAACCAATTGATTGGGTGGGCTGGTGTACAGGGTTCTCCCGTCGTCTCCGCTTATCGCATAGATCTGACCGCCGTTGAATTGTCCATTTGGTACGGTGGGAAACACAATGTCGGGGACATCGCGAACACCGATGTGCCCATCGCCGTTGTCGTCGGTAAGATTTGCGACTAGGGGCGTGGAGATGACATCAATCCGCTCGTTCTCAAGGGCATGAAATTTTACGACCGGATCGAATGTTCCAGGCGGCGATACTGGCAACCGGCACAGAGCAGACGAACTACCGACGTTATTCCCCTCCTCCGCCTCATCGATCCGCAAGTCGCTGTCGACCATGGCAAAGATGGGCGCATCACGGAAACGGGTCGTGCCGTTGACGAGGATGTCGATGGTCAGCGACGCGCCACCGGCCAACCCATTCGGCAGGGTTCGGGCGGCCAGGGCATTATCGGTGCCGGGATCGTATCGGCCGTTGCCGTTGAGGTCTTCGAACAGGCTGACACGCGCCGGCAGTTCGGCCGCGGCCAGGGCGAGGTTTTCCACACGGACTTGGACGATACCGCTGATGTCAAGCGTGCGTGGATCGCTTTGCAGGCCTGCGGTATCGATGGCGGAAACCGTCAAGTCTGGTTTGGGGCGGTAGGAGCCGATGGAGACATGAACGGTGTCATTATCCACGCAACCCCGGTCGTCGATCACAAACAGGGTGACGTCCCGTTCCTGCGCGGAGGTGAACCGGTGCTGCGCGCTCGCCCCGGTGATGTCGATCTCGTTGTCGCCGTCCAAGTCCCAGGCGTAGGTGACGATGTTGCCCTGGGAGGCGCTAGCGTTGAATTGGATAGCGGTTTGCGCATCGGCAACGATATCCTGCCCTGCGTCAGCGGTTGGCTTTTCTGCGCAACGCATTCCGCCAACGGCGTCAATTTCAGCATCGGCGGACTGCCAACCTTCGAGCGGACTATGGTCGTCTACGTCGCTCCAACTGGTACGGTCTTGGGTGTCAAAAATCGAGATGGAATTATCCGCCTTCAGGCGAACATACCGATACCCCGTGCCACGAAAGGCGTACAGTCCGGCGTAGTCATCGATGTTTGCCGTTTCGCCGCATAGGGCACGATTGTCCGACCAGCCTTGAACGTAAATGCTGACCAAAGTCGCCTGCGTCCAACCGTCCGGGAAAATCGATTCCGGATCGTCAGATCCCCAAATGGTGTACTCAACACCTTCCTGCGGATAGGGGGCATGATCTACGAAGGGAAATACCGTAACGGCAAAGAATCGCTCACCCATATCCCAGATAACGTCGTTGTCGTCGGATGTCGATTCGAGCGGATCAAAAGGATCATAGCCAGCGGCCATGGACCGAAAATCAAGACCGTTCGCTGCATACGCAATATCCTGCAAACTATTCTCCCTGATGGTGTCAAAAGCAAAACCGCACCCCATTGGCGATTGAGCTGTCCAGGTATGAGGGCGTCCTCCCGAAACATGGCGTCCCAGGATATAGTTGTCCGGCACCAACGCATCGCGCGTCAGACCATGGAGTGTCTGCACGTCCGTGACGACATAGGTCGTCGCACTGTTCTGCAGAACCTCAACGGTAATACTTTCCTGCGCAATTCCTCCGTAGGCGTCGACCACAGTCACAGCGAAGTCATGGTTACCCACCTGCGCCAAGGTCGGCAGCCAACGAATCTGCCCGGTGTTGGAATCGATCTGCATCCCTGCCGGGGCCTCGGCCAAACCGAAACGCAACGCGTCGCCCTCCGGGTCGCTGGCGGCTACGGTATTTAGGTAGGTCTCCCCCACCCGAGCCTGAGTCGGGGCGGCGGACAGAATCGTCGGCGGTTGATTCGAGGACAGCGGGGCGAAGGCAGCCATGGCCAGGTCCGTCAGGTCGACGACACTCCCCGCCGGGGCTTGCACGGACAGCGAAACCGGGTGGTAGCCGTTCAGGTTGAACGTAAAATCGAGGTCGCCGGAGGTGATCCCGCCGATCTCGAAGGTGCCGGCGGCGTCGGATAGGGCGGATGGCCGACCGTCGATGCTGACGGTGACATCCGCCAGGGGGAACCGCGTAACGCTATCGACGACACTGCCGTACACCCGAACCGCGTCCGCAACCTGCTCAAGACGGGGCGCGAATACCAACACCTCGCCCGCCGCCAGGGTGGCATGACCGGAGGCACTGTGATAACCGTTTCGTTCGGCGACGATGTCGATGCTGCCGGTGGACAGGTTGTCGAATGTGAAGCGGCCGTGGGAGTCGGTGAGCACACGGGTTCGGCCGACGATACGGATGTCCACATTGGGCAAGGGTGCCCCCGAGTGACTGTCGGTGACGGTTCCATACACCCGGGCGGTGGTGACGTCGTGCGTCGGCGTGAGCCGCAGCTCGCCCAGATCGAGCACCTGTCCGGCGAGCAGGTCCACGGCGGTGGACAGCAGGCCATAGCCGACCCGCTGTACCGTGAGCCGATATTGACCCTCATCGAGGTTCGAAACGACGAACCCGCCATCGGGATCCGTACCAAGACCCAGATTCTGCGGCCCGGTCAGTTGGAGAGATACCCCGGCCAGGGGCTGGCCAGTAGAGCCGTCGCTCACCTGGCCCCGCAGCATTCCCTGTTGTGGGTCGATTGCGGGCGAGGCCACATCGGCCAGCGCTCGCAGTGCCAGGGCGGTCTGGTACGCGTCACCGTTCCAACTGCCGTCGACGTTCTGGGCGGCGCGCAAGCGTTCGATAGCGGGTTCCAACGTTGTCCGATCCGACAAATGGACGGCGAGGAAGAGCAGTGCCAAAGCGGTTTCGTGGGTCTCGGCCCAGACACCTTGGGCGTTGCGTCGGGCCAGCAGGAAGCCCTCGGCGGCTTGCAGAGCGCTGCGAAGTTCGTAAAGCGGACGGAACCACCACAAGATACGTGCCACCAGGGCGGTAACGTATATCGAGGAGGCATTGCCGCTTTCGCCCCAGCCCCCATCATCGCGCTGGACGTTCTGTAGATAACCGACGGCATAGGCCGCCGCCTCGGTGTGCGTATAGCCGGCTGCGGCCAGACTCTCCAAAGCAAAGGCGGTATCCAGGACGCTGCTGTAGTAGCCGACCGCAAAGCCGAAACCGCCGTCGACATTTTGGCGACTCAGCAGTTGTGAAACCCACTCAGAAGAGTCCAGGCCGGTTTCCGCGAGCGCAATAATCTGGCGGGACAGGTATTCAGTGCTCAAGGCATCGGTATCGGCGCCGAGCAGAAAATCGCGGGCTGCCATGCTGGCAGGATCCGCGCCCGACTCCAGCAGCACCAGGGCACGCAGGGACTCTGCCGTAGACTGAGTGGCGGTGGCGACATCGTCGGTCGTTGTGAGACTGCCATCGGGCGAGGAACGGCTGCCCAACCAGGCGATGCCCTCCGCAGTACCTGCCCATCCAGGCATCACAGGCAAGCAAACCAATAGACAAAAAAGCAGGGACGCAATCGCGGACGGTTTTCGGCATGGCGGCCGAATCCATGAGTTACGGGGTTCCATAGAGCAGGATTCCATTCGGTTGAAACGACTAATGTCGCGAAGTACACCGCTTTCCCCGTCTGCGGTCAAGACCATTGCGTGTACGAAAATTCTTACAAACTCAACATCTTGGGAGAGATAATCTTCGATAGTCAAAACACTGGCGACACAGACGAGGCAGTGCAATTCAAGGAGAATGCCGCCTTGAACGCGGTGCTTCTTGGCAGGCAATCGAGGTTTGCGTAACGGTGAGATTTTGACTGAAACCCCGGGCCTGCGTTGGCCATGTTGATGTGAGGCCAAGGGCCTGCATTGACTTCGGCGCACATCCGGGCTTTCACCTCCCTGTGGCTGGATTCCGCCGCTCCCTGGCGGAATGACGGTACCGCCGACCATCGTCTGCATAGGAAGTGCCGCCCCCCACCAGCCTTGCCGCATTGCGGGAATGGGCATAGGATTGCCGAACTAAACTCAGCATCTCCGGAGGAAATGCCATGCGTCAGCGCCCGCACGCCTACCTCGGTCTGTTTGTCCTGTTAGCACTGCTACCCCTGGCAGCGGTGGCCCATGAACAGGGGGCGATCGGGGCCAATGCGTTTCTTACCGGCTTCATGCACCCCTTGGGCGGCTTGGACCACATGCTGGCGATGTTAGCCGTGGGTATGTGGGGCGCGCAGTTGGGCATGCCGGCCCTGTGGTTGCTTCCAGTAGCCTTTCCGCTGCTGATGGCGGTAGGTGGCGTTATGGGCATGGTCGGCTTTCCATTGCCGACGGTCGAACTGGGCATCGCCCTGTCTGTGCTGGCACTGGGCGGGGTCATCGCCCTCAATTTTCGCGCTCCGTTATGGGCCAGCCTGCTGATCGTCAGTTTTTTTGCCGTGTTCCACGGTTACGCCCACGGCATGGAACTGCCCGCGCAGACCAACCCGCTTTCCTATAGTCTGGGCTTCGTGGTCGCCACCGGCCTGATTCACCTTGCCGGCATCGGCATCGGCATGGTTACCCACCTGCCGCGTGGCATGACGCTGCTGCGTGCCGGCGGCGGCGCCATTGCGGCGGCGGGGGCATTCCTGCTGGTATGAGAACCCTGCTGGCGCTGGGGCTGACGCTGATCGCCAACCCGGCCTTTGCCCATATAGGTATCGCCGCCAATGATTTGTACGCCGGGATGCTACACCCGGCGATTCACTTCACCACCCTAATGCCGCTGCTGGCCCTGGCCTTGTGGCTTGCCCAGCAACCGGCCGATACCTTGCGCCTGTCCGTTCCGGCCTTTTTGCTCACAGCGCTCGCGGGCGCCGTGCTCGCGCTGTTCCTTCCTCATCTGCCCGACGCCTCGGTGGCCTATCTGCCATTGACCCTCGTTCTCGGGGTGATGGTCATCGCCGCATGGCGCGGGCCGGCCTGGTTGGTCATCGGCCTGGCTGCCGCGACCGGGTGGGCCGAGGGCTATGGCAATCTGTCCACGGTACGGGGCGAATTGGCCGACCCGATGCTTTTCACTGTGGGCCTGCTGCTCACTTTGGGGCTGATACCGCTTCATCTGGTCGGCCTGCTGTATCAACGTGAACAACTCTGGATACGCACGGGTGCCAGAGTCGCGGGCAGTTGGATCACGACGGCGGGTTTTCTGGTTCTGGCCCTGCAGTGGACCGGCCACGATTTGAGCACCATCGCGCCATGACACCAACAGAGAGACCCGCCGATCCCTATCTACAGGCATTCGAGGGAGGATTCTCCGGGGTGCTGCGCTGGCACCAACTGGACGATCTGTGGGAAAGGCTTCGTGCCAAGCCGGAGGGATGGTTCGCCTATGCCCTTGGCGAGGCTCCGCCAACCAAACCGCTGGAGCCGGCCGACCTGGATCGCTTCCTGAGCGAGTTGGACCGCCTGATCCGTGCCGAACATGGAGAGGACTACTGTGGGATCGTCTACGCCGACAGTCTCCAGAATCCCGATTTCGTAAAGGTCTACGATCCCAACAACCTGGGCGCGGTGTGTGGCTCCAGCGGGGTACGTACGCTGCCGGGCTGGACCCTTTCCCGATTGCGCCCCGTGGATCTGCATGACGCCCTGCCGGCGCCCGGCAACCGGCGGCGCTGGTGGCAACGCCTGTTCGGGTCGGCATGACACTCATTGCGAGTCATGCCCATGAATGAAAGGCATGACGACCTCCCCGAAGCCGGCTACAACTGGCGCTATCTGTTAGGCATCGCACTGCTGCATCGGCGCGAGCTGATTCTCGCCCATATCGTCGCTATCGCCGGCGCGTTGCTGTCGGTTCCCATCCCCCTGCTCATGCCCCTGTTGGTGGACGAAGTCCTGCTGGACAAACCGGCGGTCATGGTAGAGACCATGAACCGGCTGTTTCCATCGGCCTGGCACGGACCCGTGCTGTACATCGTCGCGGTCCTGCTGTTTGCCCTGTTGATGCGCTTGGGTTCGTTGTTGTTGGGGGTGTGGCAGACACGTCAGTTCACCGCCATCTCAAAGGACATCACCTATCGCATCCGTCGTGAGTTGCTGCTGAGGTTGCGTCGGGTCTCCATGGCGGAATACGAGACCGTAGGCAGTGGTGCGGTGGCGTCACACCTGGTCACTGATCTGGATTCTGTGGACCTGTTCGTGGGCATGTCGGTAAGCCGCTTTCTGGTGGCGGTGCTGAGCATCGTCGGAACGGCGCTGGTACTGCTGTGGATGAATTGGCAGTTGGCCGTGGTGATCCTGGCCATGAACCCGGTGGTCATCTATCTGACCACGGTGTTGGGACGCAAGGTGAAACGCCTGAAAAAGCGCGAGAATGAAGCCTATGAAGGTTTTCAGCGTAATCTGGGAGAGACCCTGGACGCCATCCAGCAAATCCGTGCCAGCAACCGGGAAGGCTTTTATATCGGGCGCGTCATCGATCAGGCCGACGCCATTAAGCGGCACTCCACCGCCTTCGCCTGGAAAAGCGACGCGGCCAACCGGCTGTCCTTCGTTGTGTTTCTTTTTGGCTTTGATGCGTTTCGCGCCTTGAGCATGTTCATGGTGCTGTTCTCGGGCCTTTCCATTGGCCAGATGCTGGCGGTATTCGCCTATCTGTGGTTCATGATGGGGCCGGTACAGGAAATTCTCGGCATCCAGTACAGCTTTCATGCGGCCCAGGCCGCCCTGGGCCGAATCAATCGCCTTGTGCACATGGATCGTGAGCCAGAGTACCCGCATATCAGAAATCCGTTCGAAGGGACAAAGACCACCTCCATTCGCCTGGAAAACCTGAACTTCGCCTACGGTGACGGCCCAGCTGTGCTCAAGAACGTCTCCCTGACGATTGCGCCCGGTGAGAAGGTTGCCCTGGTGGGCGCCAGCGGCGGCGGCAAGACCACCCTGGTGCAAGTGCTGCTGGGTCTCTACCCCGCGCGTTCCGGCCAGGTGTATTACGGCGGTGTGCCCGTTACTGAGGTGGGCATGGACGTGGTCCGCGACCATGTGGCGACGGTCCTGCAACACCCGGTTCTGTTCAACGACAGCGTGCGGATGAACCTCACCCTCGGGCGGGACATCCCGGACGAACAGCTCTGGCGGGCCATCGACATCGCCCAATTGCGGGAGGTCATCGAAAAGCTGGACCAGGGACTGGAAACCATCATCGGCCGACAGGGTGTGCGCCTGTCGGGCGGGCAGCGGCAAAGGGTCGCCATCGCCAGAATGGTGTTGACGGACCCTAAAATCGTCATTTTGGACGAGGCCACGTCGGCCCTGGACGCAGAGGTGGAGGGTCGTGTCCACCAGGCCCTGCACGATTTTTTGCAGGGGCGCACCACGGTGATCATCGCTCATCGGCTGTCCGCTGTGCGTCAGGCGGACCGTGCCCTGGTGTTCGACGACGGCCGCATCATCGAGGAGGGACGCCACGAGACCCTCTTGGAGAATGACGGCTTGTACGCACGGCTCTATGGTTCTCAAGGCGTATAATGACGGGCATGGCCTCCTTGAAACCACTCGACTTCGACCTGTTATCCCGTCCGGACTACGCCAACGCGGATCTGGCGGAGTCCGCGCTGTTGATCGCCGCCGAAGAATACCCCGGTCTTTCCGTCAAGGCTGAGCTGGCCAGGGTCGAGGCCCACTGCCGGGCGGTCACCGAACAAACACCACCGGAAGCCTCCCCCGAGGAACGCGCCAGGATTCTCAGTGACTATCTCTATCGGCAAGTGGGTTTCGCCGGCAATCGCGATGACTACAACGACCCGCGAAACAGCTTCCTCAATGACGTCATGGATCGACGGCTGGGACTGCCCATAACACTATCCGTTCTCCATGTGGCGATCGGCCAACGCCTGGGTTTGGATTTTCGCGGCATCTCTTTTCCGGGGCACTTCATCATTCGCTTTCGGACGGGCGACCGGGTGCAGATCATCGACCCCTTCGAAGGCGGACGGATTTTGGAACAGAAGGAGCTGATAAAACGCGCCGGTCCTCTGGTGCAGGACGCAAAAAAACCGGGCGAAGCCCTGAATTACTGGCTCTCCCCCGCAGATACGCCGACAATCGTGGTGCGTATGTTGCGCAATTTGAAAGCCAGTTTTCTTCGCTTGGAGAAATACGAAAAGGCCATCCGCTGCATAGACACCTTGCTGCGCGTATCGCCCCAGGAGGTAGAGGAAATCCGTGACCGGGGCCTGGTCTACGAAAGGCTCGAGTGCCACCGCGCGGCCGCCGAGGACTATGGGCGCTACTTGGCCATGAGTCCCGACGCGGAAGATGCCGATCAGGTTCACCAGCGCTTTCTGCAAGCCCGCTCCCAGGCGGCCCGGTTGCACTGATGGATGTACCGAAACTGCTCTTGTTGACCGCGGCGTGGCTGGTTTACTTCGTTTTGCATTCCCTGTTCGCCTCTCTGGGTTTCAAGCGTACCGTCGCCCGCAATCATCCCGAATGGATGCCCGCGTACCGTTTGGCCTTTAATATCGTCGCCGTCGGACTACTGATTGTGCCGCTGGCGCTCACCTTCCTCTGGCGTGGCGAACCGCTGTGGGCCTGGAGCGGGACCTGGGCATGGCTGGCCAATGGCCTGACGGCGCTTGCTGTTGTTGGATTCGCTTGGACCTCCCGCTGCTACGACGGCAGTGAGTTTCTCGGCTTGCGACAGTGGCGCGCGCGGGAGAAGCGGGTAGAAGACCAGGAGCACTTCCAGCTCTCGCCCGTACACCGTTACGTGCGACATCCCTGGTATTTCCTGGGTTTGGTGCTGATTTGGACAAGAGACATGGACCCGGCCTTTCTTGTGACGGCAATCGCCATCACCGCCTACTTTGTCGTTGGCTCCAAACTGGAAGACCGCAAACTGATCGCCTACCACGGCGAGGTTTACAAACGCTACAGAGAGCGGGTTTGCGGGCTGGTGCCGCTGCCATGGCGCTTCCTCAGCGAGGCGGAAGCGGAGAAGTTGGTTCGGCAACCCTGACCTTCACAACACCTCGGGATTGGGAACCTGCATGGTCCCGTCCCCCATACCCATTACCAGGATTCCCCTGCAAGTAGCCAGTTTTACCACGCCGGGATCGGACGCAAGGTTGGCGAATCCACCCACGACACACTTGCCCGAATTCGTGCAACCAATCCACCTTCTATACACTAATGCCGCATTCGGCCTCCTCCGCCGGACTCTCCCCCCACCATTTCCAGGATGGCCTTCAGCAATTCGGCCCGTTCGTTGGGCAAAACGGTTTCGATCAGCGACTGCTTCTGCTTGTTGTCCAGTGGCAAATTGGCGATCAGGGCATTGACCAGCAAGTGGTCGTCGGCTTTCTCGAAGCCATCCCAGGAAACCTCGGCACCCACCGATTCCGCATAGGCTCTCAGCGCGTCGGTCAACCCGGTTCGATCAATCTCGTTTTCTGCCGGATCCTGGTAATCGCCGTTGAATCGGGTCCAATCCGCACGCACGCGCCGGTAACCTCGGGCAAGCGGCAATTCGTCAACCACGTCGAAACGGCACAGGCCGGTGAGAACCAGAATGATCCGGCCGTCATCGGTCTCACTGAATGAACTGATCCGGCCTGCACAGCCCGTTTTGCTCAGGACTCGTTCATCCTCGTCCAGTGGTTGAATCATGCCGATCAGTCGCCGGGCGCCCAGGGCGTCCTCCACCATATTAAGGTAGCGGGGTTCGAAGACATTCAGCGGCAACTGCGTACCCGGCATGAGAACGGCGCCCGACAGGGGGAATACGGCGATGTCGGCCGGCAACCGATCAAACGGCAGCGTAAATGGGTTTCTATGCATCAACACACCTGCTGGTCAATTCTTGTCAAACCGTAACCGACTCACATTCCTTGCAATCCGGGAAAACCAAGATCCCGGACTATGCTTGCGATAAAACAACGGCCCAAGGAGCAACCCGTGGCATTGTTCTCCAAACGCTATCATCCCCCCGGCACCCCGCCCGGCACGCTGGCGCCGGCAACCGATCAGGCGCCTCCACGCATTCGGCGCATCGACTATTCGGCCTCACAGATCGACGTCAAGGAAGCGCTTTGTCTGGACGACTGCACGCCCAGTCCGAACGCGGAATCGATACGCTGGGTACACCTCCAGGGCACACCGGACGTGGCAACCCTGTCGCACCTGGGCAGGGTGTTCGGCCTACACCCCTTGGCACTCGAGGACGTGGCCAATTCCGGCCAGCGACCGAAATTCGATGCCTTCGACGAGCACCTGTTCATCATACTCAGCCTGCCCGAACTGATCGATGGCCATGTGCGGACCCGCCAAATCAGCCTGTTTCTGGCCCCGCGTCTGGTGCTGAGCTTCTGCGAAGGCGAACAGGATCCCTTCGAAGGACTGGTTCGGAACCTGCAATTGCGCTCGGGGAAGATTCGCAGCCTGGGAGCCGACTACCTGCTCTACGCGTTGATGGACACTGTCATCGACCAACCATTCCCGCTGCTGGAGGAATTCGGCATGCGCCTGGAACAATTGGAAGAAAGCTTGCTGGAATACCCCAATGAAGCCACGCTTGCCGAAATACACGGCGTAAAACGGGATCTGATCCTGCTGCGGCGCCTGCTGTGGCCTCAGCGCGAAGTGGTGAACCGTGTGCAGCGAGACGGCGAGGATCTGATCACCGACAACACTCGCCTCTACCTTCGCGACTGCTACGATCACACCGTGCAGGTGATGGATCTGCTCGAATCCTACCGGGAGATGAATGCGGCCCTTTTGGACATATACCTATCCAGCCAGGGGAATCGCATGAACGAGGTGATGCGCGTCCTAACCGTCATCGCCACCCTGTTCATTCCCCTGACCTTCATCGTTGGCCTCTATGGAATGAATTTCGATACCAGGGTCAGCCCATGGAACATGCCAGAGTTGGGTTGGCGCTATGGCTATGTCGCAGTTTGGGGACTGATGATCGCCATGGTGGTAGGGATGCTGGCCTACTTTCGGCGCAAAAACTGGATTTGATCGCCTGACGGATCGCCCGTACCGGGCGTAGCCGTGGCTGGCAGATGCTCTTCGGCCTGTGGCACCACCGGTTCGCCGCTCAGTATCGGGGCGGCATCCCAACTGCCCGCATCCATCATGTCTGCCACCCGCCGCAGAGCTTCGGTCAACGATTGCCGCTCCTCTACCGGCAATCCGTGAAAACGGGAAATGAAGGTCTCCTGCAACAGCGGTGGCGAGGTCTTCAGGACCAGCCTGGCGGATTCGGTAACCGACACCAGCACGCGACGCCGGTCCTCATCGGCCCGCAGACGCTCCAACATTCCCCGGGATTCCAAGCGTTTCACCACATCGGTAATGCTTGCCTGGCTCAGACTCACCCGACGTGCCAATTCGCCCGCCGTAAGCGGCCCTTCTCGGGCTACCACACTGAGTATCAAGGCTTGCGGGCCGGTGAGCCCATGGCACCGATACAATTCCCGCGAGTGCAGGTCCACTGCCCGCATGATGCGCCTCAGGGAAGTAAGAATCTGATCGGAAAGCGAACTGACGTCAGACACCGCGAGCAGCCGGATTTGCCCCCTATTGAGGCCGCACCATATTGGTGCCACAACCGAAAAAGTGCAATAGGAGAGGCATTTGTTTAGAATTCAAAGCAAAATGTGACACGCTGAGTGCTTCAGCCGCAATCTCCCGGCCACCCCTCAGCGAAAATCAAGAGATCTGCTTTCTCATGCCTTCCGCTGCCATCGCCACCATTTTTCTGATCCTGGGCCTGTTCAGCGCTCAGGCCGCCGCCGGTCCTGAGTTGCGATCCAGCGATCCCCTGCCAACCGCGGGCTATTTCACGCTGAGCTGGTCGGCATCAGAATCCACCTCAGGTGAAATCCAGGTTCAGCAATCCGTATCGGAGGATTTCTCTTCGGCCACGACGCTCTACCAGGGACACGACACAGCCAGTGTACTTTCCGGCCTGAGTGACGGCCTCTACTACTACCGCGCCCGTGAGATCCACCACGGCGCATCCCCAGGAGATTGGGGTGAGACACTCAGCGTCGAAGTCGCTCATCACCCCTTGAACCGCGCCCTGGCATTTTTCGGCCTCGGCGCTGTCGTCTTCCTGGCAACATTAATCCTCGTCTTGACCGCGACCCGAAGTACCGATCGTGACTGAAGAACTGCGCATCAACTTTCCGCGCCTGCAAGAGGATCTCAATGCCCTCTCGGAAATCGGTCGCAAGGCAGACCTGGGCCTGTATCGAATGGCCTTCAGCGCCGCGGACATGCAGGCGCGGGCATGGCTGACCGGGCGCGCCACCGATGCCGGCCTGGCGGTTCACCAGGACGGCGCGGCCAACGTCTGCTGCCGCATCGGCAACAGTGAATCCCCTTGCGTCATGACCGGCTCGCACATGGACACCGTTCCCGGCGCCGGACATCTGGACGGCGCCCTCGGGGTAGTCTGCGGGCTAGAGGCCCTGCGCTGCCTGAAGGAACAGGGAGTGGAATTGGCGCGACCGGTGGAACTCGTCGCCTTCACCGACGAGGAAGGCCGCTTTGGCGGCATGTTCGGCTCCCAGGCCCTATCCGGCAAGTTGAGCCCGGAATCCATTCATAGGGCTTGCGACCTGAACGGCCTTTGCATCACGCAGGCGATGGCAGACCATGGTCTCAACGCCCAGGATGCACTGACCGCCCAGCGCTCGCCCGGCAGTGTGCATGCCTTCGTGGAATTGCATATCGAACAAGGTCCGGTACTCGATCACGCCGGCGCCTCGGTGGGGGTGGTTCAGGCAATCACCGGGCTATTCAAATGGAACGTGCGGCTGCTTGGTGTCGCCAACCACGCCGGCACCACGCCCATGGAGATGCGCCGCGACGCCTTTCAAGGACTGGTCGAAGTAGGCAGCGCCATTGCCACCGTTCTTGAGCGCCACGGCGGTACCAATAGCCGGGCCACCATCGGCCGTGTGGAACTTTTCCCCGGTGCCGCCAACGTCGTGCCCGGTAAGGCAGAATTTACGCTTGAGGTTCGTGACACTGACCCAGGCGTGTTGATCGAACTCAGCCACGCCTTTGGCGCCGCCATCTCTGAGATTGCCCGCAAGCGCGGATTGGTCTTCGAATTCGACCCGCTCAGCGAGATAACGCCGGTAGCCTGCCACCGGCGTGTTATCGAAGCGGTGACGGAATCGGTGAGGTCCGCCGACATTGCCTACCTGGATCTCCCCAGCGGCGCAGCCCACGACACGCAGATGATGGCCAGCATCGCACCGGCCGGCATGATTTTCGTGCCCAGCAAAGAGGGGCGCAGCCATTCGCCCGCGGAGTGGACCGCCTGGAGCGACATCGAAACCGGTGCCAATGTGTTGTTGAACACCCTTCGCCGTTTGGCGTCCTGAGCCACACAAACCAGAGGTTACATGAGCGACTCCCACCTCAAGCCCGTCGAGAACTATCCCAATATCGATCCACTGCGCGAGTCTTACCGCGAGTCGATCACCCACATCCCGGCGGTTACCCAATCGCTGGTTCAGCATAAGACCGCCATGCTGTGCATCGACCTGCAATACCTGGACGCCGCCCCCGGTTATGGCGTGTTTGCCGACGCCCTGGCTTCCGGAGTGCCGCCTGAGGCTCAGGAGTATTACTTCGACCGGCTCAAATACACCGTGCTGCCGAATGTGCGCAAACTCCAGGACGCCTTCCGAGCCAAAGAGATGGAAGTGGTACATACCCGCATCCAATCCCTGACCCTGGACGGCCGCGATCGCAGCCCTGGGCATAAACGTCTCGGCCTGCACGCCGCCCCAGGCTCGAAAGAGGCCGAATTCATCGAGCAGGTGGCCCCCCAAGGCGACGAACTGGTGATCAACAAGACCGCCAGCGGCGTGTTCAATGCCACCAATATCGAATACCTGTTGCGCAACATGGGGATCACCGGGTTGTTCGTGGTGGGTGTGTACAGCAACGAGTGCGTCTCCACCGCCATCCGTGACGCCTGCGACCTGGGCTTTTTCGTCACCCTGATTTCCGACGGCTGCGCCACGGTAACGCCGGAACTGCAAAAAGCCACCATCACTACCATGCGCGATCGCTACGCACGGGTTCGCACCACCCAGGAAGCCATCGACGAGATCCAGTCCCTCGTTACAGCCACATGAAATCTGTACAGGACGCCATTCTCGACCCCACCATCGGCTGGACCATCCTCGGATTGTTCAGCCTGCTTTGGATAGCCCTGGGATGGTATTGGGGCCGGCACGCCAAGGAACTGGACGACTACGTGCTTGCGGGCCGGCGGGTTGGTCTGGCGCTGGGCACAGCCACCGCCATGGCCACCTGGGTAACCAGCAACACCACCATGGCGGCGCCGCAGCTGGCCCTGCAATTGGGTATCTGGGGGATGTTGGGCTATTCCCTGGGTTCCGTCGGCCTGCTGATGTTCGCCCCCCTGGCCAAGCGTATCCGCCGCCTGATGCCCAGCGGTTATACCAGCGGTGACTTCATCCGCCTGCGCTACGGCAATACCGCCTGGCGCGTCTTCCTCGGTATCTCCCTGTTCTATTCGCTCGGCTGGCTGGTGAGCATGGGCATGGCCGGCGGCATACTGATACACGCGCTCACCGGCATCCCTTACCACTTTGGCATGAGTGTCATATTGGCCATTTGTGTCGGTTACACCCTGCTGGGCGGTTTCCGCGCCGTCATCGGCACCGATTTCATCCAGGCCATCCTGATCCTTACCGGGGTGGTCATCATCGCCGGGCTGGCCATCGACCGGGTCGGGTTCGATACCATTCACGGCGCCCTGGAGCAGCAACGGCCGGAACTGCTCAACCTGCTGATGCCCGCGGCGCTGATGTTCCTGTTCAACAATCTGCTGTTCGGCGTCGGTGAAATATTTCACTCCAACGTCTGGTGGAGCCGGGCTTTCGCCTTTCGCGAGGGAGTCGGTGCCCGGGCTTACATGCTCGCCGGCCTGCTCTGGGCACCGATCCCGATCGTCGCGGGATTCATCGCCCTGGCCGTGCCCTCACTTGGCATCAACGTCCCGGCAGCGGACATGGTCGGCCCCATGGTGGCAGCGGACATTCTCGGCGTAGGCGGAGCCGTGTTGGTCCTGATCATGGTATTCGCGGCCCTGTCATCGAGCCTGGATTCCCTGCTTGCCGCCACCAGCATCCTGCTCACCGAAGACATCTACCGACGCCATTTCCGCCCGCAGGCAAGTTCAGCGGAACTGCGCCGCGCGAGCGCCTGGATCATCGTCGGCCTGGGCGCGCTCACCTGGCTACTGTGCGCCCCACGGGTAACCACCCTGGCGGAGCTGCTCTATTTCACCGGCGCCTTCGTCGCCAGCACCATCTGGCCGATTGCCGCAGGGCTGTTCTGGCGCCGGGCCAATCCGCTGGCGGCCGTCGCCGGTATGGTCCTGGGTAGCGCCGCCGGACTATGGAGTTATTTCGCCATTGGATTCTACGTTGCCGCACTGGTTGGGGCGGCAGTCTCCATGACCTGTGTACTGCTGGGTGCCTGGCTGGCGCCGGATCGCTTCGAATGGTCCCGGCTCCAGGAGACACATCCGCAAGGAGAAGTTCCGTGACCGCATCCGTGGGACTGCTCAGCACCCTGGTCGGGGTTGCTCTCGCCCTGACCGTTCTCGCGCCGGTGCTTCTGCTGGTGCTCCTCTACCGCGACTGGAAGGGAGACCGATTATGGTGACCCGACTCGACCCCCGGCTTGCCGAACCTCTGGAAAGCCGTCTGAACACAGAAGGTTTTGAAAGGCCACTGGCCTTGCAGGAGACCATACCGGAGGATTTGGTACCGCTACTCGAATTGGCCCACCGGCCAGTCATCTCAGCCCGTCAGTTCTCCCGCGAACAACTGATTCAAATTTGCCGCCTGGCATCGCAATATGAAACCCAGCCTGGCCGCAATCGCCGCCCGCTGACCGGCAAGATCCTCATCAGCGCGTTTTACGAGCCCAGTACGCGCACGCGGCTGTCTTTCGAGAGTGCCTGGCATCGCCTCGGCGGTGACATCATGTCCATTACCGATGCCGCCACCACAGGCATCGCCAAGGGCGAAAGTCTGTACGATGTGGCAGAGATGCTCAATCATTACGGTGATCTGGTCGTACTGCGCGACAGCAACGGCCAAGCCGTCTACGAGATGCTCGATGCCCTGCGCATACCCATCGTCAATGCCGGCAACGGGGTGGATGAACACCCCACTCAAGCCCTGGCGGACATGTATGCCATCTTCAAGTGGCGGCCACAATTGCTCGATCCGGAGGTATGCGCAAAGGCCCCCATACGCATCGGCGTCATCGGCGTACCGGGCCGCATGCGGACGGTACGCAGTCTCCTGCTGTTCCTGCGCCTTATAGCCAAAGGCATCAAGGAGGTGGTGCTGATCACCGACGACGAGCAGCCCTTCTCAGAAGGTCAACGGGAGGAACTGGAAAAGGCCGGGCTGTCACTGCGCGCTGCGACAGACCTGGACGCGGAGCTGCCGAACCTGGACGTGGTGTACATCAACGCCATCGCCTGGGTGGGTGACTCCTTCGAGTCCCACGGCAGTCGCTACCGCCTGAGCAAAGCATCTCCCTTCAAGCCCGGCGCCATTGTACTGCACCCTCTGGCGCGAGGCCCTGAGCTGGCGACCGACCTGGATGATACGCCCCACAACTGGTACTTCGCCCAGGCGCGCGGGGCGGTCTACATCCGCATGGCCCTGTTGTCCTGCATTCTGAAAACCTACGCCTGAAGGCGTTTGCCCCGCTTGCAGCGGGGCATTCCCCCACGCACCCAGCCCAACGAGCATCCCAGGAGTTCCCCATGTGCGGCATCGCAGGATATATCTACGCCGACCGTGAACGTCCCATCGACCCGGAAACCCTGGTGGCCATGGCCGCCATCCAATATCACCGGGGCCCCGACGGTTTCGGCTGGCGGGCCATGGAGGGTGTCGGATTCAGTCATGCCCGCCTGTCCATCATCGACCTGAACCAAAACCGAGGCCGCCAACCCTTCGAGTCCGCCGACGGCAAACTGATGCTCACCAAGAACGGCGAACTCTATGACTACCAACGCATTCGCGCGGAACTAACGGCCGATGGCGCCCGTTTCCTGACCAAGAGCGATTCGGAGATCGTACTGCACCTGTACCCGCGCCTGGGTCTGGACAGCACCCTCCCCCACTTGCGCGGTGAGTTCGCCTTCGCCCTCTACGACCGGGAAGACGAGCGCCTGATGCTGGTTCGCGACCGCTTCGGCATCAAGCCGCTGTATTGGACCGAGATCGGCGGCGGCCTGGTATTCGGATCGGAGCTGAAGGTCCTGTTCGCCCATCCAGAGGTATCGCGCAAGTTCGACCCGGCCGGGGTCTACCACCAGCTCATGCAGACCATGGTGCCGGGCAGCACCGCCTTCGCCGGTGTACACCAGGTCCGACCGGGACACCTGCTGGATATCAAACGTCGCAACGGCAGGTTGCAGATCACCGAACGAAAATACTGGGATATGGACTTCCCGCTGGAATCCGAACGCGAGCCGGTGGGCAAGGAGTCTCGCTGGATCGAACAGACCCGCGACGGCCTGCTGCGTGCCGTCCAGCTACGCCTGGAAGCGGACGTGCCGGTGGGCTGCTACCTCTCGGGCGGCATCGACTCCTGCTCCATTCTCGGTCTCGCGGCGGCCAGCAGTCAGTCATCCATCAAGGCCTTCACCATCGGTTTTGACTCGGACGCCTACGACGAATCCCCCATCGCCACCGAGATGGCCCAGGCCGCCGGCGCCGACCAGGACATCATGCGGCTGTCCAGCGATCACCTCTATGACAACTTTGTAGAGACCCTGTGGCACACCGAGCGAACCATCTACAACACCCTGGGCGTGGCCAAGCTGCTGATGAGTCGGCATGTACGCGACGTCAACTACAAGGTGGTGCTCACCGGCGAGGGCTCGGACGAATTGTTCGGCGGGTATCCGGCCTTCCGGCGTGACCTGTTCTTACATGGCCTGGACCACCTCGCGCCCGAGGAGCGACTCGAATGGGAGGCCATGCTGGCTGAACAGAACAAGCTGTTCAAGGGCGCCATGCTCGCCGAGGACGAGATCACCAACCCGGAACTGGACGCCCGTGTTGGATTTACCCCCAGTTGCCTGCAACCCTGGCTGGCCTCAGCCGAACGCGTTCCAGAGCTGCTCAATCGCGACATGGCCGCCGGACTACGGGACTACGACCCTGGAGCCGCCATCGCCGCTGAACTGGAAACCGATATGCTGAAGAACCGCCACCCCCTGGACAAGGCCCAATATGTGTGGATAAAGACCATGCTGGAAGGGCAGATCCTCACCTGGGGCGGTGACCGGGTCGACATGGCCAATTCCATGGAGGCACGGCCACCTTTCCTTGACCACCACCTGGCGGAATTCGCCACCACCCTGCCACCCTCCATGCGTATCAAGGGCCGAACGGAGAAATACGTACTGCGTGAGGCCATGAAAGGGCTGCTGCCCGAGACGCTCTACAAGCGTCAGAAATTCGCCTTCATGGCGCCGCCGGCCCACACCGACCCAAAGAAATGGCAGGCCGTACAAGCCTTGGCCGACGCCTATCTATCGGATCAACGCATCGCCGACAGTGGTTTGCTTGATGCCACCGGCGTGAAAAACCTGTTCGCCATGCACGAATCCCCGGACGCCACCGCCGCCACGCAAAACAAGCTGGACGCCGTCATCAATCACATGCTCGGGGTACAGATTCTGCACGAACACTTCATTGCAGCCGACGTTCCCAAACTGGCACGCCAGCGCGCGGAACAACTGGGCTGGCGTCCCTGAAACAGTAGGTCAGGAGCCCGTCCACCATTATCAGGCGCCCCTCATCAAACAGACAGCAACCAACTGTTTCTTAATAAAAAATACTCACAATCTGTCACGTACCACCAAAGTAAGCGGTGGACCGGGTGTTTGCGGAGGGAATGTCTGCGCCAAGGAAGGCGTAGTCAAGCCATAGGGACGTATTCATGCGTTTCCCGGAGCAAACACCTGGCCCGCCGCGGAACTGTGGCAGTGAACCAGAGACTTGCGCATTTCCTGAGCTTTCCGGCGCCTGTACTCGCCAAAGCGGGGTTTCCTAGACTTCGAGCAGCCGTAACATCTTCTCCCGATTGGGGCGTTCAACCACGCCCTTCTCGGTGACGATGGCGTCCACGAGCTCGGCCGGGGTCACATCGAAAACGGGGTTCCAGGCGTCAGCTCCCACCGCCCCGACACGCTGCCCGCCGAGGGAGAGAATCTCATCGGGATCGCGCGTCTCGATGGGTATGCCGGCACCGGATGGCATGTCAGGATCGACCGTGGAGATCGGCGCCGCGACCATGAACTTCACGCCATGGTGGCGCGCCAACACGGCGGTACTGTAGGTGCCGATCTTGTTGGCCACATCACCATTGGCGGCGATTCGGTCAGACCCGACGATGACCCAATCCACCTTTCCCTGCGCCATCAACCAGGCGGCCGCGCCGTCAGCCTGCACCCTGACGGGAATCCGGTCCTTCACCAGCTCCCAGGCCGTGAGTCGCGAACCCTGCAACCAGGGGCGGGTCTCATCGGCGTACACCTCCTTGAGCTTCCCCGCCGACCAGGCACTGCGGATCACACCCAGAGCGGTGCCATAGCCCCCCGTGGCCAGCGAGCCGGTATTGCAATGGGTAAGTACCGAACTACCCGATTCGATAAGCGCGGCACCCAACTCGCCCATGCGACGATTGGCGGCGATGTCTTCGTCATGAATCGCCTGGGCCTCGGCTAATAGCGTGGGAAACGGGTCGCCATCCAGGTCGGCAAGCCTGCGCCGCATCCGATCCAAGGCCCAAAACAGATTCACTGCCGTGGGCCGCGATTGCGCCAGACGCTCAAAATCCACCTCCAACGCCTGCCGCCAATCGCCGGGAGAATCGGCGAAACGCTGACGAGCCGCCAACACCACGCCAAAGGCCGCGGTTATTCCAATCGCCGGCGCACCGCGAACCACCATAGCCCGAATCGCCTCGGCGGTGGCGCCCGCCTCCTCCAGACGCAGCCAGATTTCCTCCGCCGGCAGCTTGCGCTGATCCAATAGCTCCAGCCCACCGTCACGCCAGCGAACCGCCCGAATGGTGTCATGTGTTAACGTCATACTTGCCCAATCATTGATTCAGTCACGTAAAATAACCGCTCAGTCATCGCACGGCCAAGGAACATGCCCTTTGGACACCCTGCTGCATCCCCGCTGGATCGTCACCGTCGACGCCCAAGACCGCATACTTGGCGATCATAGCCTGTTGATACGCAAGGGGCGCATTGCGGATATCCAACCAACCTCCGCGCTGCGCGGCAAGCTCGCCGGCGTGAAGGAAATGGATCTTCCTCAGCATGCCCTGCTCCCTGGGCTGATCAATGCCCATACCCACGCCGCCATGACGCTGCTGCGCGGCCTGGCCGATGATCTGCCGCTGATGGAATGGCTCAATGAGCACATCTGGCCGGCGGAACGCCGGTGGGTCAACGCCGATTTCGTTCGCGATGGCACCCGCCACGCCGTGGCGGAGATGGTACGGGGTGGGATCACCTGCTTCAACGATATGTATTTCTTCCCCGATATCACCGGCCACACCGCTGCCGAGGCGGGCATGCGTGCCGTGGTCGGCCTGATCGTCATCGACTTCCCCTCCGCCTGGGCCGCCGGGCCGGACGAATACCTGGAAAAGGGCCTGAAGGTACACGAGACGTTTCGCGGACATCACCTGATCCGCACCGCCTTTGCACCGCACGCCCCCTACACCGTTTCCGATGGTCCGCTGAGCCGTATCCGCACCCTCTCCGACGAGCTGGAGATCCCGGTACACATCCATGTCCACGAGACCGATGACGAGATCCGCGACGGGCTCGACCGGCACAACAGGCGCCCCATGGAACGCCTGGACGGCCTGGGCCTGCTGTCGCCGTCGCTGCTGGGTGTGCACATGACACACCTCACCGACGAGGAGATCGAACGCTATGCCGACAGCGGCGCCCACACGGTGCACTGCCCGGAATCCAACCTCAAACTGGCCAGCGGCTTCTGCCCGGTACAGCGACTGCTGGACATCGGCGTGAACGTGGCCCTGGGCACCGACGGTGCCAGCAGCAACAATGATCTGGACTTGTTCGCCGAGATGCGCACCGCCGCTCTCCTGGCCAAGGCGGTTGCAGGCAATGCCGCGGCCCTGCCGGCCAAACAGGCACTGCGCATGGCCACCATCAACGGCGCCAAAGCCCTGGGGTTGGATCAGGAGCTCGGCTCCCTGGAAACCGACAAATCGGCGGACCTGATCGCTGTAGACCTGGGCGGTATCGAGACGCAGCCCCTCTATCATCCCGAATCGCAACTGGTCTATGCGGGTGGCCGTGACCAGGTACGGCACGTCTGGGTGGCGGGGAAACCGCTGCTGCATGATGGACGCCTCACTACCCTGGACGAAGCAGAGGTCATCGCTGCCAGCGGCCAGTGGGCCGAACGTATTGCCGGTACGAAAACGAATTAGGACACGCCAATGCAATCCCAAGCCAATGTCGATGAACGCGAAATCGCCAAGTTCGAAGAACTCGCCAGCCGCTGGTGGGACGCCAGCAGCGAGTTCAAACCGCTGCACGACATCAACCCGCTACGCCTGGATTTCATCGACCGCCACGCCGGTCTGGCCGGCAAAACGGTGGTGGACGTGGGCTGTGGTGGTGGCATCCTTTCCGAAGGCATGGCCAGCCGCGGCGCCAGCGTCACCGGCATCGACATGGGTGAGGCTCCGCTGGCCGTGGCACGGCTGCACCTATTGGAATCCGGCGAATCGGTGGACTATCGCCGGATCACGGCGGAACACTTGGCCGAGGAAATGCCCCACGCCTTCGACGTAGTGACCTGCATGGAGATGCTGGAGCATGTCCCCGACCCCGCTTCGGTGGTTGCCGCCTGCCGACAGCTGGTCAAACCCGGCGGCAAGGTGTTTTTCTCCACCATCAACCGCAATCCCAAGTCCTTCCTGTTTGCCATCGTCGGCGCTGAATACGTACTCGGCCTGCTGCCCAAGGGCACCCACGAGTACGCCAAGTTCATCCGACCCTCCGAACTCGATCTATGGGCCAGAAACGCCGGACTGGATCTGCGCGAGATCACCGGCATGAGCTACAACCTCCTCACCCGCCACTACGCACTCGGCGCCGCCGTCGACGTGAACTACCTGGCCTGCTACGAGGCAGACGATTGACCGCCATCCGCACGGTACTGTTCGACCTGGACGGTACTTTTGCCGACACCGCCCGCGACCTGGCCCGCTGCCTCAACCTGCTGCTGCGGGAGGAAGGTCGCGAGGCCCTGCCTTTTGCCGACATTCGTCCCCAGGTCTCCCACGGCGCCACCGCCCTGGTCCACCTGGGTTTCGGTGTCGACGCGAACCATCCCGATCACGAACCGCTGCGCCAACGTCTGCTCACGTTGTACGACAGCAACCTGGCGGTGGACACGGTGATCTTCGACGGCATCGAGTCATTGCTGCAAGATCTCACCAAGCGCGGTATGAACTGGGGCATCGTCACCAACAAACCCAGCCGCTTCACCGACCCTTTGATGCGTGCCCTGGGCTATGCCGACCGCGCCTGCTGCATCGTCAGCGCCGACACCACCGCCAACAAAAAACCCCACCCCGAACCCATGCTCTACGCCGCCGCAAAGGCCGGCAGTCGGCCGGAACAATGCGTGTACGTGGGCGACGCCCAGCGCGACATTGAAGCGGGACGCAACGCGGGAATGGCAACGCTGGGCGCGCTGTTCGGCTATCTGGGCCAGGAAGACGACCCTGTCGCCTGGGGAGCCGATGGCCTGATCGAGAAACCGGCGGGGGTCCTCACCTGGATCGAGACCGGGCAGACAGGGCTCGCACCAGGCTTGTGATATAGTCCAGGCACAGCATGATTCACCAAACGAAATCAACATGAGCGTTCCGCTGTCAGCTATCGTCCCGCCACAGCCGACCGAAATCGACCAACGCGTCTTACTGCACGGCGTCAGTTGGGAAGACTACGAAGCCATTCTCGCCATTCGAGGCGAAGCCCTCGTCCCGCGGATGACTTACCTTGAAGGAGAATTGGAACTGATGTCACCTTCAGTGGATCACGAAGGGCTCAAGAAAAGGCTAGCTCGACTGATTGAAGCCTTTGCGGAAGAGCGCGGCATCACATTGGAAGGATTCGGCTCTTGGACCGTTCGCTCCAAGCCCAAGAGGCGCGGCGCCGAAGCGGACGAATGCTATATTCTGGGCGTCCCCGAATCCGAACCGATTCGCCCGGACATCGCCATTGAAGTCGTCTGGACCTCGGGCGGACTGAGCAAATTGGAAGTGTATCGGGGCTTGGCCGTGCCTGAAGTATGGATCTGGCAAGACAGTACGCTTAGCTTTCATATTCTCACTGCGGGCGACTACGCTTCCAAACCGCACAGCGATTTACTGCCAAACCTCGACCCCGAGCTGCTCACCCGCTGCATGGCAGCCCCCAGTCAGACCCAGGCCGTCATGGACCTTCGGCGGGCACTTCAAATGTCGTAATTCGGAACCTCAAACTCAACTCTCAAATTGAACCTCGCAGGCCTGGACAATCCCCGCCCACAGCCCAATTGGCGGGGTCTGTGGCTACTCAACCTGTATCGCCTGGCATTGGGCACCATCTGGCTCCTGCTACCCCTGCTGGGTTGGGGACAAGACCTGCTCGGCTCGACTCGCCCCACCCTGTTCTACTGGACCTTGATGTCCTATCTGGGCTTAGGCGTACTATCCATCCTGACGATTCGTGCCCGTATTCCCGCTTATGAAATCCAAGTGGTTGGCCAGGTTCTGGCCGATATCGGCCTGATAACCGTATTGCTGCATTCGAGCGGGGGCGCAACCACAGGCTTGGGTACATTGCTGGTAGTCGCCGTAGCCGAGGGCGCACTACTCAGCGCCGGGCGCATGGCACTACTTTTCGCCGCCTTTGCCAGTTTGGGCGCCTTGGCGGAACCCGTATTGCGGCAATTGATCGAAGGCAACAGCACGGCTGCATCGTACACGCAGGCCGGCCTGCTTGGTGCCGCCTGTTTCGCCACCGCGTTGCTGGCGCAAACCTTGGCCCGGCGCATGCGCGAAAGCGCGGAGCTGGCCGCTCGGCGCGGATTGGATCTGGCTAATCTCACAGAACTGAACCAGTTCATCGTGCAGCAACTGCGCGCGGGCATCATTGCTGTCGACAACGATTGCAAAGTACGCCTGATGAACAACGCCGCCAAGGCAATGCTCGGCCTACGGGACTACCTCGAAGAGACACCACTGGAGGCCCTCTCAACGAATCTGGCGACGTACCTGCAATCGCGCCGTGGGCTGCAAAAAGTCCAGCCTGCTTCTCTACGCCTGACAAACGAAGGCCCTGAACTGCTGGTCCGGCTTCGGCGGTTGGGCGAGTCTCCCAACGCCGGCACCCTAATTATGCTGGAGGACGCAGGCGAACTGTCTGCCCAGGTGCAGCGACAAAAACTCGCCTCATTGGGACAACTGACCGCCAGCATCGCTCACGAAATCCGCAACCCGCTAGGCGCCATCAGTCATGCCGCCCAACTGTTGCTGGAAGCACCCGGCACTCCCCCCGAGCTCGAAAGGCTTCCCGGTATCATTCACAAGCAATCCGCACGCGTTAACAAGGTGGTGGAAACGATCCTGCAATTGGCACGACGTGAAGCTTCCCGCCCGGTGGAGCTGGCCTTGGGGCCATGGTTAAACGCCTTTCTGGAAGACTACCGCATCATCCACAACCTTAAGGCTGAACAAACCCCCTTGGTGACGGATACCGAATGTACGGTTTGCCTGGACCCTCAACACCTGCGTCAGATCCTCACCAACCTCTGTGACAATGCGCTGATTCACGCCCCGCCGACGCACGGTGAGATTCGATTTGAGATGCACATCCATCGGGAGCACCCTGATGCCGAATGCCGTCTGGAAATCATTGACCACGGCCCCGGAGTTCGACAAGAACATGCCACTCGACTGTTTGAGCCGTTTTTCACGTCGCGCACAACTGGGACAGGGCTGGGACTATATCTCGCCAGGGAACTGAGCGAACTGAACAATGCGAGCCTGGAATACCTTAGCCGGGAACAAGGAGGCAGCTGCTTTCGCCTTACTTTCCTCCAAACTCGAACAGATCGTATCTGAAACGAGAAAAACTCCCCATCAAGGCCCATACTGTTAGGATAGTTAGACCCCCCCTTCCCTGCAATATTCAAATGGCTCGCCAACAAGCCCTCATAGTCGACGACGAAGCGGATATCCGCGAACTGCTGCAAATCACACTTTCCACCATGGGGCTGGACTGTGATCAGGCCGGTTCTGTCAAAGAGGGCAGAAAGCTACTCGCCAAGGGCAATTACGACCTCTGTCTGACGGACATGCGACTGCCGGACGGCCAGGGAATCGAACTGGTCAAAGAGATCCAGACCAATCACCCCAAGACCCCGGTCGCCGTCATTACCGCTTACGGCAGCATGGAATCCGCCGTGGAAACCCTCAAAGCGGGGGCCTTCGACTACGTATCCAAGCCAGTGGACCTCAAGGCCCTGCGCGACCTGGTGAACAGCGCCCTGCGGCTGCGCGAAGACCGGGACGTGCGGGAACGTCGATCGCGCCACACCATGATCGGAGACTCCTCCCCCATGCGCAGGCTGAGGGGGACTATCGAAAAGCTCGCTCGCAGCCAAGCACCGGTCTTCATCCACGGCGAATCCGGCACCGGCAAAGAGCTGGCGGCGAGACTCATCCACGACAAAGGCCCAAGGGCGGAGCAGAGTTTCGTTGCCGTCAACTGTGGAGCCATACCTGCCGACCTGATGGAAAGCGAGTTCTTCGGCCACAAACGCGGTAGTTTCACTGGAGCCATTGCAGACAAACCAGGCCTGTTCCAGGCCGCTGACGGCGGCACCCTGTTTCTGGATGAAATTGCCGAACTGCCCTTTCCCATGCAAGTCAAGCTGCTCCGGGCCATACAGGAGCGGGCTGTACGCCCCGTGGGCTCCCATGAGGAGGTTCGGGTAGACGTACGCATCCTCAGCGCAACGCATCATTCATTGAACGAACGCGTTGCCAAAGGCACCTTCCGAGAAGACCTCTACTATCGGATCAACGTCATCGAGCTGGAAATCCCGCCATTGCGGGAGCGGCCGGAAGATATTCCTTCACTGGCAGAGCATTGCCTGAAACAACTGGAACAGCGCAGCGGCAGACCCAGCCCCGGACTATCGAAGGAAGCAATCGCAGCACTTCAAGCCTACACCTTTCCAGGCAATGTGCGTGAATTGGAAAACCTGCTGGAGCGCGCATCGTCCCTTTGCGAAGGTAACGAAATCGCAGCCATCGACCTACACCTCAATGAAGGCCCACGCGAAGCACCACCACCAGTGACAGGCAAGAACCTCGACGAGTACCTGGCCGAACTCGAACGAAGTCGAATAACGGAAGCCTTGGAAGAGACACGCTGGAATAAGACTGAAGCCGCCAAACGCCTTGGAGTCAGTTTCCGCTCATTGCGATATCGCATGGAAAAGCTTGGCATCGAGTAGACGATTCCCGACGAAAAGTGACAATTTTTGTCAGCCAGTGCCACAGAACGTCAAAGACACGCCCATCCAACCAAACCGACAATTGTTGCAATAAAACCACGTTCGCGAAGTGCGGCAAGTTTCTGTCGAATACACCGACAATTACATGTCCTTATTCCCTTCCGTCAACTTTTTGGCGACAGGAACTCCAACCACACACAGAATCCCAAAACTGGCACGCCCAGTGCTTACTAAAGGTCAAGGCCACATCGGCCGAAAGGAACTGCTGAGGCCGAGACCCGAAGGGAACCGGGAGCATCATCGGACAGCTGTGGTGAGCGACACTGGCGCACACAACAATGTGTCGCAGGTTGCCAAAATCGAATGCAAACGCTTTCCAATGCAGGAGAAAAGCAATGAACAACGCCCAAAAGGGTTTCACCCTTATCGAACTCTTGATCGTGGTCGCCATTCTTGGCGTATTGGCTGCGATCGCCATTCCGTCGTATCAGGATTACACCAAGAAGGCAAAGGCTTCGGAACTGATCTCCATGGCCGCCCCGGCCAAGATGGCTGTCTCCGAGTACATCCTGGGCACCGGAACTATGCCGGACAGCCGCTCTACCGCCGGTTTTGACAGCAAAACATCTCCTTATGTATCCGGTATCACCTGGGACAACACCGCCAAGGCCGTCCAAATTACCGGGACTAGAGACTTGAGTGGCCTCGTTATCAAATTGGAAGCAAAAACCAACGCGGGCGGCACGGTATACTTTGTCTGCACATCCACCGGGACCAACAAGGGCTTGGCACCGGGTACCTGCCGAAATTAATTTGCTGCCCAAGCACAGCACAGCGAGCGTTTGCTCACTGTGCTGTTTGCTGCCGAATACATCGCAATCCCATCACGCCCCTTGCCGCCAAACAGTGCCAAGCATCAAATAATGGTCACTGTTCGCTCGAACTCTCCAGCCACACGCCTCCTAACACATGAATGTTTTCCGATCCTGGAAAACCACGTACCTATGACGCATTAACAGAATGGCAACCAGGAAACTAACGTCCCTCTTCCACGCCGCTTTTGCCGCCTATCTTACTTTACTCATCTGCGTCACGTACTACGTATACAGCACAGGCCTGCACGGCAGTTTTCTTCTAGATGACTACAACAACCTGCGCCAAACCAAGATTCCAGAATTAACAATAAGAAATCTCAGCCTGGTAGCCACATCCAACGAGAGCGGATTATTGCACCGACCAGTCTCAACCATTTCTTTCGCATTAAACAGTTACTTTAGCCCCTTTTCCGTCCAAACCTTCCGATATACAAACGTATTCATACATATACTCAACGGCCTACTCCTTCTCTGGATCATCGGTCGTCTACTGGAGTTTCTAGGCCACCAGGAAGGCCACCGTAATTGGATCATCGCAGCGCTCATAGTAAGCGCCTGGTTGCTTCATCCGCTGCACGTTAGTACCGTACTCTACCCAGTCCAAAGAATGACGCAGTTGTCGTTTTTCTTTTCATCACTAGCATGCTTAGCTTACATCATCGGGCGAACCCGAATGATCAATTCAGAGTCAGGTGGCTCGCAAATCGCGCTATTATCGATTGTGCTCTTCACCCCACTAGCCGCTCTAAGCAAAGAAAATGGAGCACTAACCCCCCTTTTCCTTCTCGCAATAGAACATTTTATATTTCAGTACCGAACATTCGGATTACACCAACGAAATCTTCTTCACTACCTGACTATTCCATCCCTCATCCTCCCTATCGCTATTGGAGCAGCCTATTTCTCGTTGCACCTCCAGGGATTGCTATCTCACTATTTAACCAGACCCTTCACAATGGAGGAACGTTTACTTACCGAAGGAAATGTTCTTATTTTTTACCTTCGGCTCCTACTATTCCCCTCAATGGGAAGCATGAGCCTATACCATGATGACTTTCCTATCACACGCTCAATAGACCTCACAACAATCGCGTCGTTTTCCCTCATCATTGCCTTACTGTTGCTTTCATTTTACCTCCGCAAACGCTCCCCTTTGATTGGCCTCGGCATAGTAATTTTCTTCACCGGCCATCTTTTTGAATCCACAATATTTCCCCTTGAATTGGTTTTTGAACACCGAAACTACTTTCCATCCATTGGAGTAATGCTAGCCATAGCCGGCCTAGGCATAGTGCTATCTCGTTTCGCAAGCAAACTCAAACCAATGATTTATATTTCATCATCCTTCGTTTTTGGCCTGCTCATTTTTCAAACCTGGGAAAGATCTATCCTTTGGGGTACACCGGAAATGCTGGCCACCTACCAATACATCAACCACACCAGCTCACCTCGAGCCAATATCTCGATGATCAATCTCTATCTCCAAAAAGGAAACATCCCAGAGGCACTAAGACACTTAAAAACATTATCATCACTTCGACCTTATGATGCCTCTCCAGAACTCAACACATTGCGAATTCTCTGCAAAACTGATACGGATATCACACCAATATTTAATCACGCAGTCCAAAAACTGCAGAACGGAAAAATCACTCCCGACGCTTCCGACACTCTATCCACGTTAATTGCGGAATACCATAATACAAAATGCAAATCACTGAACGACTCACAGATGTTGTCCCTTTCTCAAAATGCCGTCCACAACCCGTTCGGAGGCGATCACCCAAATGTAGAACTGGCACATGCCGTGAATTTACATACGCTTGGTGACCGCGCTGGCGCTCTCGCCATTCTTCAAAAATTGAGTCGAGATCTAAACAAACATCCCACCAACATCCAAATTCAGGTATTGACACTAATACCTGCAATCGCGCTAGAAATGAATGACGTCGAGCAGGCGAAACAAGCCATCAATAACTTGCAAAAGCTTAGCAACCACCCTCTGTATCAAGTGAACTCAATAGTCAACAATCTCAATGCCCTGATTGAAAAATCAAAAACGCCACTGAACTATCTGGAAAATTGATAGCTTCTATCTATGAAACACACAACCACATCCAAGATGTCTGAAGCACATTCAGCCGATTTTCAAGAATCCGAGGACACGACAGATTTTCAAATCGTCATTCCTGCTCGGAATGAAGAAGCCAATATCGAGTCACTATTGACAGAAATTCAACATATCTACCCCGACGCGAATATTCTTGTTGTAGATGACGCATCGACCGACTCCACTAGACAGATATGCCTGGCACTTGGAGCCAAAGTCATTTCCCATTCCTACCAAAAAGGGAATGGTGCCGCGATCAAAACTGGAATCCGTGCTTCCAACGCAAGAACCCTTGTATTTATGGACGGGGATGGGCAGCACAATCCCTCGCTGATACCAGAGTTGTTGAACGCAACCAGAAAGGGAAGCCATATGGCAATAGGAGCGAGAACACCGTCAAGCCACGCATCAGTTATGCGAAGATTTGCCAATAAGACATATAACGCATTAGCTTCGTTAGCAACAGGAATTCCCATACCGGACCTAACGTCAGGCTACCGAGCCGTCCGAACCGACGCTGCCAGACAGTTTATACATCTTTTACCCAACGGTTTTTCCTACCCAACCACGATTACAATGGCATTCATACGCAGTGGCTATACTGTGTCGTTTCACCCCACCATATCCCGTTCCCGGAAGGGAAAAAGCCACATTCACCCTCTGAAAGATGGATTTCGCTTTGTCCTCATTATCTTCAAAATCGGAACGCTCTACTCACCGCTTAAACTGTTCGTCCCATTGAGTATCACTTTCTTCTCTCTTGGGCTAATACACTATGCACATACTTTCATCACCAAGGGGCAATTTACCAACATGAGCGCCCTCCTATTCACCACTTCCATTTTAATATTTCTAATCGGCCTCGTTTCTGAGCAAATTACTTCATTGATATTCTCGTCTTCCGAAAAAAATCAACTAGAACAAAATCAAGAGTCAGAGCCGAACGAATGACTCCTCGACTTTTCCATACTCATGGCGTTGCGCAAAAACATGAAAAACCGCTAAAGCAACTTCATGTCCATCTTGCTCTACCCAACTCGAATTCACCCCAAGACTACTTGACACACACGCAGCATTCTGATCAAACCACGCACAATGGATATAGGACCACTCCTAATGGGGGATAATCTAAAAAATTGCTTACCCTTGACTCGCCAGCCGGTTTCGTCGGTCCTCGTTCTGTGCCTGACGCTCCCCAAGGATTCCCTTTAACCCCCTATAAAAACATGCAGTTAAAAACAACCTCATGACATGTTCACAGCGGTTGTCCACATCGTGCCGCCTAGGCACTAAAATGCAGGCAACAATGCGCTTTGTATTGCTAGCACACTTTCAAAGCCAACTCACGATGGGCGCTCACGATTGGATTAGCGCTTTCCCCAAGGTTTAGTCGAGCCGGTTATTCCTGGAGAGCGGGTGTATGCGATGAAGCCTTTTCCCCTTGTATCTGTTGGAATGCCGATCTTCAACGAAGAACGGTTCTTACGTGCATCACTTGATGCCCTCACCGAACAAGATTATGTAAACATTGAAATCATTATTTCAGACAATGCATCAACTGATCATTCAGAAACCATTTGCCGCGATTATGCCGAGCGATTTGCACACGTCACCTACCATCGCTTTGCCGAGAACAAGGGGCCAGGTCCGAATTTCGCTCATGTGCTCAAACAGGCTCGCGGCGAATTTTTCATGTGGGCCTCCGGCCACGATCTTTGGGCTCCGAATTACCTTTCCAGTTGCGTCGACGCATTAACCCGGCATGAGGATGCAGTCCTGGCATTCGGCACGTCAAAATGGATTGACGAGAACGGTGTAACGCTCACCAAAGAATCAGGCTGGACTGATACCCGAGGCATGGATGTTGTGGCCCGTTATATCACAGTACTGTGGGGTAACATGCATCCGATTCTGGGCTTGATACGAACCGCACCGCTCCGGGAAGTGCCGTTCATCAACATGGTGGGCGCAGACTTGGTCATTCTCACCCGCCTCGCTCTCCAGGGCGATTTCGTCCACAGTCCTTTAACAAATTGGAGTCGACGAGAATTCCGAAACGAAACCACTTTTACCGAGAAACTGAGCCGCTACAAGAATACCTCCTATCGGGTGGTGACTGCACGCTGGGAGAAGTTATTTCCGCTGGCGCGATTACCACTAGCTCTGGTACGCAATGTGCTTTCGGCCGATCTACCCATTACAGACAAAACTCTGATCATGGCCTTGCTGGTCCCCTGCTTTCCGATCCGTTACATCACCGGAAGGCGTTATCGGGCGCGGTGATCACGTGGACGACTTGCCGAAGACGATGGCGCCGTTTATACGTTGGCTCAAATGGGTGTTTTCGGTGCTGGCCTTGGGTTCGATCAGCGTATTTGCATGGCTGTCCCACACGCAAATACTTCAGGTCTTTCAAGAGCGCGATACGTCATTGCTGGTAGCGAGCATGGTGGCCTGGGCCCTGCTGCATACGGTCTCCCCGCTCACCAATCGCTGGCTGTTTCAGTCGATCGGACACTCGCTCGCCTATTCCAATACCTTGTCGATCCACATCCGGAATCTTCCCGCCAAATATCTCCCCGGCGGCATCTGGCATTCCGTTGCACGAGTGGTAAATTATGCCGAACTGGGTATACCGAAGCGGGATATTGGGGCATATGTGGTGGTCGAGAATCTACTTATTGCGGCCACCGCGCTGGGCCTTGGAGGAGCCTTGACCTTACTGACTTCAGCTCCAACGGGGGTCTGGTATTGGATTATCCTTGGTCTGGTACTCGCGTCAACGGTAGTGTTTCTGGCGCTGCCTTTTATGGGCGCCTCCCGCGGCATGACTCTGAAACCAATGTGGTACGGTGGGACCTTTTTGCTGAACACCGGCTACTGGGCGCTGACTGCTTTATCCTTTGCGCTGTTCATGCAAGCGCTACCGGGAGCTACCAGCGGAGATGCACAAGTCTCTTTAGGAGGTGTTTATATTTTTTCCTGGGGGATTGGTTTCATTACCCCGTTCGCGCCGCAAGGCATCGGGGTCTCTGAAGCGGTATCGAGCCAACTGATCCATAGCGACCTATCCGGGGGGAGTCTTTTTGTGCTGGTTGCTAGTTTTCGTGTGGTTGTGCTGTGCGGCGACTTAAGCGTCTGGTTGGCGTTCTGGATTTATTGGGCGCTACGTTCTCGGATTCAAGCTTTACGACGCAAATAACCACCCGGGGCGACCGTAATCATCAATTGATTTTCAATCGATTTATCAATTTCAAATTCCGGGTGTCGCCCAATGAAATCAAGCAACGCGGTTTTTGGATTGTCGCCCTTCGCCCATGGACGGTTGGCAGAGAGTTCGTCCGGCATATGTTCGACGATGGTGTCGAATACTACGCAATAGCTGTCAACCGTGGTTAGGGATGCGTAGGCTTCCAATTCCGCGAGGACGTGATTGTGGGTGTGATTGGAATCCAGGCACACGAGTACCCGCTTGTAACTTGCGGCGATATCCCGAACCTGTTCAATAACCTCAGGAGCAATACTCGAACCTTGAATCATGCGTATGCGGCCCGCCATCGGATGAGCCTCGATGGCAAGCCGATTGGCTTCGCGAATATCGATGTCGATACCCAACACCATGCGCTTGGCATTACCACTGATGTTAATATGGTCTCCGTTTTCGATCGCATCGGCCATGTCCAGCAGAGCGAGCATCGAGGCACTAAAAATCAAAGATCCACCGCGAGCAATACCGGTTTCTATGATCAGGTCCGGCCGCACTCGCCAGATCAACTCTTGCATGCCTACGATGTCTTGCGGATATTGGATTATCGGGCGTCCCAACCAGCGGAAATTGTAGGAGTACTGATTCCTCAGCGATGCCTCCATGAAGGCCTTGGCGGTCTCCCGTAACTCAGAGTCGGACCCGTTTGCGGCAATACGGCCAGCAGTTTCTTGTTCGAAATTACTCATCGGATGTCACCCGTGAATCTACGCAAACGTAGTGGTAGTGGTCGCCAGACATAGTCCGTATCTCGTCGAAATAGTTCGAATTGACAACGAAGATAGTTGCGCCCTTATGCAACCTGGGTAGCGCCGCGCCTGGGGACAGAATAGGCACTCCGGTAACGGGCATGAATTTGTTTTGTTTTGCAGGATTGATATCGACGGCCAGATCGATCGGTAGTCCGATACGAGATCGCATGAGCGCGAAAATCACCCCTTTGGAACTGGCTCCCCAGACCGCGACTGGGGTATGGCTATCTTGGCATATCTGTTTTGCCTCGAACCGCACTGCAAAATTAATACGCTCATGCTCCTGTATGACAGGCAGGCGGATGCTCGCCAAGTCCGCGACGACGTAGAGATATTGACCACCGAAGAGATGGCCGCTTGCGACGATACGGCCAAATATTCGCGAGAAATCCGTGAGCCTGAAGTAATTGACATGCTCGTAGAAGATGTCAAACCAAGCATTGTTTCGGTTGATCCAGTCTAAACATGGCACCTCTATATAAATCAGTCCTTTTTCGGAATTGGCTCTACTTAGCGACTGCAAAAACGTAATCGGGTCCTGGACGTGTTCCAGGACGTGTCGCAAGACGATGCCATGGGCGTGAATATCCAATTCCTCACGGAAATAATGCTGCTGGATGCGCGGATTGTCTCCCTCGTAGGCAGGGTCGAATCCAGTGATGTCGAATCCCTGTTTGAGCAACATCTCCAAGAATCCACCCTTGCCGCAGCCAACCTCGATAAGTGCCCGCGTACCGAGAGTTCGGCGGATGATGTCGGCAACGTCGTTGAGATGCTTGCAGAAGGTCGCACTTTCGCCCTGTTCATTTTGATATTGGGCGTCGTAGGCCATCAACTCAGGCTCAAAAAGCGCATTGTAGACCAAGCCGCTTTGTAGGTCCTCCACTAAGCGAATGTCAGCTTTGGGGCAGTGAACAGCGCCTTCCTGGCTGTCATAAACCTTGTTCTGAAATACCGGAAATTCAAGAGCTTCGTACAAAACACGGGGGGCGTACGTGCTGATCATATTGCCCTCAGAACGGATTTGACGCCTACAACACAATCCGGGTCGGTGGCTTGACGGGGGCGCGCGCCGAAGCGCAGCAGGTCTCGCCGATTATAGTGATCGGCAATGGTTTCAGCTATCTGCCGAATAGTTGTCGGCACCCCAGAACAAATGTTCAGCGGGCCATTAGCCGTGCCCAGAGCAGCAAGGGCAATATCGTCCGCCGCGTCTCGAACATCCATGTAGTCGCGAATCAGGTCCGGGTCACCCAGCGACACGGGAAGCCCTCGCTGCAATTGGTGGTGGATGTAGGGGATCAGGCGGCGCGTGTCTTCGCCGTCGCCATGCAGGTAGAACAACCTGCACCACGCCAAAACGACCTTCTGAGTGGGAAAAAATCGCGACAACGCAAGGTAGGCCGCTGCTTTCGCGGCGGCATATGGCGTCTCGGGCTGCAAAACGTCATCGACGGTCAACGCCTGGGAACCAAGTTGGTACTCAAAACAGGTACCGATGCCGACAAACTTGCGCACCTTGGCTTGCGCCGCCGCCTGGGCCAAAACTAGAGTGCCACGTAAACAGTCGATGTTCTTTGCTGAATGTTGGTACTCCCCAGGTTCCGTGTACCAAGCGACATGAATTACAGTATCGATGTTAGCGCAGGAATGGATCCACCATTCGAGGTCTTCGGCAAATATGTCCGGCGATCTAACGACGTCCTGGATACACGCGCTATCCTTGAAGGGCACTGGTGAGCCCTCTCTGAGAATGATGCGGACACTGACGTCGTGATCACACAACGCACGCAACACCTGCCGACCGACAAAACCCGAGCCGCCGGTAAGGAGAACCTGTCTCGTCACCAGATCTCCATTTGCGGCACGGCAGTGACCAAACGAGCATTCCACTGCCGGGTATATTGCAGTTGTTCGCCAATCTCCGATTTCAGGTTCCAGGGAAGGATTACCACATAGTCAGGGCGTACCCGATTCAGTTGCGCCTCGGCGACAATAGGAATTCGACTACCCGGCATAAATTTTCCTTGTTTATCTGGGTTGCGGTCCACCACAAACGCAAGCAGATCCGATCGTACGCCGGCGAAGTTCAACAAGGTGTTACCCTTTGCTGCAGCGCCGTAGGCGACAACGGTTTTTGCCGCGAGTTTGGCGTCCAACAAGAAGCGCAGAAAGTCGTTCTTGATGGTTTCAGCGGAACGCTGAAACGCCCGATAGAAGTCCAAACTGGCGATGCCTGCTCGACGCTCCTTACACAACAATTCAGATACCCGAGGGTCGCACGACCGAACACCAGTATCGCCACGCTGCGCGAATACCCGCAGACTACCGCCGTGCGTCGGAAGGGGCTCGACGTCGAATATTGCGAGGCCGTTGCTGCCGAAGACAGCCTCTACAGCAGTCAAAGACAGGTAAGAGAAGTGTTCATGGTAAACCGTGTCAAACTGCTTTTGTTCAACCATGTTCAGTAGATGCGGAAATTCGAAGGTGGCGACTCCATCAGGTTTGAGCAAGGCGCTGAAACCGCGAACGAAATCATTGATGTCCGGGACATGCGCCAACACGTTGTTGGCCACCATGAGGTCGGCGGGGCCGTGCGAACCCCTCAATTCCTGCGCTGTGGCCATGCCAAAGAACCGCGTAACGATGTCGATACCTTTTTCCTTGGCCACGTTGGCGGTACTGAGAGTCGGCTCGATTCCGTAGCAAGGAATCCGCTGTTCCTGCACGTACTGCAACAGGTAGCCGTCATTGGCCGCCACCTCCACCACCCGACTTTGGCCATGCAGCGCGAACCGCGCCACCATTTGTGCAACGTAATCCCGGACGTGGTCGAGCCAGCTGGTGGAATACGAACTGAAGTAGGCGTAATTCGAGGAGAATAGGGTTTCTGCGTCCACGTAATCCTGGGTCTGCACCAACCAGCACTGCTCGCAAACCAGAATCTTCAAGGGATACCACCACTCCGCCTGAAAGAGATGTTGCGCCGTCAGATAGGAGTTGGAGGGAGGGGCACTGCCCAAGTCAAGGGCGACGCTGTCGATGTCGGACCCGCAATGGCGACATTTCATGACATCGATAACCCCTGGAAATGGGCCCCCAGGGGCGCCGTTGCCTGATCGCGTTGCGACATCGCCCGAGGTTCCAGCGGCCATGCGATATTTACCTGCGGTTCGAACGCATGGATGACGCCTTCGGAAGCAGGGTGATACGGCGTGGAATGCAAGTACAGCAGCTGACAATCGTCGCTCAAAGCTTGAAAACCATGTGCACAGCCAGGGGGAATGTATAGGGCATTGAGTTGATCCCCATTGAGTGTTTCGCCATGCCATTTCAAAAAGGTTGCCGACCCCTTGCGAACATCGACAGCGACGTCGAAAACGCAGCCACGCATGCAAATGACGATTTTAGCCTCCGCATGCGGCGGGCGCTGAAAATGCAGGCCACGAATGCTGCCCTTGACCAGCGTGCTACTCGTATTGATCTGGGCGATGGACGCGCCAAAACCGAGTTCACGCAGATCTTGCTCGCAGAACAGGCGGGTGAAGGAGCCGCGCGAGTCCTCGCGTTTTTGTGGATGGATACCCACCACACCAGCAAGGCAGGTGGTGTGCAACTCGAAACGGTCAGGCATCAGCGCAGGTGCTCCTGCTGATAACACTGGATCTGCTCACGGGTGAAGAGGCGCATATCCGCCTTATCGCTCCAGGCCCGGTACCAGCGCACGGTCTCCTCTAAGCCTCTCTCCAACAACCAGGTTGGCTGCCAGCCAAGTTGAGCCTTGGCCTTGTCGCAATTCAGTTGCAAATGCTGAGTTTCCTTTGGGTGTTCACCAGGAACCGGGTGCCACTGTGCCCCATCTCCCCAGTGCTCGGCGATACGGGAGGCGAACGCGGCGACCGACTGAGCATCGGCCAAATCGGGGCCGAAATTCCAACCCGAGGAATATACGTTCGCAGCACTCATTAGTCGCTCACAAAGCATGAGATACCCAGCCACCGGATCGAGCACATGTTGCCAAGGCCGGGTCGCACCTGGATACCGGATTTCCAGTGATTCGCCTCTTACAAAGGCTGCAATTGCGTCGGGAACAATACGATCTCTGGCCCAGTCACCACCACCGATCACATTGCCAGCGCGAGCCGTCGCCAAGCCCACGCCGGCCGCACTGAAATAGGACTCCCGATACGCCGCAGCCACCAGCTCGGCGCACCCCTTACTGCTGCTATACGGGTCATCGCCTCCCATTGGGTCGCTCTCGGCATAGCCGCCGTCGGTAGGCCGATTTGCGTAGCATTTGTCCGAGGTGATCACCAACACGCTGCGCACGCTTGGGGTAGCGCGCACCGCTTCAAGTACATTCACAGTGCCCATGACGTTCGTTGCATAAGTCAACACAGGTTGGACATAGGATTCGCGCACCAGGGGTTGCGCTGCCAGGTGAATGACGATTTCAGCTCGGGCCTGCGCGATGGCAGCGTGCAGCTGCTGTTGATCGCGAATATCACCAATCCCGCTGTGCAGATCTTCGGCGATACCGGCGACCTCAAACAGTGATGGGGTGGTGGGAGGCGCGAGTGAGTACCCGGTAACCCGGGCACCCAAAGAAACCAACCAGAGGGACAACCACCCCCCCTTGAAGCCGGTATGCCCAGTGATGAAGACGCTGCGCCCCTTCCAGAAACCGATATCGATCGGCACTACCACACCTTCCATTCGGCTTGGCCGGAATCCCACAGACCACGCAGGTGACGAAGCTCATGCAAAGTGTCCACACACTGCCAGAAACCGGGGTGGCGGTAGGCCATCATTTGCCCCTCCGCAGCAAGGCGCTCACAGGGTTCGCGTTCCCAACTTGCATCGTCACCGGCAATATAATCCAAAGCCTCGGGTTCCAGAACGAAGAATCCACCATTGATCAAATTATCGCGGTAATCGGGCTTTTCCGCGAAGGACATCACCCGGCCGCCATCTCCTAGCCGCAACAAACCGAAGCGGGAGACTGGAGACACCGCCGTAACTGTGGCTATGCGGCCGTGTGATTTGTGAAATTTAAGCAAAGCCGGAACGTCTACATTGGAAAGTCCATCCCCATAGGTGAAGAGAAACGTGCCATTGATGGAGTCGCGCAAGCGCAGCAGGCGACCACCGGTCATGGTCGCGAAGCCGGTGTCTTTCAACTCAACCTGCCAGTCCAGGCTATCGTTGCTTTCGGCCTGAACTGATCCGGTTCCGAGGTCGATCTTGAGATTGGATTGCAGGTGCGAATAGTGAAGGAAATAACGTTTGATGACCTCGCTTTTGTAACCCAAGGCGATAATGAAATCCTTGCATTTGTGGTGCGCAAAGAACCGCATCAAGTGCCAAAGTAGCGGCCGCCCGCCAATTTCGATCATAGGCTTGGGAATGGTGCTGGTCTCTTCCACAAGGCGGGTCCCATATCCACCGGCAAGGATGACAACCTTCATTGCTGGACCTGTAAAGTAGAAAACAAAATGCATTGAACAGTATCTAACAAGACCAGGATTCCCCCTGCTTGTATCGATATCCTGAACGAGTTGCAAAATTGCGGGCTCATCAAATGGATAAACACCTTTTACCAACAAGTCAAATAGTTATGAACGAGTAGTGACGCAAAATTGAAGAACCCCAATGTAGAAAATTGAAAGCCTTACTAGCCGCTCCCCAGAAAGCCGCCAGTGGTTTAGTACTTGGACAAGGCGTCTCAGAGTCAGAACAGATCTGACGCATTTCTCTGTCCAGCGCATCCCTGAAGTGCTCCAGCATTGCTTGTCAGGTTTTTTGCAGTCTACCCCGATAACGCTCGAGACAATCGGCCAACTACTGATCTGGCACTTTGTATAAGACATTTTCTGTATCAGATATTAAACGTTGGAAACCGTAGAAACGGGGCAGCGAGGAAATTACGGACTGTTCACCGTGATTCCGGGCGCCACGAACTCCTCCCAGGGAATACCAACCGATGCCCAAGGTCCCGCGGCAAAGACAACAAGGCTGCTAGCGATGATCAGGATCAACTCCTTCCCCAAAGAAGCGATACGAATTCGCATTGATCTATCGGCTATTACTGGGGCAATCACCCAGCTTTCCTGCTGAGCAGGACTTTGAATCACGTCGGGATCTAAGGCGGCACGGCATACCGAAACTTGAGTCCCGAAGTCTTGGTTATGTTACCCAGGCTCTGCTTCAACTACACTTACGCCTAGCCACCTTGGGAAAATCAACCAGTTATAAAGCGAACTCCACAGACATGGCCACCATCAACCCCCAACTCCCCCTTAGCGGCTTGGCGCGGCGCCTGGTGCTGGACCGCCTGTTGACGGAGCAAGACGCCGTCAGCGCCTATGAGCAGGCGCTCAAGACCAAGGTACCCTTCGTGAGCTACCTGGTTCAAAACAATTTGGCGGACCCACGCCAGATCGCCTGGTCGGCTTCGCAAGAGTTCGGCGTACCCTTGTTCGACATCAAGGTCATGGAAATGGACATGGCGCCGCTGAAGCTGGTGAAAGAGAAGCTCATTCGTCAGCATCACGCCCTGCCCTTGTTCAAACGCGGGGCCCGCCTTTATGTTGCGGTCTCCGACCCTACCAATCTGTTGGGGTTGGACGAGATCAAGTTCCAGACCGGGCTTACCACCTCGGCGGTACTGGTGGAAGAAGATAGACTATCCGCCGCCATCGAGAAAGCCTTGGATGCCCAGACGGACACTATGGGCGACTTGGCCGATACGGATCTGGACAACCTGGAAATCAGCGGCGGCGACGAGGACCTGGTAGGCGACGACGATGCGATCTCCAGCGCGGTGGACGATACGCCGGTCGTGCGGTATGTGAACAAAGTGCTGCTTGATGCCATCAACAAGGGCGCATCCGATATTCACTTTGAACCTTACGAGAAGACCTTTCGGATTCGTTTTCGTCAGGACGGCATGCTCACCGAGGTTGCCGCACCACCGGTGGCTCTATCCAACCGATTGATTTCACGAATAAAAGTCATGTCCCGCATGGACATCGCCGAGCGCCGCGTCCCGCAGGACGGGCGCATCAAGATGAAACTCTCGCGCAACCGGGCCATCGACTTTCGTGTAAACACCTGCCCCACCTTGTTCGGTGAGAAGGTGGTGTTGCGTATTCTGGACCCCAGCAGCGCCCAGGTGGGTATCGAGAAGCTGGGCTTTGAGGAGGAGCAGCGCAAGCATTTCGAGGAGGCTTTGGAGAAACCCTACGGGATGATTCTGGTCACCGGTCCTACCGGTAGCGGTAAGACGGTGTCCCTGTACACCGGTCTCAACATGCTCAATAAGCCGCATCGGAACATCTCCACGGCAGAGGACCCGGTGGAAATCAACGTCGCGGGCATCAACCAGGTCAATGTCAATCCAAAAACCGGCCTGACCTTCGCAGAGGCGTTGCGAGCCTTTCTGCGTCAGGATCCTGACATTATCATGGTGGGTGAGATTCGAGACCTGGAAACCGCTGAAATTGCAGTGAAAGCGGCACAGACCGGTCACTTGGTTCTGTCCACTTTGCATACCAACGACGCCCCACAGACCCTGGTGCGTCTTGCCCAGATGGGCATCCCACCGTATAACATCGCCTCAGCAGTAGTGTTGATCATGGCTCAGCGACTTGCCCGACGCCTCTGCGATCAGTGCAAGAAACCGGTCAATCTGCCGAAAGAGGTGTTACTGGAAGAGGGCTTCAAGGAAGCGGAGATTCCAAGCCTTACGGTATTTGGCCCGGTTGGCTGCCCAACATGCGACAACAAGGGCTACAAGGGGCGCGTCGGTATCTTCCAAGTCATGCCCGTGGGAGACGAGATCGAGCAGATTATCCTGGACGGCGGCAACGCCATGCAGATTGCGGCGATCGGTAAGAAACTGGGCTATTCCGATCTGCGAAACTCGGGCCTGAAGAAGGTCAGGGATGGCTTGATCGGTTTAGACGAATTGAACCGGGTAACCAAAGACTAAGACATGGCGGAAAAACTTCAGACCTTCGTCTGGGAAGGTGCGGATCGCAGAGGGGCCAGGATCAGCGGGGAGACCGAAGCCAAAAGCCTCACGTTGGCCAAGGCCGACCTACGCCGCCAGGGAATCACCCCCCTGAAGGTCAAGAAAAAGGCGGCTCCGCTATTCACTCAGCGCAAGCAGGCCATCCTCACCAAGGATATCGCGGTCTTTAGCCGCCAATTGGCGACCATGCTCTCGGCGGGCGTGCCGCTGGTACAGTCCCTGGACATCGTTGCCCGCGGCCACGAAAACGCCAGCATGCGCGAGTTGGTGGACAATATCCGATCCGACGTGGAATCCGGCACCTCGCTGTCGGAGGCCCTTCGCAAACACCCCCTCCAATTCGATGCTCTCTACTGTAACTTGGTGCAGGCCGGCGAGCAGGCCGGCGTTTTGGAGACATTGCTGCACAAGATCGCGGATTACAAAGAAAAAACCGAGAGCCTGAAGGCCAAGATCAAGAAGGCTTTGTTCTATCCCACGGCGGTCATCGTGGTGGCCGTCATCGTTACGGCCATCCTGTTGATCTTCGTGGTGCCGCAGTTCGAGGATCTGTTCTCCGGCTTCGGTGCCGACCTGCCGGCCTTCACCAAGATGGTCATCAATCTATCCGAGTTCTTCCAGGACTACTGGTGGGTCATGGCCGGCGGGATCATGGGTGTGGTCTACGGTTTTTCAGCCGCCAAGAAGCGCTCCGTCGCCATGCAAGAGGGCCTGGACCGGATGTCGCTGAAGATTCCGGTGGTGGGCAACATCCTCAACAAGGCCGCTATAGCCCGCTTCTGCCGGACGCTGTCGACCATGTTTGCCGCTGGCGTGCCCCTGGTGGAAGCGCTGGACTCGGTCGCCGGCGCCGTCGGCAACGTGGTCTATCGCCAAGCCACGGAAAAGATACGCGACGAAGTGGCTACCGGTCAGCAGTTACAGACCACACTGCAACAGTCGGGGCTGTTTCCCAATCTGGTCATTCAGATGGTCGCCATCGGTGAAGAATCCGGCTCTCTGGACGCCATGCTGGGCAAAGTTGCCGACTTCTTCGAAGAAGAGGTGGACAATCTGGTGGATTCCCTCACCAGCCTGCTCGAACCGCTGATCATGTCGGTGCTGGGTATCCTGGTGGGCGGTTTGGTGGTCTCCATGTACCTGCCGATCTTCAAGCTCGGTTCCGCGATCTGATACGTCCTTCGGCACTCTGGGCAAAACCACTCAGGGTGCCGCTCACCCCCAGTTGCATCGCCGCCCATGACCCTACTCGACTTGCTACGGGACAACCCGCTGTTGCTGGCCAGCCTGGCCGGGGTGTTCGGCCTGATGGTCGGCAGCTTTCTGAACGTGGTCATCCACCGGCTGCCCATCATGATGGAGCGGGACTGGCGCCGACAATGCGCTGAACTGCTCGGCCAGCCGGCTCCGGAAATGGACGAACCACCGCTCAGCCTGTCGCGACCACGCTCTCGCTGCCCCAATTGCGGCCACCAGATCAGCGCCGCAGAAAACATTCCCGTGCTGAGTTTTCTGTTCCTCAAGGGCAAATGTTCGTCCTGTGGTTGGGCTATCCCCATCCGCTACCCGGTCATCGAAACCGCCACCGCCCTGCTCTCGGTGGTCGTCGTCATGCGTTTCGGATTCACCTGGGAGAGCCTGTTCGCCCTTGGGTTTACATGGACCTTGCTGGCTGCCTCGGTAATCGATTTCGATCATCAGCTTTTGCCCGACGATCTCACCCTACCGCTGTTATGGGCGGGTCTGGCCCTGAGCCTGGGAGGCTGGTTCGTCGCGCCCACGGAATCCATTATCGGCGCCATGGCGGGTTATCTCAGCCTTTGGAGTCTGTACAAGGTGCACAAGGCCCTGACCGGGCGCGAGGGCATGGGCTATGGAGACTTCAAGTTATTGGGCGCCTTGGGTGCCTGGATGGGTTGGCAGGCCCTGCCCGTCATCCTGTTGTTTTCGTCCCTGGTCGGCGCCCTGGTGGGAATCGGCCTGATCGCCCTGCGCGGGCGGGACAAGTCCATCCCTATTCCCTTTGGCCCCTATCTGGCGGCCGCCGGCTGGATCACCCTGATGTGGGGTGACGCCATCATTGGAGTCTGGCTGGGCACCCCTCCATAGACTAAATCCGCAGGCAAGGACATCGGGCTTACGGCCAACGGCTGGAGGCAAAACTCGGCACCCCAGGCTTCGCCTGCACGCACGGATTGTCCCCCGGCCTGATGGCTTGGCCGGTCGGGGCACTGATCTGAATCAATGGGTAACGAGCAACGGCCAGCCTGCCCAACAAGCGGGTTGCCCCTAAACGCAACCAATTGTCAAAATTTTGTCACATTCCAATCGCTAAACGAACTCTCGGAAAATAGCGTTTGACTGGTAAAAGCCATCATTTATTTGTCACGTACTTGCGGCTGATGACCGTCCACAGCGTTCCTACCTATCCTCCAGCGTCCACCACACCTCCCAGCGGCTTCGCGCAATGCGACAAAAGCAGTAATCCTATCCAGCAAACATACAGCTAATTCGTTATTCTCCTATGGGATAATGAACAAGTGACCATTCAGTCGGCATAGAACCACCCCACGCACAAACAAGTCGTGGAAACGAAGAGCCGGGTGCGTAAGAGTGTCGGTCAGGCCATTCAAGGGTATCCGTACTCTTTTCTTCCGCCTCGAACCGCCCTCTCTGGCAGAACAGCCCCAAGAACTGCATGGTGCCAATAAAACGATAACGACGACCTATCCGCGCGGGGTTTTTTTGGGAGGAAGCGACCCCGCAGAGCACGTTCCACGGAAAAATCGGGAGAATCCCAATGTTACCCATCACCAATAATACGTCCAAGCAATCCCTCCACCCCTTCCAGACACGTATTCAATCGCGAGTCAATGAATTCTTCGACACCCGTATCGCCGTCACCTGGGGCGGAATGCACTTGATCGATCGCGATCCACCGAAACCCGGCGCGGTGAACCTGAGCACCAATGACTATCTCAATTTATCCCATCACCCGCGGATCGCCGCCGCCATCCGCAATCAACTAGCCAGCGAACACCACAGCACGCTGATGTCCTCTCTGTTCCTTGCCAAGGGGGGCATACAGCGCACATTCGAGCAAGAGTTTGCCCAACTCCTGGGTTGTGAATCGAGCGTTCTCTGCCAGTCCGGCTGGGCGGCAAACGTCGGTCTGATTCAGTCGATTGCAGACGAAACCACCAACGTCTATATCGACTTTCTTGCTCATATGTCACTTTGGGAAGGCATCCGCAGCGCCCGAGCCACACCGAAGCCGTTCCGCCACAATTCCCCCGATCATCTGCGCAGACTGTTAAAGCAGAATGGTCCGGGAATCATCGTCGTCGACTCCGTTTACAGTACCGATGGAACCATTTGCCCGTTACAGGAGATTGTCGATCTGGCCGGCGAGTATGGTTGCGCTCTGGTGGTGGACGAGTCCCATTCCATCGGCACCCACGGTCCCAAAGGCTCGGGATTGGTATGCGAACTGGGGCTGGAAGACAGAGTGGACTTTCGAACCTTCAGTTTGGCCAAGGCATTTGCCGGCCGAGGCGGTCTGATTACCTGTACCGAACGTTTCAGGGAGTATTTTCTGATGGAATCCCTACCTTCCATTTTCAGTTCCGCCCTCCTACCCCATGAGGTGGCAGGTTTCCTGGAGACGTTGAAGGTCATTCAGCAGGCGGATAAGCCGCGCCGGCAATTACAATGCAATGCGCAAAGGCTGCGGGACGGACTGAACGAGCTGGGTTTCGATACCCTGGGTACCGAGACCCAGATTGTCTGCTTGATGGGTGGCCCTGAGGTCAATACCCTGCTGATGCGCCAACAACTGGTCAAGTACGACATCCACGGCGCCCCCTTCGGCCCGCCAGCAACACCCGCAAACCGTTCGCTGATGCGCTTTACCGTGCGCAGTGATGTCAGCGATTCAGACATCGACCGGGTAATAGCGGCCTGTGCCACCTTGCTGGGCAAGCCCTACCAGCCCCAGATGCAAAAGATAAGAAGGCACGCCCGCCCGCGTCGCATCCTCACCGGCCCGTCCCGATTGACACACCCGCCAATTAACCCTGGACATGGGAACGTGGGTAACCGAATTCCTCCGGTGGCGGAAAACACAGTCTGAACTGAGTGTATTGGCCTACACGGGCGTCGCAGTCGATGGAGCCCTCGAAACTCTCCATTGCCATCTTGCAGAAGGCCAGGCCCAAACCAGTGCCTGCGCCCTTCTGCCGGGTGGTAAAAAACCGTTCGAAGATATGCGGGAGAGCATCGGCCGGAATACCGGTACCGGTGTCACGGAAGTACAGGCAATACCCCTTTCCTCGCGCTTGTCCCCACACGGTGATTTGACCCTTTCCCGCTACCCGGACGTAATGGATGGCATTGCGCAGCAAGTTAAACAACACATGATTCATCAAAATTTCCGAACCAATGAATTCGAAATCCCCTTCCACGTCATTGTGAACCAATGCCGCTTCTTCGTCGCTGGTGTAAGGGTAACGCGACAGGGCCAGATCCACACAGGACCTGACCGAACAGCGGGAAAAGTCGGCCGGATTGATGCTTTTGTTACCGGCATTCATGAGCAGGATATCAATGACAAGCTGGGAATATTCGACTTCTTTTTCTATCTCATCCGGCAAGGACTCCAAACGGCGAAGATGCATAGGATTGATGGCTGCCACCTCAAGGCCGGCCGCGCTGGCCTTCTGATAACCGTCAAGCAACTGGGGGAAATACCGTTTCACCCCTATCGCTCCGGAGCGGATACTCAACAGGGGGGTACGCAACTCGTGAGCAATATTGGCTCCTGCGGCGAGCGTGGCCCGAAGCTTCTCCTGGGTGACCATCTCCGAGGTATAACTCAGCAGGCTTCCGAAACCCACGGCGAAGAGGTAGATAGGGAGCTGTGCCAGCAGTGCCCGCAACTCGATGGGGGTGTCAGAGGTCAGATAATAGGCGACCACCGCAAGACAGACACCAGTAACCCAAATAAAGATCAGGTTTTTCCAATCCACCAGGATATTCAACAAGAATATCGCTATCGCCGTCGACATGCCCCAGGTAGTGGAAAACTCGTTCCTCATCAGCATATAGGTGAAGAAGAACGGGAAACAATAAATACAGGTAAGGTAGACATACACACCGTAGTAGGTGCGCAACTTGGCCGGCCAACGGGACTCGACCATCAGCACCGCCAGGATCAAGGCGCCAACGAGACGCAAGGAGAGGTTCTCGTAAGGCTGCGGAAACCAATAGGCCCAGATCACGTAGTAAAGCGGGAAGGCAATGACACCGACCAAACCTATCGTGAAAATCTTCGGCCGGAAATACTGAGAGGCAACGACAAAGGTCTGCCAGGCACTCTTCACCGGCGGTATTACAAACTGACGAATCCGCAAGCTGGCCATCGGTTTCTTACCCCTGCAATCGGTACATCACTGTCGGCCTCCACTGCCGGCACTACCGGCGCCCGCCCCCGAAGGCGAGCCCTTGTTTCGAATTGTCCGCCGCTCGATTCGGTTGTAGTCTATGCATCATGTCGTCACGCCTCGTCGCGACGCATCAGCCTGGCGGAGTAGCCAAGATGAACCACACCGGGATATTCCCTTATTATTACCCGACGACAGCGCTTTTCCTGGATGACAACCTGCGCTTTCTCGAACACTTCAGTTTCTCGTTTCCGACCGGGCTCTCCTTCCGCCTGTTCGACTCGCCTCTAGGCGCCTTGCGCCATCTGGACGAGGTGCAAGAGTCCACCCCTCTGTGCGAGCGCTGTTTCTTCGGCAACCAGGAGACGATCGGCCATTCCGACCTGGAGCAGGTCATGCGGCTGGACCTTTCGGTACTGTACACCCAGTTGTTCAATCCCGATCGCTTCAGCGAGGTCTCTGTGGTTGTGGTGGACTACGATATGCCGGAAATGAACGGTCTGGATTTCTGCCGTTCCATTGTCAATCCGGCCATCAAGAAGATCCTGTTCACCGGCAAGGCCGACGAACGCATTGCCGTGCAAGCGTTCAACGAGGGCATCATCGACCGCTTCGTACTGAAAAGCGACAGCAATCCGGCGGCCACCGTCATCCGCAACATCAAGGAACTGGAGAGCCTTTATTTTCGGGACGTGTCCAAGCTCATATCCAAAACCTTGTCCATCGATTCGCCTTATTTCCTGGACGATCCGCTGTTCGCCGCATTCATCGTGCGCCTATGTGCCCAGGAACGTTTCATCGAATACTACCTCACGACGAACCCACAGGGACTGCTGTTGGCAGACGACCACGGACGCACAGCGCATCTCACCATCCAAACCGCAGACGATCTGGATACGCACTACGAAATCGCCCAAGTCGCGGGCGCACCGGAAGAACTTCTCGACGGTCTGCGAGGGCACCTGCTCATTCCCGATTTCTGGCGTGCCGAGAGCTATGCCGAAGACGGTTACCGCCATTGGAAGCAGTATGTCCTGCCGGCCCAGGCGGTTCGCGGCTCACATGGGCTCTATTATTATGCGTTGCAGCACAATCCACCGTCCTTCGAGATCAGTCCCGATTCGGTCATCGGCTATCAGGCCTTTCTACAAAGCGCTTTTCAGGGCTGAGGCGGCCCATGGGTGACGCCAAGTGCATGCATTCGCCGCAGATAGGCTCGCATTCGGACTTCGATGAACTGCTCCGGGTCCCAGTCGGCCCGCAGGCAACGCCGCCGGGAAGAACCGCGCAACACATACACCCAAGTGGACTCATCAAGCCCGTCGGCCAACCTGACCGAGACTGGCACGCGCCTGTATTCCTCACCCTCATAGGTATCCAAACGCTTGAGTTGCAAAAAATTTATCCCCCGATAAACGCTTCCCGAAACCTGCCCCCGTCGATCCTCGACGATCCCCGGATACCACGCCCCCCGCAAGGCGCAGCGCCGGTAGCCGGTCAATCTCGCCGGCTCGGCCGCGAGGTTTCCGCCAAGCACGGCCCGCAGCACCTGCGGGAACATCAGGGTACCGTAAACGAACAAAGAGGCCATCAGATTGGCCAGGGATTACGGGTCACCGCCACCACAACCATGTAACCGAAGACCCCCAGTGCCAGCCCGAAGGCAAGCAGCCTGACTGCCAGAGTGCGACCACGCCGCAGGGCCACCATGCCGAGGCCGATGTAGGCCAACAAAGCCAGCAGCTTGGCGGTCAACCAGGCATCCGTGCCCGGAAACTGTTGAATGGTCCACGCCAGGTAGAGGCCGCTGCCCAATAGTAGGGTATCGATCACGTGGGGCAGAATACGCACAGGCTTGGCATTGAGCCATCCGGCTTGCAGTGCCATGCCCAAGCCTCGCGCCACGAAGGAAACCAGTGTGATGCCCGCAAGGGCGATGTGAATATCTTTCCAGTCCATATTTGCAAGGTTCAGTTCGTAGGGAAAAGTCGGGAACGCTCCCGGGTTGGTCCGGGGAGTGCCGCACTTGCGGCTCGCTCCCTGGGATGAATGGCCATCATAGCCTATGTTAATAGTCGGGCGAGGCAATTCGCCGTGGCCGTTTTCCATCCGCCCACAAAAAAGAAGAGCTTCAGCATTTTCTAAAATTCCACTGCCGGCTCGCGGGAATTGATTTGTGTCAATGTGGCATATCCCGCACGCCGACATAGTTAGGCGCCTGTCCGTCCGGGCAGGAAATTTTTTGCAACCCGTATATGCGGAGAGGGGATTATGGAGGCAACAGAGACCTATAACTACAAGGTCGTGCGGCAGTTTGCCGTCATGACAGTAGTCTGGGGCATCGTCGGCATGACCGTCGGCGTCCTGATCGCGGCCCAGCTCGTCTGGCCCGCCTTGAACTTTGACACTGCCTGGCTCAGTTACGGACGTCTGCGTCCCTTGCACACCAACGCGGTTATCTTCGCCTTCGGCGGTTCCGCCCTGTTCGCCACGTCCTACTACGTGGTTCAACGCACCTGTCAGGCACGCCTTTTCGGCGGCCCGCTGGTGGGCTTCACTTTCTGGGGCTGGACCCTGGTCATCCTGCTGGCGGCGATCTCCCTGCCCATGGGCTGGACCACCTCCAAGGAGTACGCCGAGCTGGAATGGCCCATCGACATCCTCATCGCCCTGGTATGGGTGGCTTACGCCATCGTGTTCTTCGGCACCATTGTCAAGCGCAAGAGCAAGCACATCTACGTCGCCAACTGGTTCTACGGCGCGTTCATCCTGACCATTGCCGTGCTGCACATCGTCAATAGCGCCGAAGTGCCGGTAACGCTGACCAAATCCTACTCCGCCTACCACGGCACCATCGACGCCATGGTCCAATGGTGGTACGGCCATAACGCCGTGGGCTTCTTCCTGACTGCCGGCTTCCTCGGCATGATGTANNTACTTCGTGCCCAAGCAGGCCGGTCGCCCGGTATTCTCCTATCGTCTGTCCGTGGTGCACTTCTGGGCACTGATCGCCACCTATATGTGGGCCGGCCCCCACCACCTGCACTACACCGCCCTGCCCGACTGGGCTCAATCGGTCGGCATGGTGTTCTCCCTGGTACTGCTGGCCCCCTCCTGGGGCGGCATGATCAACGGCATCATGACCCTGTCCGGCGCCTGGCACAAACTGCGCACCGACCCGATTCTTCGCTTCCTCATCGTCTCGCTATCTTTCTACGGCATGTCCACCTTCGAAGGCCCGATGATGTCCATCAAGACCGTCAACGCCCTCTCCCACTACACCGACTGGACTGTCGGCCATGTGCACGCCGGTGCCCTCGGTTGGGTCGCCCTGATCTCCGTAGGCGCGGTCTACGCCCTGCTGCCCAAGCTCTATGGTCGCGAAGCCATGTACAGCACCAAGATGATCGAGCAGCACTTCTGGCTGTCCACCATCGGCATCATCCTATACATCGTTCCCATGTGGATCGCCGGTGTCATGCAGGGCCTGATGTGGCGCGCGGTCAACGACGATGGCACGCTCACCTACAGCTTTGTCGAGTCCCTGGAAGCCATGTATCCGTTCTACACCGTCCGCTTCCTCGGTGGTGCCCTGTTCCTGCTGGGCATGTTCATCATGGCCATCAACGTCTGGAAGACCGTCTCCGGCGGCCAGGCGGTGGACGCCAAAGTCGCTGAACAAGCCGCCTGAGGAGGAAACGAAACATGGCAAGCAAAAGTGGAGTGACCCATGAGGTCGTCGAGAAAAACATCGGCCTCATGGCGATTCTGATCGTCATCGTCATCAGTCTGGGTGGCCTGGCGGAAATCGTGCCTCTGTTCTTCATCAAGGACACCACCGAGCCGGTAGAGGGCCTCAAACCCTACACCGCCGTGCAACTCGAAGGGCGGGATGTCTACGTCCGCGAGGGCTGCTACAACTGTCACTCGCAGATGATTCGTCCGTTCCGTGCCGAAACCGAGCGCTACGGGCCGTATTCGGTGGCCGGCGAGTTCGTCTACGATCACCCTTTCCAATGGGGCTCCAAACGTACCGGGCCGGATTTGCACCGTGTCGGCGGTCGCTACAGCGACGACTGGCACCGTGTACACCTGATCAACCCCCGCGACGTGGTGCCCGAGTCCAACATGCCCGCCTACCCCTGGCTGGAGACGGCGGTCATCGACCATACCATCACCGCAGACAAGATGCGGGCCCTGCGGCTGGTCGGCGTACCCTACACCGACGATGACATCGCCGGGGCGGCAGCGGCCGTGGAAGGCAAGACGGAGCTGGAAGCCCTGATCACCTACCTTCAGGGTCTCGGTCTGGCGCGCAAGGCGGCCAACTGATTGGTATGGACTTAGTAACCGTACGTTCGCTGTTCACGGTCCTGATCTTCGCCGTCTTCATCGGCATCGTGATCTGGGCTTGGAGCAAACGACAAAAGAACCGCTTTGACGAGGCCGCGCAGTTGCCGTTCGAAGACGAAGAACTTTCCGAACGCTCTGCCAAGGCCGCGGATAAGGAGTGAAAACGAGATGAGCGCATTTTGGCATTGGTGGGTCATCGGGCTCACCGCAATTACGCTGGTCGGCTGTTATTGGCTGATCAAATTCGCCGCAAGGATCCCGGCGGGACACGCCGAGACCGAGACCGACGTCACCGGACACAGTTGGGACGGGCTTCAAGAGCTGAACAATCCCCTGCCACGCTGGTGGCTGTGGATGTTCTATCTGACCATCGTCTTCGGCATCATCTACTTCGCGCTGTACCCCGGCCTGGGCAACTTCCAGGGTTTCCTGGGTTGGTCTCAGACCGGCCAGTATGACCGCGAGGTACGCAAAGCCGATAAGGAGTACGGGCCGATCTTTGCCGCCTTCGCCGCCCAGGACATCGACAGCCTGTCGAAGGACCCGAAGGCCAAGGAGGCGGGCAATCGTCTGTACCTGACCTATTGCGCGGTTTGCCACGGTTCCGACGCCCGCGGTGCCACCGGCTTCCCCAATCTGGCCGATGAAGACTGGCTATACGGTGGCGATCCGGATGCCATCAAGGCCAGTATCCTGGACGGCCGTCAGGGCTTCATGCCACCTTTCGGCGGTGCCTTGGGGGATGACGGTGTGAAGAACGTGGTTCAGTACGTCAAAAGCCTGTCCGGCATGCCCCATGATGCCGCCGCCGCCCAGCAGGGCCAGACGCAATACATGACCCTGTGCGCCGGCTGTCACATGCCGAATGGGGTGGGCATGGCAGCCCTGGGCGCGCCCAACCTGACGGACAACGCTTGGCTCTACGGGCGCTCCGACGGTGCTATTGCCAAAACCATCCGCGAAGGCCGCAAGGGCGTAATGCCGGCTCACCGCGCTTTCCTGGGTGAGGACAAGAGCCACCTGTTGGCGGCCTACATCTATGGCCTGTCGAAGTAACTGACGTCAAATCCCCTGTGCAAAGCGGAACCGGCAACGGTTCCGCTTTTTTTTTGCCGGACTACTCGTTGACAACCGTCAGTGACGAAAATCGTCAGTATCGATTACGCTTCGTAACCGCTGCGCCCGCCCGCATGGCACACGGCGCGTTTGGCACAAACCTTCGCCCCGCCGAAGAGCAAACTTTGCAGGCACTAGCCGGCCTGCTAGGCTTTCCTGGCCAATCCTGAAAACGACTCAAACAACCGGGCACCGCGAGACGCTATGGAAACCACACCCATTCCCGCGATTCAGCGCATCACCTCCATTCTCTGGCCGTCCTTCCTGGTCGCCGGAGTGGCCGCCATTGTGCTTTTTACCGCCTTCGATCCGGTAGAGGTCCTTGCCAATGCCGGCTGGGGCGAACATAGCCGCCTGGGGGCCTACACCATTGGCTTCTTCATCCTCTGGCTGATGACCGCCATCTCCAGCGCCATCAGTTGTCAATTCATCCGCTGCAAGATTCCGCCACGCAAGAACGCAGCCAGCGAGTAAGCCCTATGTCAGCCAAGACGCCCACCTCCTCCGCCGACCAATCGGTGGAGCAGGAACTCTATAAGAAAAGGCAAAAGATCTACGCCCGCGAGGTGCATGGCATATTCGCCCGCATGCGCCTGCTGGGCGTGCTTGCCCTGCTGGGACTGTATTACGGCGTTCCCTGGCTGCAATGGAACGATCGTCAGGCCATCCTGTTCGACCTGCCCGAGCGCAAGTTCTACATCCTCGGCTGGACGTTCTGGCCGCAGGATTTCTTCTACCTCGCCCTGCTACTGATGATTGCAGCCTACGCGCTGTTTTTCTTCACTGCCGTGGCTGGGAGGCTCTGGTGCGGTTATGCCTGCCCGCA
>JAGRGI010000082.1 GCA_020445565.1 Chromatiales bacterium
GACCTGGTGCTGATGGACTGCCAGATGCCGGAGATGGACGGCTATGCCGCCACTCGTGAAATCCGCGACCGGGAGGACAAACGCGGCGCACGCCATCTGCCGGTGATCGGCGTCACGGCCAACGCCATGATCGGTGACCGGGAGCGGGTGCTGGCGGCGGGTATGGACGACTATCTTTCCAAACCCTTTACTTTCGATGCTCTGCGGCGTGTCCTGCAACGCTGGCTCGACACGGAGAAACGCGGTTGAGATGCGTCGTTTCGCGGCTGGCTCTGTGTACGCGAACAACCCCTATTCCATCTCCACCATCATGCCGTGGCCATCGGGCCCGGAAACCACTACCACACGGCCCAGGGTAGGGTGCAGACCCACCTTGACGGTCAGGCCGTTTTTTTGTTTGGTATCGGTGACCTGCATCTCGGCGATCAGGTCTTGAAGCAGTTGCGGTTCCACATCGACGATGCGCATGTGATCCTCCTGGTGAATGCGAAGAACCAGCCGGTCAAGGCTTGTAGCCCCAATCTCAGCGTTACGGCAACCGGCAGCCATATCGAAAGCCCAACCTCAGCGTTGCTTGCTTCTCGAAAGCCGCTCGCTAACGTCATAACGGCCAGGGATACCGTAACGGTGCGGACGGGGTAGAAAATCCCGTCCGGCATATTAACTCCGGCGGACAATTCGCTGTCATTCCGGCAACGCAATCTCAGACACAACGATTCCATCCTCATCGGCATACAGGAAATGCCTCGGCCGGAAATCGCAATCGGCGAAGTGCAGCGCGATATCGCTTTGCCCCTCGCCGCTCTTGTTGCTCTTGCGGGGATGGGTTGCCAGGGCACGCACGCCGATGTCCATCTCCGCCATGGCGGCCGAGTCGCGGATACAGCCGTACACGACCACACCACTCCAGCCATTGTCCACGCCCAATTGGGCGAGCATGTCGCCAAGCAGCGCGCAGCGCAGGGAGCCACCGCCGTCCACCACCAGCACGGCACCGTTGCCGGGGGATTCCAGGGTGGAGCGGACCAGACTGTTGTCTTCGAAGCATTTCACGGTGCGTATCGGGCCGTGAAATCGTTCGCGGCCGCCGAAATCGCTGAACAGGGGCTCGACCACCTGGAGCCGGTCGCCATGGGCGTCGCAGAGATCGGCGGTCTGATAGCTCATTGGGCACCTCCAAGACTCTGATCGGCCATGAAAAACCAGGTCTCAAGCACCGTGTCCGGGTTGAGGGAGACGCTGCTGATACCCTGTTCCAACAGCCATTTGGCCAGGTCAGGATGATCCGATGGCCCCTGGCCGCAGATGCCGACGTATTTGCCTTTGGCGCGGCAGGCGGCGATGGCCATGCGCAGCATCTCCTTGACCGCCGGGTCGCGCTCGTCGAAGGCGTCGGCCACCAGCCCGGAATCCCGGTCCAGACCCAGGGTGAGCTGGGTAAGGTCGTTGGAGCCGATGGAGAAGCCATCGAAATGTTCCAGGAAGCGCTCGGCGAGAATTACATTGGAGGGGATCTCGCACATCATGATGACTTTGAGGCCGTTCTTGCCGCGCTCCAGGCCGTTCTTGCGCAGCAGTTCGATGACGCCCTCGGCCTCGCCGACCGTGCGCACGAAGGGAATCATGATCTCCACGTTGCTGAAGCCCATTTCGTCGCGCACATAGCGCAGGGCGCGGCATTCCAGTTCGAAACACTCGCGGAAGGATTCGGACACGTAGCGGGCGGCACCGCGGAAGCCGATCATGGGATTTTCTTCCTGGGGCTCGTACTGTTGGCCACCCAGGAGGTGGGCATATTCGTTGGACTTGAAATCGGAGCAACGCACGATCACCCGATTGGGCCAGAAAGCGGCGGCCAGGGTGGAGACGCCTTCGATGATCTTGTCCACGTAGAAACTCACCGGGTCCGGGTAGCCGGACCAGCGTTCGGCGATTTGCGCGCGCAGCTCGGGGCTGAGGCGGTCGAAGTCCAGCAGGGCCTTGGGGTGCACGCCGATCATCTTGTTGATGACGAACTCCAGGCGGGCGAGGCCGACGCCGGAATTGGGCACGGTGGAGAAGGCAAAGGCTCTTTCGGGATTACCGACGTTCATCATGATCTTCACCGGCAGATCGGGCATGGCGCCGGTTTCGTATTGTTTGAGTTCGAAGGCGAGCTTGCCGGCGTAGATGTGGCCGGTATCGCCCTCGGCGCAGGACACGGTGACAGCATCGCCGTCACGTATCACCTGGGTGGCGTCTCCGCAGCCCACGACGGCGGGTATGCCCAGCTCGCGGGCGATGATGGCGGCATGGCAGGTGCGGCCGCCGCGGTTGGTGACGATGGCGGCGGCGCGCTTCATCACCGGTTCCCAGTCCGGGTCGGTCATATCCGTAACCAGTACGTCGCCGGGTTGCACCCGATCCATTTCGTGCAGATCGAGTATCACCCGCGCTGGCCCCGCACCGATGCGCTGGCCCACGGAGCGGCCGCTGGAGAGCAATTCGCCGGTTTCCCGCAGCACATAGCGCTCGATGGTCTGGGAACGGCGGCTCTTCACGGTTTCCGGCCGCGCCTGGACGATATACAGACCGCCGTCGTTGCCGTCCTTGGCCCATTCGATGTCCATGGGCCGACCGTAGTGTTTTTCGATGGTGACGGCCTGCCGTGCCAGTTCTTCCACCTCGGCATCGCTCACCACCATGCGGCTGCGTTCCTCCGGGGCCGTGTTGACCGTGGCCACGGGCTCCTCGCCGGTATCCGAGTAGATCATCTTGATCAGCTTGCTGCCGCGATTGCGGCGCAGGATGGCGGGCCGGCCCTCGCTCAGATTGCGCTTGTGCACATAGAACTCGTCGGGGTTCACAGCGCCCTGAACCACGGTCTCGCCCAGGCCGTAGCTGCCGGTGATGAACACCACTTCATCGAAACCGGATTCGGTATCCAGGGTGAACATGACGCCGCTGGCGGCGATGTCGCTGCGCACCATGCGTTGCACACCGGCAGACAGGGCCACCTCGGCGTGGTCGAAGCCCTGGTGTACCCGGTAGGCGATGGCCCTGTCGTTGTAGAGCGAGGCGAAGACTTTTTTGATGGCGACAATAACATTGTCCAGGCCCTGGACGTTCAGGTAGGTCTCCTGCTGGCCGGCAAAGGAGGCGTCGGGAAGGTCTTCAGCGGTGGCGGAGGAACGTACCGCCACGGAGATCGGGCCACCGGATTGCGCCACCATGGCCTGGTAGGCATGGGTGACGGCCTGCTGGAATTCGGCGGAGAAGGGCGCGTCGATGATCCACTGACGAATTCCGGCACCGGTGCGGGCCAGGGTATTGACGTCGTCCACGTCCAGCCCGGCCAGGGTGTCATTGATGCGATTCGTCAACCCGCTTTCGTCGAGAAAGGTTTGAAAGGCGTGGGCCGTGGTGGCAAAGCCACCGGGCACGTTGACCCCGGAGGCCGCCAGATTGTTGATCATCTCTCCCAGGGAGGCATTCTTGCCGCCGACGCGGCCCACGTCCCCCATGCCCAAGTGTTCGAAATCGATGACCAGATGTTCCATCCGACCCCCACCTTTGGCGATTATGCTGCATAGCAGCGAAACTCTGGTGAGTATAGTCTCGAATCGGCAGGTGCAATCCCTGGCACGGTCAAGCGTGAGGCGACTCAGGTAAACCGGTAGCCCTTGGGAACCACCACGATACCGCCCTCGGAAAGATTGAACCGTGCCCTGTCAGCCTCACGGTTCAGACCGATCTGGGTGTTTGGCGGTATCTCCACGCCCTTGTCCACAATACAGCGCGAGAGCTGGCAGTTGGCGCCCACGTGCGCATCGGCGAACAGAATAGAGTCCTGGACGAAAGTCTCGTCGCCGACGAATACATCGGGAAACAGCACGGAATGTTGTACGCTGCCACCCGCGATGATGACACCGCTGCCGATGATGGAATTGATGGAGATACCTTCGGTGCCGGACTGGCCAGGTACCGTGCGTGCCGGCGGGTGCTGCGACTGGTAGGTGCGGATGCTCCAGTCGCTTTGATAGAGATCGAGCGGAGGAACGGGCTCCAGCAGGTCCATGTTGGCCTGGTAATAGCCGTCGAGGGTTCCCACGTCGCGCCAGTAGCGGTCGCTGCTGACGCGGCCGGCGGCACCTCCGAAGCGATAAGCCTGGATCCGGACCCTTTCCACCAGGGCGGGGAATACATCCCGCCCAAAGTCGTGATCGGATTCCGGTTGATTGTGGTCTTGCTCCAAGACTTCGAGCAAGGTGGCGGTGGGAAACACGTAAATACCCATGGAGACCAGGGCGCGGGAGGGGTTGCCGGGGTCTGGTGCCGGTTTTTCAGGCTTTTCCTGAAATTGAAGGATGCGCTGGTTTTCATCCAGTTGCAGTACGCCGAAGGCTGCGGCATCGGCAATCGGGACATCCATGCAGGCGACCGTGGCATCCGCGCCGCTGTCGCGGTGGTGCTTCAGCATTGCCGCATAATCCATGCGATAAATGTGGTCCCCGGCCAGGATCAGGGTCCATTCCGCGCCACTACGTTCCAACAGGTAGCGGTTCTGGTAGATGGCGTTTGCGGTGCCGGTATACCAGCTCTCGCCGGCGCGCATCTGCGGCGGCACAGGGGTGATGTATTCGCCGAGTTCCGGGTTGTAGATGGACCAGCCATCGCGCAGATGTTTGGTCAGGGAGTGAGATTTGTACTGGGTCAGCACCAGCACCCGCCGCAGGCCGGAGCGCAGACAGTTGCTCAGGGTGAAATCGATGATGCGGTATTTGCCGCCAAAGGGCACGGCCGGCTTGGCCCGATCTGCTGTCAGGGGTTTGAGCCGGGTACCGTTGCCGCCCGCGAGGACGATGGTCAATGTTTGATCAAGCATAGTGGCGTTCAGGCAAGCAACTTTTCCAGAAGACGCTGATAAATCCGGCTGAGCAATTCGAGATCTTCGACGGCCACGCACTCGTCCACTTTGTGGATGGTCGCGTTCAGCGGCCCCAGTTCGATCACCTGGGCGCCGGTGGGAGCAATGAAGCGACCGTCGGAGGTGCCGCCAGCGGTGGAAAGTCTGGTGGGATAGCCGGCCACTTCTTCGACCGCTTGCACGGTGGCGTCGATCAAGGCCCCTTCGGGTGTGAGGAAGGGATTGCCGGACAGTTTCCAGGTCAGATCGTAGCGCAGCTTGTGCCGGTCCAGGATCTCTTCGACCCGTTGGCGAATGCGGGCGTCGTCCAGTTCGGTGGAGAAGCGCAGGTTGAACATCACCTCCACCTCGCCGGGGATGACGTTGTTGGCACCGGTGCCGGCGCGGATGTTGGAGATCTGAAAGGTTGTCGGCGGGAAGTAGGCGTTGCCCTGGTCCCATTGCTCCGTGCTCAGGGCCGCGGCGGCCGGCGCAAAGCTGTGAATGGGGTTCTCGGCCAGGTGAGGGTAGGCAACATGCCCCTGAACGCCATGGATGACCAGATCGCCGCTAAGGCTGCCGCGGCGGCCGTTCTTGCACACATCGCCCAATCTCTGCTCGCTGGAGGGCTCGCCCACCAGGCACCAGTCGATCTTTTCGTTGCGCCCCTCAAGGGCATGAACCACCCGCACCGTACCATCGTCCGCCGGGCCTTCTTCATCGCTGGTAATCAGAAAAGCAATGGAACCCTGGTGATCGGGATGCTCGGCCACGAAGCGTTCGCAAGCCGTGACCATGGCGGCCAGACTGCCCTTCATGTCCGCCGCGCCCCGGCCATAGAGCAGGCCGTCGCGCAGGTTCGGTTCGAAGGGGGCTGAGGCCCAGCGATTTGCAGGGCCGGTAGGCACCACATCGGTGTGACCGGCGAAGCACAATAGCGGTGCCTGATTGCCTCGCCGTGCCCAGAAGTTGTTCACTTCACCGAAGCGCATCCGGTCAGCCTCGAAGCCGACGGCACTGAGGCGGTCGATCATCAGTTCCTGACAACCGGCGTCCTCGGGGGTAACCGAGGCGCGGCGGATCAGGTCCATGGCCAAGGCCAGGGTTGGTGTCATGCTCTGGGTACCGGCTTGGGTTCAGAAGAAAAGCGATTGGTAACGTTCCGGGCTGAATCCCACTTCCACTGTGTCCCCGTATTCCAGCACCGGTCGTTTGATCATGGCAGGATACCGCAACATCAGGGCCAGGGCTTTGCCGTCGTCCAGATCGCTGCGTTGTTCCTCGGGCAGCTTGCGCCAGGTCGTACCGCGACGGTTGGCGAGGGCCTCCCAGCCCAATCGTCCGATCCAGCCGCGCAAACGCTCTGCCTCCAGGCCGTCGCCGCGGAAGTCATGGTAGTGGTATTCGACACCGTTTTCCTTGAGCCAGGTCCGTGCCTCGCGCATGGTGTCGCAGTTCTTGATGCCGTACAGGGTGGTCATTCAGATGTCGCGCAGCAGCTCGTTGATGCCGACCTTGCCACGGGTTTTGGCGTCCACCTTCTTGACGATGACGGCGCAATAGAGGCTGTATTTTCCGTCTTTGGAGGGCAGATTGCCGGATACCACAACCGAGCCCGCAGGTATGCGGCCGTAGAGGATCTCGCCGGTTTCGCGGTCGTAGATGCGGGTGCTCTGCCCGATGTAGACGCCCATGGAGATCACCGAGCCTTCTTCGACGATAACGCCCTCCACCACCTCGGAACGGGCACCGATGAAACAGTTGTCCTCGATGATGGTGGGAGCAGCCTGCACCGGTTCCAGCACGCCGCCGATACCGACACCGCCGGACAGATGCACGTTTTTGCCGATCTGGGCGCAGGAACCCACGGTGGCCCAGGTATCGACCATGGTACCGCTGTCCACGTAGGCGCCGATGTTCACGTAGCTGGGCATCAGTACGGTACTGGGGGCGATGTAAGAGCCCTTGCGCGCCGCCGCCGGGGGCACGACACGCACGCCGGAATCGCGGAAATCGCGGGACTCGTAGCCGGCAAACTTGGGGGGCACCTTGTCGAAGTAATGGGTATAGCCGTCCTTGATCAGACCGTTGTCTTCGATACGGAAATACAGCAGTACGGCCTTCTTGAGCCATTCGTTGACGACCCATTGGCCATCCTTTTTCTCGGCTACTCGCACCTGGCCCTTGTCGAGCAGATCGATGGCCTCCAGCACGGCCTCGCGTACCGGGGTTTCGGCATTTCGGGGAGTGATGTCGGCGCGGCGTTCAAAGGCGTCGAGAATGATGGATTGGATGTCGGACATGGTCTTCGCTCTTGGTGAAAATCGTAACTTTGGGCCTGGGGAATCGCGACACTGCGCTCACAGGCCATCCAGAAGGCGGGCGATGCGCTGCGCTGCATCCACACACTCGTCCAGCGGCGCCACCAGGGCCATGCGCACCCGGCCCTCACCGGGATCGCCCGCAGGCGTCGGCCGTGAGAGAAACCGCCCCGGCAGAACCGTTACATTCTCCTGGGCAAACAGCCGGCGTGCAAATTCGGTGTCTTCCACCGGGGTTTTGGGCCACAGATAGAAGCCGGCGTCGGGCAGGCTGATGTCCATTTTGCCTGCAAGCGTGTCCAGTACCGCGGCGAATTTCTGCTTGTACAGGGAACGGTTGTGAACGACGTGGGCCTCGTCGCTCCAGGCCGAGACGCTGGCCGCCTGCGTGGGTGGCGGCAGGGCGCAGCCGTGATAGGTGCGGTAACGCAAGTAGGCTTGCAGCACGCTGGCGTCACCGGCAACGAAACCGGAACGCAGTCCAGGCAGGTTGGAGCGCTTGGACAGGCTGTGAAAGACCACGCAGCGTTCGTATCGATCGTTGCCGGCGTCCTTGGCTGCCTGCAGGAGACCCATGGGCGGATTGTCTTCGTCGAAATAGATCTCCGAGTAGCATTCGTCGGAGGCGATGATGAAATCGTGCTTGTGGGCTAGGTCGATGATGCGGGCGAGAGTCTCGGCATCGGCGACGGCACCCGTGGGATTTCCGGGCGAACACAGATACAGCAATTGGCAGCGGTCCCACTCCTTGGGGCCGACTTCGTCCAGATCGGGGAGAAAACCGTTTTCCGCCAGACAGTTGAGATAACGGGGCTGTGCGCCAGCCAGCAGGGCCGCACCCTCATAGATCTGGTAAAAAGGGTTCGGCATCAACACCAGCGGGTCGTCCCGGCGCTCTACCACCGCCTGGGCGAAGGAAAACAAGGCTTCGCGGGTGCCGGCCACCGGGAGAACCTGGGTTTCCGGGTCGATACCGCCGTCGCCGAGGCCGAAGCGGCGCTGCAACCAGCCGGCGATCGCCTCGCGAAGCATGGGGCTACCCTTGGTGAGCGGATAGTTGGACAGGCCGTGCAAATGGGCCAGCAGGGTTTCCACCACGAAGGCCGGCGCCGGATGGGCCGGTTCGCCGATGGACAGGGCGATGTGTTCGAGCGTGGTTGCGGGCTCGATCCCTTGCTTGAGTTTGGCCAAGCGCTCGAAGGGGTAAGGATGGAGCAGTGCCAGATCGGGGTTCATGGCGATTCGTGGGCCTGTCGGTTGCAGCCGAAAGGCCCACGATTATAGCGGCAACTTCCCTGTTCGGTGATATTTTCCATCAGCGCGCATCCCTGCCTGCCGCGAAGTGGGCAACGGGACGTCTCTATCGGGCCCCGCGCCAGCCGACACCCGCCATCAGCCCGCCGAGGAGAAACAGGGCCAGGGTGCCCGGAACCGGAATGCCATTGCCTTGTCCCGTACCCGGCGATCCGGGCGTACGCAAGGTACCCGCATCGTGGGAGAAGGGGGCGAACAGCGTGGCATAGTCCGTGCTCCCGGAAGGTCTCGTAATGGCAACGGTGTTGTAGAGATCAAAGTGCAGCTCCACGTCCGCTGCCAGGGCCGAGGTATCGAATTCGAACGGGAAGTAGTACATCCCCGAGGTATCCAGCATGAGTGGCTGCATCCCGTTCTCCACATCGAATTCAGAGACGATCATCGAGCTGTCGAAGGTGAACGGAATTTCGATGTAAAAGGTGTCGTAAATACCGTGGCTTCCGAGGTCCGGGTAGAGGGTGTCGACAGGCGGTGTGCCGTAGTTCATGTCTGTGGTGTTCCCCACATTGACCGGCGTCCTGAAATCCGAATCACCCGGAAGCTTATAGCGGAACGACCCATAGGAAACCGGGTCCGGACCGGCCTTGGGCGTGATCGCCACCGACAACATGTGCGTGTCGTCAAGATGGAAATTTGGATTACCCTGGTCACCGAAAGCCAGAACGGTGAACAGATCCTCACTTGTCAGCGTGGTTTCCGTCACCGTGTCGTAGCTTATTCCGTTGGTGCCACCGGTGGTGTCCAAGACACCCAACTGAAGTGCGGGAAGAGCGTGTACGCCGACTGGCAGCAGGTACAGAGACAGGCCGCAGATCAGCATCCCGGAGAGCTGAGCAAGCCACTTAAGATTGTGGTCTACGTGTGAATGTCGCTCAGGCCAGGGGGGGGCCGGGCGTCGGCTAACAGAGGAAAGTGAACTGTTCTTCATGAACATACTCCTGATGCGAACAACTCAGAATCGGCATCTTTCCACTTACCTGTGTGGATCGGTATTTCCTGTTTGTATGAAGAGATCTGAAGTCGGATTGGTTGGTATTGAGAGTCTCCCAATGATGACATAGCGTTTATAGCGAATTGCGTGCCATTTTAGATTACCCTTCAATAACAATGACTTGTTTTTTCTCCATGCGAGAGGCTGTAAAAATTTTGAACAGAGCAAAAACGCAGGATTTCCAAGTAGCTCATTGTTTTCCAAGAAAAACGTCAAAAAACAATGTTGGCGTATTAATATATGCTAATTGCGCATCGTAAAAAAATCTGACAAAACTCTCCCCTATTGCGAATTAGAGCCTTGAGTGCCTCGGATCCACCCTCATGTCCCAAACATTGCCGGTACTGAGTCTGCTCCTGTCCGCCACCCTCTGGGGCCTGGTCTGGTATCCGCTACGCCTGCTGGAACAACAGGGAATGGCCGGCATGTGGCTCAGTCTGATTACATACGGTGCCTGCCTGATTACCGTGCCCTGGCTGTTTCGCAACTGGTCCCGCGGCGCCCTGCGTCACCCGCTCTGGTTGGCGACGCTGACATTCGGTGTCGGCTGGTGCAATGTCGCCTTCATACTGGCGGTGCTCCAGGGGGAGGTTGTCCGCGTCATTTTGCTGTTCTATCTATCGCCTTTGTGGACTGTGATTCTGGGGCGCGTGTTGCTGGGCGAATCGGTCTCGGCGCGGGCGGCGCTGGCACTGGTCAGCGCTTTGTGTGGCGCCATGCTGGTGTTGTGGTCACCCGATGTTGGGTTTCCGTGGCCGAGAGAAGGAGCGGACTGGCTGGCCTTGAGCGCCGGTTTGGCCTTCTCCGCCAGCAACGTAGCCGTGCGACGGCTGCAAGATCTCAGCCTGGCGGGGAAGGTGGTGTTCAGTTGGTGGGGAGTGGTCTTGATCGCTTCTGCAGGCATCGCGATTCTGGATTTGCCCGCCCCGCCGTTGCAGTGGTCATCGGCGCTTGGCGCGGTCGGCTTGGGGCTGTTTGGCTTCTTGTTGATGACGGTAACGGTTCAGTATGGTGTGAGCCGCATGCCGGTGCGTCGTTCCGCCACCATCATCCTGTTTGAAGTGGTTGTGGCGACCTTGTCCGCTCATTGGCTGGCCCAGGAGTCCATTACCGGACCGCAGTGGCTCGGTGGATTTCTGATCTTGGCAGGCGGATTGGCCGCAGCGACAGAGGAATCCTCATGACGAAAGTACACATAGGCGCGATACATCACGCCAGTTTGATCGTTGCCGACACCAGGCGGGCATTGACCTTTTACCGGGATGTCCTTGACCTCCCGGTGGACCCGCGCCGGCCCGATCTGCCCTTTCCGGGTGCCTGGTTGCAACTGGGAGAACAGCAGATCCATCTGCTCGAATTGCCCAATCCGGACCCGACCGAAAATCGCCCCTCTCACGGAGGCCGTGACCGCCATGTGGCGGTCACGGTGGAATCCGTCGCCGTACTGGCCGACAAACTGGACGCCACGGGTATCGCTTACACCAGAAGCCGCTCGGGGCGCGCGGCGTTGTTCTGCCGAGACCCCGATGGCAATGCCCTGGAATTTATCGAGACCGGCTCCCCGGTTTCACAGTGAGATCAGATTGCGGATCTTCTGTAGAAACTTGTTTCCAATACCCTTGACTCGCAACAGATCATCGACACTGGCAAACGGACGCGCGTGCACGATGCGATCGGCGACCTTCTTTGAAACCCCTTTGACCGCGGCAAGTTCCTTTTGGCTGGAATAATTGACGGACGGCAGGGAAGATTGTTCGGCCGCAAACTTCGCGGCTTCGTGTTTTTCCTCCGCGATTGCCTGCTTTTCGATCCGCTCCGGCGCATCGGCATTGGCTTCGTCCGAATCGGCTTTTTCCTTCGGCTGAAAACGAAGGCTGATCACATTATCGGTTTCACTTCGAACGACCTCCGGTCGGTCGTTCACCTGATAGGGGAGCGCAAAGTTGATGTGGTCCCGGGTCACATAACCCAGGGGGGTCCATTCGCGCAGCATAAGTGCCATGTGCCAAGTACCGGCTGGCGGAGCACTGAACAGCAGATCGTAGAAGCCGTCCGCAAAATAGTGTTGCCCGGAAACCTCACCAACCGTGGTACCCGCCAAGGCGATCCCGGAGAAGTCACCTCCTTCGTAAGGCTGTTGCAGTGCCCATAGTTCAAGCGCCAGAGTCCCGCTCAGGTTGCCGATGTCCCGGTTATTGGCAATTTGCGCCACGGTGACCCGCACGCGATCGCCCTGTACCTCGTAACCACAGTTCCCCTGCAAGGCGATTTCCGGGGCACGGTTGACTTCGGGATAGGTTTTTTCAGCATGCATCGCTCTTCATCCTCCAAATATCGTTTTTGTGGGCGCGCGATTCTATTGACTATGAAGAACCCATGGCAAGCCCTTCATTTGTTTGTGAAAAATTGCACCCGAGGGGTGCGCCTTCGCGCACCGGTTTGGTACCGATGCGCCAAAATCCGGCAAGGCGAGGTCCGGGCGGCGTAAAACCACTACACTTACTGCCTCTACGGAATTTTCCAACGCCTGCTTGAAGATCGACTATGCTGCATTGCAGCAGGTGACCTTTCGGAGGTATGTTTACGGTCGCTCCAACCGTCCCAATGGTCCGTTTTCGAGGAGTTCCCATGTTTCGCAAGTTGCTGATTGCCAACCGCGGAGAGATCGCGGTACGCATCATTCGGGCCTGCACGGAGATGGGCATCCGCTCGGTGGCGATTTACTCTGACGCCGATCGCTATTCCCTGCATGTAAAAAAGGCCGACGAAGCCTACAACGTGGGCTCCGATCCCCTGGCCGGCTATCTCAACGTTCATCGGATCGCCAATCTGGCGGCGGCCACCAATTGCGACGCCATCCACCCCGGTTACGGCTTTTTGTCGGAAAACCCGGAACTGGCGGAAGCCTGTGAACGTCGAGGCATCGTTTTCATCGGTCCCAGCGCCGAGGTCATCCGCCGCATGGGGGACAAGACCGAGGCCCGTACGGCGATGAAGGCGGCGGGTCTTCCGGTAACGCCCGGTACCGAGGGCAACGTGGCCAGCCTGGATGAAGCCCTGGAGGCCGCCAAGGAGATTGGTTACCCGGTCATGCTCAAGGCCACCTCTGGCGGCGGCGGGCGAGGAATTCGGCGTTGCGACAGCCCCGAAGAGCTGCGCCATAACTATGAGCGGGTGATTTCCGAAGCCACCAAGGCGTTCGGCCGGGCTGACGTTTTCCTGGAGCGCTGCGTTGTCAACCCCAAGCACATAGAGGTGCAAGTGCTGGCGGACAGTCACGGCAACGCCATTCACCTGTTCGAACGGGATTGCTCCATTCAGCGCCGCAATCAAAAGCTCATTGAGATTGCCCCCTCGCCACAGCTCGACGAAGCGCAGCGCCAATACCTGGGCGGCCTGGCAGTGATCGCCGCCAAGGCGGTGGGCTATACCAATGCCGGCACGGTAGAGTTTCTGCAAGACAGCAACGGCCGTTTCTATTTCATGGAGATGAACACGAGGGTCCAGGTGGAGCACACCATTTCCGAGGCGATCACCGGGGTGGATATTGTCGAGGAGCAGATCCGCGTCGCCGCCGGGCTCAAATTACGCTTTGCCCAGCACGAGATCGGTCGGCGAGGCTTTGCCATGCAGTTTCGTGTCAACGCCGAGGATCCTCGCAACAACTTTCTGCCGAGCTTCGGTCGCATCACCCGTTACTATGCCCCCGGCGGACCGGGTGTACGCACCGACACGGCCATCTACACCGGCTATACGGTGCCGCCGTACTACGACTCCATGTTGGCCAAGGTCATCGTCTGGGCCCTGGACTGGAACGATGTGATCTCGCGCGGCGAGCGGGCGCTGAAGGACATGGGCGTAGAGGGGATTCGCACCACCATTCCCTATTATCTGGAGATCCTGCGTTCGGCGGATTTTCGCTCCGGCTCCTTCGACACCAGCTTTGTGGACAACCATCCGGAGCTGAACAACTATTCCTGCAAACGCCGCAAGGATGAGCTGGCAGTTGCCCTGGCGGCGGCCATTGCCGCCCACGCCGGCCTTTAATCGAGGGTTCGTCCATGTCCAAGGTCCAAGTCACCGACGTCATCCTGCGCGATGCCCATCAGTCCCTGATCGCCACCCGAATGCGATTGGAAGACATGCTCCCCATCTGTCCCAAGCTCGACGCCATCGGCTATTGGTCGCTGGAGTGCTGGGGCGGAGCGACCTTCGATGCCTGTGTGCGCTTTCTGAAGGAAGACCCCTGGGAACGTCTGCGCAAATTGCGCGCGGCCCTGCCCAATACACGCCTGCAAATGCTGCTGCGCGGTCAGAACCTGCTGGGCTACCGGCACTATTCCGATGACGTGGTGAAGGCATTCGTCGCCAAATCCGCGGAGAACGGCATGGATGTGTTTCGTATATTCGATGCCCTGAACGACCTGCGCAACATCAAGACCGCCGTGGAGGCCACCAAGGAATCCGGCAAACACGCCCAGGGCACGATCTGCTACACCGTCAGCCCGGTGCATGACGTCAACGGCTTCGTCAAACAGGCGAGGGAATTGGCCGCCATGGGCTGCGACAGCATCGCCATCAAGGACATGGCGGGCCTGCTCACGCCGATGGCCACCGATGCCCTCGTGAAGGCGGTTCTCGACGCAGTGGACCTGCCGGTGCATCTTCACAGTCACGCCACTTCGGGACAGGCCGAGATGTGCCACCTCAAGGCCATCGAGGCGGGCTGCCGCAACATCGATACCGCCATCTCCTCGTTCGCGGGCGGCACCAGCCACGCGCCTACGGAAAGCATGGTGGCGGCTCTGGCGGGTACGGCGTACGACACCGGTCTGGACCTGTCCGCGATTCAGGAAATCGGCATGTATTTCTACGCAGTCCGCAAGAAATACCACCAGTTCGAGAGCGATTACACCGGTGTGGATACCCGTGTACAGGTCAATCAGGTGCCCGGAGGCATGATCTCGAATTTGGCCAACCAGTTGCGCGAGCAGAATGCCCTGGATCGGATGAACGAGGTCTACGACGAGATCCCCAGGGTACGCAAGGACCTGGGTTATCCGCCCCTGGTCACGCCCACCTCACAGATCGTCGGCACCCAGGCGGTCATCAACGTACTGACCGACAAGCGCTACCAGACCATCACCAACGAGGTGAAGCGCTATCTGCAAGGCGGTTACGGCAAGGCGCCGGCGGCGGTCAACCCGACCTTGCAGCAGCAGGCAGTGGGCAAGGAGGAGATCATCGAGTGTCGTCCGGCGGATCTGCTGGATGATGAGATGGACAACCTCAAGGACGAGATCGGCCATTTCGCCCAATCGCCGGAGGACGTGCTCACCTACGCCATGTTCCCGGAGGTCGGACGGCAGTATCTGGAACAGCGTATCGCCGGCACCCTGGTGCCGGAGACCCTGGAACCCGTAAAGACCCCCGGTGCCGCCAAGACCGCGCCGACCGAGTTCAACGTTGTGCTGCACGGCGAGAGCTACCACATCAAGATCACCGGCGCCGGTCACAAGGAGCAGTCCGAGCGGAACTTTTACCTGACCGTGGACGGTGTGCCCGACGAGGTACTTGTGGAGACGCTGGATCAGATCGTGCTTGAAGGCGGGGCGCAGGGTGCCGTCAAGACCGCCATCGCCGGCAAGCGGCCCAAGGCCACCGCCGACGGGCATGTCACCACCTCCATGCCCGGCAACATCGTCGATGTGTTGGTCAAGGAAGGCGACCAGGTCAGCGCCGGCCAGCCGGTCTTGATCACCGAGGCCATGAAGATGGAAACCGAGATTCAGGCCCCTATCTCCGGCACAGTAGGCCAGATCTACGTGCAGAAGGGCGATTCAGTGAATCCCAACGAAGTGCTGATCGAAATTACCGCCTGATCCGCTGCGCACCGTCATTCCGCCAGGGAATGGCGGAATCCGCCTCAGGGAAGTGAAACCCCAAGTTTGCACCGCGCTTTGAACCGCGTCCGCGATCTCTGCCGATACGACAAGCCACGACGGGTTTTAACACGGTATGCATTCGTCAGCCGCAACTGCCAAACCTGTCAGTCAATGGCGGGTTTGACCGGACAGCCACGTCAGCCAAGCAGTCGAAGTGCATGACACCCCACAGTGTCATGCACAACATGGATTGTAAGATTGACACCTGAAGTCAAATCTTGAAAATCGATCTATGTGACTGATTTCACATTTCTCAGACATCCCGTCCACCGCAATCCACGGCGAATGTCCTATCTCTGGGCGAGAACAAAAATGTACCTCGAAAGACAATGGCACACCTGTTGCTTGGCCTTGATCGCGGAAGTCTAACAAGCAGCATTCTTTCGCCGGGGGCTCCTCTAGCAGTGTTGCCCCCGTCAGAATGAAACGGGAAGTAAGAGTGATACCGTTGCCGGGTTGATGTTTTGCGGTCGCGACTTGGTAGCGCACTCGCCGGAAACAGGGGCTTCCCTTCGAAGCGGACCACGTAATGCGGTTCGTGGTCCGCTTCACCCCTTACGCCTGCGTTTACTTGGCTCCTTAGTAACGCGGGCGTTTTCCTTTGCCCGGCCATTACGGCAGCTGAAAGTCTGGCAGCGCTTCTGCGCAAACCAGTCAGGGTATGGACGAGGGAGGATTGCTTGTACCGCACCCAATAACTCTCAGCAGCCTTCAGCCCAAACGTCATCAAACCAGCCGCTCTCTGGATAAGTCTGTGGTCAGGCTGGTGTTTCCCCAGCGTCTGACCCATATGCGAAATGAGGGGTGTCGAACTCCAGAAATAGCCTTGCCTTTCAAGCTATTCGGAGATTCTTTTAAGCCAGAAATGTTAATGGTGCCCGGTTCGGGATCGATCTCGAACCCGGACGATCCTCTTCTCGCACAATGGAACGCAAATAACAAGGGCTTATCCCAAACCCCGGAAGGTGAACTGGCACCGGAGGTTTACGACGAACTATTCCAAACCCTGGAAGAATGGAATGACTATCTGGAGCGCTATACGTCCATATTCCAGGACCATGGAGGGCCGCAGCCATGAGCCCGCAGAAGCCCTCAACCCTCCCGCTTTCCAGGGACTTTGCAGCCGCAGCGCGCCCGCCACGGCGCAGACCGGCCCCGTTCTCGCTGCGCCTGAGCGCGGAGGAACGCGCCCTGCTGGAAGCCCAGGCCGGCAATCAGCCGCTTGGGGCCTATATCCGCGAACGCCTGTTCGGCGCGCACGCCACCAAGCGCCGGGCGCAACGCCGCCCCCGGATTGACGATCAGCAGGCCGCCAGGCTGCTCGCCGAACTCGGCCAATCCCGCCTGTCCTCCAACCTCAACCAACTGGCCCGGCACGCCAATACCGGCTCGCTGGAGGTCTCAGACGATATCGAGCAGGAACTCCATGACGCCTATGAGGCCATCCTGGTGATGCGCGATGCACTGATGACGGCCCTGGGCCTGCGAAGCGGGGGCAAGCGATGATCCTGCACGGCAATCAACGCGGCGGGGCCAGAAATCTGGCCCTGCACCTGCTTAAAAGTGAGAACGAACATGTCGAGGTATACGAGCTGCGTGGCTTTGTCTCCGGCGACCTAGTCTCGGCGCTCAATGAAATCCATGCCGTGAGCCGGGGCACCAAGGCCCGCCAGTTCCTGTTCTCGCTGAGTCTGAACCCGCCAGCGACTGAGTCGGTCCCGACGGCGGCCTTCGAGGACGCCATCGAGCGGGTGGAGCGCACGCTCGGCCTGGAAGGCCAGCCCCGCGCCATCGTCTTTCATGAAAAACAAGGCCGCCGTCATTGCCATGCGGTATGGTCGCGCATCGATACCGCGCAGATGAAGGCGGTGCCGCTGCCCTATACCAAGCGCAAGCTGGTTGAGCTGTCCCGTGAGCTGTTCCTGGAGCATGGCTGGACCCTGCCGCGCGGGCTGATCAACCCGAAAGAGCGCGATCCGCGCAATTTCACCCTGGCCCAATGGCAACAGGCCAAGCGGATCGGCAAGAACCCCAAACGGCTCAAGGCCGATTTTCAGGATTGCTGGGCGATCAGTGACAGCCAGGACGCCTTTGCCAAAGCCCTGGAAGAGCGCGGCTACGTGCTGGCCCGTGGCGACCGGCGCGGTTTTGTGGCCGTTGATCAGCGCTGCGAGGTCTTTTCCATCGCCAAATGGGTCGGCATCCGCACCAAACAGGTCCGCGCCCGACTGACTGAGCCGGAGCGCCTGCCCGGGCTTAGCGAGGCCCGCGCCCGGATCGCCAAAAACATGGACCAACGCCTCAAAGCCCTGCAACAGAGCCAGGACCACGCCATCGCCCAGCGGCTGGCCGAGATTGACGCCAAGGTCCGTCAGATGACCCAGACCCATGCGCAGGCCCGCGAGTCCCTGCAAAAGGCCCAGGCCCAGCGCCGCAGCGAAGAAACCCAGGCCCGGCGCAACCGGCTGCGCACGGGGCTCAAGGGTCTGCTGGATCGGGTGACCGGCAAACGCCGCCGCATCCAGCAGGACAACCAAAAAGAAGCCTGGCAGGGTTTTCAGCGGGATCAAAAGGAACGTGATGCGCTGATCTTCAGCCAGCTCCGGGACCGCCGGGGATTGCAAGCCCGCATCGAGCGGCTTCAGACCTTCAACGAGAACGCCCGTCAGGCCCTGACCCAGGATCGCCGGCAATATCGCGATATCCGCGATCAACGCCTGGAACACTTCACACCGGCCGGGCAAACCTTTCGGCCGAGGCGGCCCGCGCGCCCGGGATACGAACGATAACCTCAATCACGATAACGAAAAAGGAGAAGCACGGATGCTCAAAGATGAATTTCACCACGCCCTGATGATCAAGGACACCGAGGACCGCTACCGTCCGGCCTTGCCGGAGGAAGTGATCGCCGCCGCCCTGGAGCAAATTCGCCGCCGGTTGGCCAAAGGCCAGGCCCTGACAAGCCCGGATGACACACGGCGTTACCTACAACTCCGCTTGGCCGGTCTGGAGCATGAGGTCTTCGCCGTCCTGTGGCTGGACAACCGCCACCGGGTGCTGGAATGCGAAGAGCTGTTTCGCGGCACCATCGACGGGGCCAGCGTCTACCCCCGCGAGGTCGTCAAATCCGCCCTGCGCCACAATGCGGCGGCCTGCATCTTCGCCCACAATCACCCCTCGGGCGATCCGACGCCCAGTCAAGCCGACCGGAACCTGACGATCCGGCTCAAAGACGCCCTGGGACTGATCGATGTGCGCACCCTCGATCATGTCGTGGTCGGCGAGCAGACCTGCTCCTTTGCCGAGATGGGGTTGCTGTAAGGACCAACACTCAGGAAAAGGAGAAGCAAGGATGCCAAAGCAATACACTCTTTACTGTTCACGAACCGGAGAACGCAGAGAATTCCTCAGCCCCGGCGATGCCACCCAGTCCTGGCAGAACGCCAACGCACAAGACCTGCCCGCGCTCATTGTGACCAATGAGGATGGCAGCGCACGGATCGCTGGTCGCACCACTACAACCAGCGGGCCGGATGGCGTCCCGGCCTACGGCAAATCGCCGCCCATACCCACGCTGTAGGGGAAAAGCAGTGATCATGGATGCGACCGTCTTGATCCGTCGGCTGAAACCTGGGTATGCAGCGTGCGGCCTACATCTCCGCGCACCATCCGGCATCGGGCGATCCGCCAGCGAACAGGCGTGCTCGTGCGCCAAGCAGGGACGGCTCCCACGAGATAGAAAATGACAAAACTATCTGATTTTGTTATAATTATCGAATAATTGGAGTGAACCGATGCAAAAACAATATGAAGAAGCCAAAGCCAATTCCGCCATCGAAGGAATCGTTCTCAGGCCCGAGGAAGAGGCGCTGTTCGAGCGTATGATAGCGCTGGGGCTGGACGCCGAAGCACGAAAGCAAATGATCGATGCCTATCTTGCCGGCGAGCCGTCTGTCGATTTGGCAGCGGAATGAGCGACACCGAATATTGTTACCCGCCTGAATTCACCGTTCTTAAAAACAAGGCCGGTCTACGCGATGCCGATCAACTCGAACAGTTTGAGCGGCTCCATACCCTTAGCCGGCTCCTCGATTGTCCGCTGGATACCCCCGTCAGCTATGAAGGATACAAGGAAATCCACCGGCAGATTTTTCAGGATGTCTATGACTGGGCGGGTCAGCCGCGCCGGATCGATATCCACAAGGGGGACTATTTCTGCCGCGCGCCCTTTATCGATCAGGAGATGCGTCGCCAGTTCCAGGCGCTGCGGGATGAAAACGAACTAAAAGGCTTGGAGGCCAGCCGATTTGCCGGCCGAGCGGCTGTGTATCTCGGCGAAATCAATGCGGTTCACCCCTTTCGCGAGGGCAATGGCCGAACCCAGCGGGTTTTCCTGCGCAATCTCGCCCATCAGGCCGGACACGCGATCGATCTGACCCGCATTCAACGCGAGGACTGGCTCGAAGCCTCGATCCGCAGTTTTCGCGCGCAAGACTATGAGCCCATGGAGCAGATCATCCGCCAGGCCATGGGCGGGCGTGAGCAAAACCTGAGTGATAGACGGCGGGAAAGCCTTGAACGAATGAAGCGGACCGCCCCAGCGCGGTCTCCCCGGGAGCGCGAACGCTAGCCCTCGGAAATCGTCCAAGCTCATGATTCTGATTGACAAAATACCACCGCCCCTGAAATACTAATATATAAGATATATTCTTAATGGAAAGGAGCGCAACATGGCCCAAGCCAAGACCCAGACCCTTAGCCTGGGCGAGCATTGGAATGGCTTCATCGCCACGCAAGTTGAGCAGGGCCGCTACGCCTCGGCCAGTGAAGTCGTGCGCGATGCCCTGCGGTTGCTGGAGGAAAAGCACGCCCAGTCCAAGCTCGAAGCATTACGCCAGGCCATCATCGACGGTGAAAATAGCGGCGCGGCGCGCCCGCTCGACATGCAGGCGATTGTGAAGGAGGCGAGAAGCCGTGCGGGGCTGAATGACTGAAGTTGTTATCACGCCGCTGGCCGAAGCGGACCTTCTTGGCATCTGGCACTACAGTTTTTCAAACTGGGGCGATCGACAAGCAGACAAGTATCTGTTCGCCCTGGAAACGGCCATACACGGATTAGCCGACAATCCCCGGCTGGGGCGATCCATTGACCATATTCGCGATGGTTGCCGCCAATTTGACTACAAAATGCGGATTCCGGCGAAGGCGACCAC
>JAGRGI010000083.1 GCA_020445565.1 Chromatiales bacterium
TGGCTCATATTGGCAAGAAACTCGCTTTTGGCCTGACTGGCGGCCTCCGCACTCATCACCGCCGCCTCCAACGCCTTTGTGCGTGACCGGACCACGGCTTCAAGCTCGTCACGGTAGCGGGCAAGTTCCTTCTCTACGCGCTTGCGTTCCGAAATATCCACGATAGTGGCCAACACCAGGGTTTCCTCGTCGTCGGAAAACGGGCTCAGACCCACTTCCACCGGAAAACATTGACCGTTGCTGCGTAGCGCCATCAAGTCCCGTCCCGCACCCATGACGCGACTCTCCACCTGGCTCAGAAACCGCTGACGCAGGCCCACGTGCTGCTCGCGAGCGTCCTCAGGGATCAACATTTCCACCGGCTTCCCAAGCAGTTGATCGGCAGAGTAACCGAACAGCCGCTGCAAGGCGGGATTGACCATGCGTATCAACCCTTCTCGATCGACCACGATCAGACCGCCGGAGTGGGCCTCGACGACACGGCGAAACTGCGCCTGAGTCCTGTGCAATTGACGTGCGGCCTGAGCCTCCGCCTGCGACTCCAATACCTGTGCACGAGCACGGTTGCGGGCGTTCCAGGCTGAGGCGGCCAATGCGGCAAGTAAACCGAAGGACAGAAGGATAGCGCCGGCAAGGCCCGCGGCCGTACGCCTGGCGAGCGAGCGCTTATCCATCAAATCTTCGGCTCTGCGTTGTGCCACCAGGAGAAAATAAGGCCCGGATTCCCCGGTCGCCGATTGTTCCTCTCCCAGGGGATAAATGCGCGACCAAGTCCAAAGACCCTCCGGGGATTCGCTGACGCCCTGCTTTGATTTTTCGATTGCCCGCCATACTTCAGGAGACTGCGTCTCCAGAGTGTACGGCCGCGAGAACATGAAGCCCCATTCCATCGTTGGATTTGCCGCCTTGAGCCAGTAACCATCGCTATTGAGCAACATCACGTCACGATTGCTGCCCTCGACCCGGGCAGCTTCCACCTGACCGAGAAGAAACCCGGCATTGAGATTGATAAGGAAAATACCGCGACGCCTACCCGACGAATCCGCTACAGGGGTGGCAAGGCGCAACATCGGCCGGTAGGGAATTTCCACCCGCCCGTGTTCAACATTCAAATCCAGGGGTGAGACGAAAACGTTACCCGTCGGCAAGTTCAGCGTCTGGCGAAAGTAGTATCGCTGCGCCTTATCTTGCAGTTCATTCGGGGGCACCAACCGGGCGACGCCATCGTCTCGGTCCACCCTGACCCGCTCATGTCCGGTCTCATCCAGCCACCTCGCCTGGGCATATACCGGATCGCGGTGCACGAGGGTCCACAGCGCCTTCTGCAAGGGAGTCAGGTCGCCCTTCAAGGCTTCGCGGAAGGCAGGTTCGGTAACGACTGCCCGCAAGTGTCGGACATGCACTTGCAATGCGTCCTGCATACGCGCCGCAATCCCCCCGATCAAGCCTCTGTCCTCGGCCCTCAAGGCCGCCAAATCACGCGCGACGCGGGCCTCGGACAAATACCACCCACCCCACCCGACTAAAACAATAATGGGTAGAAGCAACATCAGGAAAATGCGCCAAGTCGCGGCAACGACGGTTTCAGACGCCCGCATGTTCGTACTTCCTGACGTGGGCATAGGGATAACCCATGGCGCGATTCCTGCCCTCTTGCCTGGCACGACAGGCGGTATGCCACCACCCCTAGTTCATCAAATGCCAGGAGATGTGCGTAGTGTGCTTTGGCAAACGGGACACGTTTGGCACTTGCATGCCGTCAATAGTCGATCACGGGCAACGTGCCTACAACGAAAAGCGACCATCTTTTCACATTGTGAACATCAAGGCGAACGCAAGTGGGGGGCACAAAGCGCCAAACGGGCAGAGTCTGTTCCCGAACTCCTATTGCAGGCGTTTGCCAACCCGCTGCAGGGCGGCTTGAGAGGCGGCCACCCGCCGCTCGATTTCATCGCGTTCGATAGGATGCGACCGTGCGGGCGCCAAACGTCGCGTTTGGAGATAGGAATAGACCTCGCTACGTAGATGCCCACGCATATCGTGTCCTCGACGACGTTCACGCTCGGCCCGGAGCGCCCCCAGGTCGATAGGCCCGACAACTACCTTGGCGCCCGGACCGGCATCGGCCTGAGCCAGGATGCGTCCGTCATAGTCCACCAGCATACTGCCACCCGGCCAACTGAAGGGAGGATAGTTGTCGAGCGAAGCTCCCTGATTGGCTGCCACGACATAGGCGCTGTTCTCCACCGCTCTGGCGCGATTGAACAACGTCCACCAGTCCATCGGCGGTGTTGCCCCCCAGGGGTCCATATAGGCGGATACCCGGATCAGGATCTCGGCACCGTTGAATGCAAGCTGCCGCAAGGTTTCCGGGAACAGCCAGTCATAGCAGATCGCCACGCCCAGGCGACCGATCTCCGTCTCTACCACGGGAAAGGGATCATCAGGATAATCGGCAAAATCGTGGGGACTGGCATGCAGTTCCCAGGGTATCCAGGGATTCACCTTGCGATACTTGGACAGTACGCCACCGGGCCCCACCAGAACCGTGGTGTTGAACACCGCATCGGGATAGTCCGGATCAGCCTCCAGAAAGCTGCCGGTCTGGATAAAACAACCATACTCGGCGCACAAGCGCGCATAGCGTTCGGTATGCTCGTTTGGCACCGGTAACGCCAACCGGCTCCGCAAAGCCTCGACGTTGTCATAGATGGGCGCAGCATGGGCGAACTCAGGAAACACCAGCAGACGAACATCGTGAAAGGGCTCATACCCGACAATGGTCTGCTCCACCACGGTACACATGCGTCGGGTTCGATCGGCGATTTCGGCACGATCGGCAGGACACGGAAAATCCGTCTGGCAGGCAGCGGCGTAGTATAAATCCGACATGGTATGGCTCAATAAGCGACGTTATTTCTATCCAACAGTTTCTTAACATAGCGCACAGGGATGGCATAGGTGATGCCGCTGGGGTTGCTGAGCAGGTTTTCCTTGGTTTCCTTGACAAAAACGCTGTTGACCACGCCAATGACCTTGCCGGTTTCCCGCTCGTAGACGGGACTGCCGGAATTGCCGGGATAGGCAGTGCCATCCAACTGATAAACCATGTAGGGGTCGCGCAGGCGGGTCACCAATCGCTGATTGAGCTGTTTGGAATTGCGCACCGGCATGACGACCGGCGTAACGGCGGAGACGATGGCCCGATGGGTGACCGGGTACATGCCCAGAGCCAGACCCAGCGGAAAGCCGGTAAAGGCATAATCCGCGCCTTCCAGGACCTCGGCATCGTCTCCCAGCGCTACGGCCGGCATCGGGCGGCTGATCTTCAGCAGGGCCAGATCGTGCACCGTATCCTCGGCGATCTTTTTTGCCTCTAACAACTGGCCCTTCTCTCCCTTTCCGTAGAAAATCACCAGTTTTTCCTTATTACGAAAGTCCATTTCCTCCGGTAAAACGTGGGCATTGGTGATGACATGGTATCCGTCAGCAACGACAAAACCGGTACCGCGAAAAAGATCGCGAGGCGAGCGCAGGGCCATGGAGGTGCCGACGCCCACGATACTCGGTTTGATGCTGCCGATGATCTCGGGCAAGTGGGCGGCGATAGCGCAATGGCCGAACATAACGCCTGACAGCAAGGCAAATACTGCCGCGAACCTTGGAAAATTCATGCTACCCATCCTCTACCTCTTCAGGGTGTTGCTATGCCGTGCCGGCAGCCGCCAGTTCCTCACCCCGAGCAAGATGCTCAACGATGCCGTTACCATGAAATTCGCCACCGGCAATTAACCCAACTGACAGCATAAAACAAAGAAAAATTGCAGGGCGCATGCGCCGATCATCCGGAAGTGGTAACACGTCTCGTCATGACATTGCGATATAACAGCGGTATCGCCAGCAATGTCAGCACCGTGGAAAAGGCCAAACCCCAGACGATGGCCGTGGCCACCGGCCCCCAGAGCAGGGACTCCCCACCCAAGCCGGTGGCCAATGAGAACAGCCCTGCGACCGTGGTCAGTGAGGTGATCAGGATGGGAACAACCCGCCGTCGCGCGGAGTAGACCGTGGCATGCAACACGCTCATTCCCCTTTCCAAACGGTCATTGGCCGCCGAGATCAAGACGATGGCGGCGTTCACGGCGATACCGGCCAGGGCCACCACGCCGTACAAGGTAAACAGACTGAGCGGGTTGCCGGTGATCAACAGTCCCAACACCACGCCGGTGAAGGCCATGGGCACGGTGACCAGGATCATCAGGGGTTGCCAGTAGCTCTGAAACTGCGTACCCAGGATCAAGTACATCAGCCCCACACCCATGAGAAACAACACGCCAATGGCATCCAGGCTCTCCTGGATGTCGTCCAGCACGCCGGTAAAATCAAGGTCGATATTGGGATACCGCTCAGCGACTTCTCCCCAGCGACGCTTGATCTCGGCATTGGCAGCCACCGCATCCTGTTTTGATTTGTCCAGGGTACCCTCTACGGTAACGGTGCGGCGAAAGTTGTAATGCCGAATGTTACCCAATCCCGGCTCGCGCTTGGCCACCATCAGTTCTCGCAAGGCAACCGACCGCCCCTCGCCAAGCGGAAGCTGCTGAGTCAGGATCTGTTCCACATCTGCGGGCTTGCCGGGCCTTGCCCGGACGCGGACTTCCACTTCCTCACCTTCATGCTGAAAGCGGGTGACAACCTCGCCATCGACCAGCAATCTAAGGGTACGGGCCAGTTGCAGGGGATTCAGGCCGGAGCGTTGCACCGCCTCCTGATCGAAGCGTAACACCAGCTCCATGGAACCGGCACTGCCGTCGTCGGCGATATCGCTGATCGCATCCATCTCCGCCAGGATTCCCTTCAGCCCGATGACGGCTTCGCCGATCTCGGCATAGTCATCGCCGCGTACCTTGACGCTGATGTCTCTGCCCGCCGGCGGGCCTCCAGCAATGCGCAAAATCGACACTTCGGTTGGCCCCGGCACCGAATTCATCACTTCACGCGTCGCCGCGATCATCTCGTCCACGTGCCGCAACCCTGCCCCCATCGGATTGAGTGACACCAACAGTTGACCGTAGTTGTCGCCAAACAGCGGTTCGGTTTCAGTGAGCATCTGGCCGGCGTAACTGACCAAATTTCGAACCTCCCCCGGCCGCACAATCGCATTCACCTGGGCTTCCAGGTCCTGTACGGTCTCCAGCGTTTTTTCCAGGGGCGTACCGGCCGGCATCTCGACATTGACGTAGTACAGCCGCACCGGGTCCGAGGCGAAGAAATCGAAACGGATCTTACCGGCGGCGACTGCGTAGCCGGCGGCAAGGAACAGCAGTATGACCAGCGCCAGCCCCGTCCTGGGCCAGCGCAACACCTTGATCAGCAGACGGGTGTAATGGGTACGCAGCCAGTGCGTGGCACGGCTGCGAAAGCGCTGCACCCGCCCCGGCCGTTCGAAATTGATACGCGCCGCCAGTACGTGTACCGGCAACATCCAAAACGCCTCCAAGAGACTCACGCAGAGGGCCACGGTAACCACCAGCGGAATCACCAGCATGAATTTGCCGAGAATGCCGGGCAACAGCATCAGCGGCAAAAAAGCGGCAATCGTGGTCAACACGGCGGTGGTCACCGGTGCCGCCACCTCCCGAAGCGTCGCCGTTACGGCCAGCATAGGCTCCATGCGGGCGTGCAGACGGTAATAGATGCCTTCCACCACCACCACGGCATCATCCACCAACATACCCAGGCTGATGACCACACCCAGGAGCACGGAGACATTCAGAGTCTGGCCCAGGCCATCCAGGATCCAGAAGGTCCCCGCCAGAATGAACGGGATGCCGACGCTGGTGAGCAGGGCGATGCGGCTGCCCAGGAACAGCCAGGCCACCAGCAATACCAGGCCGAGACCGATGGCCGAGTTGGTCTCCATGATCGTCAGGGCACGGCGGGTGATCTCGGTCTGATCGTCGGCCAGCACCAGGCGAACGCCGGTTCGCTCGCTAAGACGGTTGCGTCGTTCGACATAACGCTGCACCTCCTCTACCAGTTCCAGGGTATTGGTACGGGCCTGTTTCATCACCGCGAGCATCACTGCGGGCCGCCCTTGATGTGAAACCAGAATCCCCGGCTCTTCACGTCCGCGATGCACATCGGCCACCTGCCGCAGGGGTATTTCCCCCTTGGCAGACACAACGGGCAAACCGGCCAGATAGCTTGGGTCGGCATCCGTGCCGACCAAGCGAATCAGCCAATCCTGACCCCGCACCCGCTGGCTGCCGGCGGCGGTATCCTGAAAATACGCGGCCACCGTGTCGGCCAGATCCGTGGGCGAGAGGCCCAGACCGTAGAGCCGTTCGGGCCAGAAATCGACAATCAGCTCCGGATCGCGCAAGGCCGCGGCATCGACACGATCGACGCCCGACAGACGCTCCAGATCCTTTTCGACATTGCGCGCCTGGCTGCGCAACACTTCGTCATTCTCCGCCGCGGTAACCAGTACGGTAGCGCTGGGATAGGCGTTGGCGGTGGTGATTTCGAAGATATAGGGCTCCTCTGCCTCGTCCGGCAGTTCGTCTTCCTTGCTCTGAATCTCCCGACGCAGGTCGTTGACCCGCTTGTCGAACTCGCGCTCGCTCAAATCCTGGAACCGTACCAAAATGCTGGATACGCTTTCGCGGCTGCTGCTGGAAACGAAACGGACATCGCCGATCTTGCGCACAGCCTCTTCCAAGGGGTCGGTGACGCGTTTCTCCACATCCTTGGCCGAGGCTCCCGGAAGAATGGTCGTAATCTGTATCCAGTTGAAATTGATCGTCGGGTCCTGCTCCCTCGGCAGAAGGCGATAGGACAACAGGCCCATCACCAATACCAGGATGAACAGCAGATTGGCCAGAACGTGGTTGCGCAGCAATACCCGGAGCATGGGGAGAATCCCTAATGCAGCGACATACCTTCTTCGAGCAGGTATCGGCCATCGGTGACGATGGGGGTATCCGCCGCAAGATCAAAGGGGGCCGGGTGTCCCTCTTGCGCGCCGTTCAGGGGATGAAAGCGGGCAAGCCCGCCCTGATTGACGAACACGCCGAGTTTTCCTTGCCGGCGCACCACCAGCTCCGCCGGTATATAGGGTTGGGGATCGCGCCAGATCAATCGACCGGCAGCGCCAACCGGCGGACGGGCTTCGGTGAAGGAGAAGCGGGCCTCCTGATTGCCACTGACGGTATTGACCACCGGCACCAGCCGCCGCAAGCGCACCGGCAGACGGGCCTGTCCCAATTCGAACTGGGCCACGCCATCGTCTGGCAGGGCTGCAACGTCCTCGGCCAGGATCTGGGCGGACAATTCCAGATTGCGATAGTCCAGCAGACGCAGCAAGGGCGTACCCGGCATGGGCAGCTCGCCCAATCCGGCCACCCGTTCCAAAACGATACCGTCGAAGGGTGCCCGCACCACGCACTTGGAAACCACGTTGCGGGCGGCCTTCAACGCCGCTTTGGCAGCGCGCAGTTCACTGGAAAGCGCCTGCACCTCCGCCCGCCTTTGGTCATAATCCTGCTCAGACATACTGCTGGAGCCTTTCAGGGAATCGGCCCGATTCAGCTGACGCTGTGCCAGATCCAGGCGCGCCTTCAGACCGTCGCTCTGGGCGTCGACACGTTCCACCTCCCACTGGAAATCGCGGCAATCCAGCCGAGCCAGCACATCCCCCTTGTTGACCGGGTCCCCCACCTGGAGAGGCAGATCCTCGATAACCGATTGCAGTTCTCCGGCGATATGGCTGTCGTTAAGGCTCACCACCGTCGCCGGCGCGCTGAATTCACGAAAGATCGCCACGTCCCGTGCAGTGGCCATACGCACCGCAACGGACCCCCCAGGGGTTTGTGCCGGAACATCTCGTATCGACATTCCAAGCATGGCAAGCAGGATTGAGGACATTATGGCAAAGCGGGGCATGCGTGCGGTTCCAGGGAGGAGCTGTTGGAGGCAGTGTACGGGTTTTGCGTCCGTACGGAAAAGGCGTACCTTGATTCCCGGGGTGGCCGGGCGATGACCGAGCGGTTGGACCTGTCCCGTTCCAGCAACTACCCTGTCCCAATCCGCCTTTCTCTGCTTCGAGGAGTTGCCACTACATGTCCAGTGCAGAAAAACCCCTTGCCGGCCAGCGCGCCCTGGTAACCGGTGCAAACTCGGGAATCGGCGCGGGAATCGCACGCGCCCTGGCCGCTGCCGGAGCCAAAGTGCTCATCAACTACATCTCCAAGCCCGAGGTGGCCGAATCGATGGTGGAAGAAATCCGCTCCACCGGTGGCGAAGCGATGGCGTATCGCGCCGATGTGAGCCAGGAGGATCAGGTGAAGGCGATGTTTGGCGCCATGTTCGATGCCTGGGGGAGTATCGACATCCTGGTCAACAACGCGGGTTTGCAGCGGGACGCCGCGTTTGCCGATATGACCCTGGATCAGTGGAATCTGGTCATGAACGTCAACCTGACCGGACAGTTCCTGTGCACGCGGGAGGCCGCCCGCGAGTTTCTGCGCCGTGGCGTGGTGCCGGAATTGTCCTGTGCCGCAGGCAAGGTGTTATGTATTTCCTCCGTACACGACATCATCCCCTGGGCCGGGCATGTGAACTACGCCACCTCCAAGGGCGGCGTGCTGATGTTCATGAAGAGCGTCGCCCAGGAACTGGCCCATCAGAAAATCCGCGTCAATGGCATCTCCCCCGGCGCCATCAAGACGCCGATCAATCGCGCCGCCTGGGAAACGCCCGAGGCCGAAGCCGAACTGATCGAGCTGATACCCTATGAGCGGGTGGGTAACGTGGAGGACATTGCCAAAGCAGCCGTTTGGCTTGCCTCGGATGCATCCGACTATGTCACCGGCACCACGCTTTACGTGGACGGTGGAATGACGCTATACCCCGGATTTCGCGAAGGGGGTTGAGGACGCCAACCACTGCGCTTTACACGTATGCTGAACCACTCACCTCGCGGGATTCCTGCACAACGCCGCCGAATGCGGCACTGAGCGGGCTGCCCGTTCACGAAAGAGCCGACACATGCCGACACCCGAGTTGCCTTCAACCCCGCGCCTGGGACGCGCGCTATGCGCGGATTTTCACCAGGCCGAACGGCACGAATGGTGGCTGGCGGACGGTCGCGGCGCCTACGCTGCCGGCACCGTGGCCGGCAGTCTCTCCCGGCGCTACCACGGACTTCTCATTGCACCTACCGTCGCCCCACTGGGCCGGCATTTGCTGGTGACCAAGGCCGACGCCACGGCGGTAGTGGATGGCCGACGCTGGCCTTTGTTTGCCAACCGCTGGATGGATGGCTCAGTGGCTCCGGCAGCTCAGGGCCATCTTGAATCCTTTCACCTGCACGGCCAGGTTGCGGTCTGGATTTGGCGGCTTGGCCGCTATCGCGTCGAGACGCGAACCTGGATGCCAAGAGGCAAGGCGACCACCTACGTCGCCTGGCGTTGGCTGCCGGACGGCGGCGAGCTGCCCGAAGGCGCGCACATCGAAATCATCGTGCTAGGCAATGGCAGAGACCACCACGGTGAGACGGATCTGGGGTTTCGCCCGCAGATCGCCATCGACGGCGACAGCTTGGTGATAATGGACAAGGAACATGTCACACTGCACGGCCGTGCCTTTGGTGGACAGTTCGCGCCCGCAGGCGACTGGTACCGAAATTTCCTGCTCCCGATGGAAGGCGAGCGCGGCTTGAACGATGTGGATCACCACTTGGCCTTGACCAGAGTGACATTGCGGGCCAAGGGAAATGAGTGGATGGGCCTCGCCTTTGGGCTCAAACCCGTCAGCCGCCCGCCTGCATCCAGCCTGAAGAAGCATCTGCGCAGGGATCAAAAACTCTTGCGGGTGGCCGAGAGCTGCTGGCCAAATCCTGCCACGTCGCCCGGTTACGTCGCCCGCCTGTTGCTGAGCGCCGATGCCTTCCTGATCAAGCGCCCGTTGGACGGAAGCCGCCGTGGAGACTCCGTCATCGCCGGCTATCCCTGGTTTGGCGACTGGGGCCGCGACACGATGATCGCCCTGCCCGGCCTCACTCTGGCCACGGGACGGTATAAGACCGCACGGTCCATACTCGAGACCTTCGCCGGCTTCGTCGACCAGGGCATGCTGCCGAACCGTTTTCCCGGCAATGGCGAAACCCCGGAATACAACACGGTGGACGCCGCCCTTTGGTACGTCGAGGCTTGGCGTGCCTATGTACAGGCCAGCGGCGACCACGCTTCCTTGGCAGAATTCTGGCCGACTCTCGTCGACATCATTCGCTGGCACGCGCAGGGGACACGCCACGGCATCGGCATGGACCAGGCTGACGGCTTGTTACGGGCCGGCGAACCTGGGGTGCAACTCACCTGGATGGACGCCAAGCTGGGAGACTGGGTAGTCACCCCACGAATAGGCAAACCCGTGGAAATCAACGCCCTTTGGTACAACGCCTTGCGAGTCATGGAGCAATTCGCCGATCTGTTGGGAGAGGACCCGCAACAGTACGCTTCTATGGCGGAAAGGGCAGGAACGGGTATGCAAGGTTTCCTCAGGGCGCAAGGCGGACTGTTCGATGTCATCGACGGACCGGAAGGTAACGATCCCAGTATCCGCCCGAACCAGATTTTCGCGGTCAGCCTGCCTCACAGCGCCCTGGACGCCGACACGCAAGCACGGGTGGTGCGGGAGTGTGCCGATGAACTGCTGACCAGCTTCGGATTGCGTTCCCTGGCGGCCGGACACCGGGACTACCGTGGGCACTACCGTGGCGGCGTTCAAGAGCGGGACAGTGCCTACCACCAGGGCCCGGTGTGGGGTTGGCTGCTGGGCCACTATTGCCTGGCGGAATACCGGGTACATGGCGACGCCGAACGGGCCCTTTCGCTGCTGGAGGCCATGGGGGACCACTTGGCGGATGCGGGCCTGGGTACGCTCAGCGAGATCTTCGATGGCGACCCGCCACACGAGCCACGCGGCGCGCCATCCCAGGCCTGGTCGGTGGCTTGCACGCTGGAGGCGGCCTGGAAACTCCTGAATCGATTCTGACTTACGTTCAATAGTCGTCGAAAACCTGCTTTTGGCTTGACGTTCATCTCACGCAAAGATCGCATCCCGGTTCGAGCATACGAGCATGCAGTAAGCACAGGTTACCAAATCCATTTCGCTTGCTCCGCTCAACCGCTCCTCCAACGAGTCCGTCAAGGTACCGAAACACCAAGCGACCTGGGCGAATTCGAACCCTGCTCGGCTGGACGGAAGTGGAATTCACTTCAGCCATAGCGCTATCAAACCCCTCAGCAATCGATAGTCATCGGCCGCTAAACGGTGGAGCAGGGTCGCCAATATCCGTTCGATGTCCTGCGGAAGTTTACTGATTTCCAGCGTAAACAACGCCGCAACTAGTTCTGGATGTGGAGTCAGATCGCTATCGGCATTGCGCCGTTCCTCCAGGAAACGAGACCGCATACCGACCTCGGTTCCAGAGGTTTTCTCCGATCCACCCCCTACAGGCCCACCCCCCCCGCCGCTGGGGAGCGCGGATACCTACTATTTCAACTACATTTCTGGAATCCGGCGCGCAGGCGTGCGTCGTTAGTCCTGGAATCAAAAAGGCAGGTAAAACATGAGCGAATCGGATCAGGCCATGAATGCGGAACAACAGCGCATGGAGAACCTGCGCGATGGAAAGGAAGACTGGCGGCTGTGGGGGCCCTACCTTTCCGAACGGGCCTGGGGCACGGTACGAGAGGACTACAGCGCCGGCGGCACCGCCTGGGAGGACTTCGATCATGACCAGGCACGCTCACGAGCCTACCGCTGGAACGAGGACGGCCTGGGCGGCATCTGCGACGAACAACAACGCCTGTGTTTCGCCCTGGCCGTGTGGAACGGCAAAGACCCGATCCTCAAGGAACGCGCCTTCGGTCTCACCGGCAATCAGGGCAACCGGGGCGAAGACGTCAAAGAATACTACTTCTACCTGGACGCGACCCCCAGCCACAGCTATCTGAAATACCTGTACAAATATCCCCAGAAGGAATACCCCTACCAATGGCTGGTGGAGGAAAACCGTCGCCGCAGCCGTACCGACCCGCCCTTCAATCTGCTGGACACCGGCGCCCTGGACGAACGCCGTTACTGGGACATCCAGGTACGCTACGCCAAGGCCGGACCGGAGAAGATCCATATCCGCATAGAGGCCCACAATCGCGGCCCGGAAACCGCCACCTTGCATCTCCTGCCCCAGCTATGGTTCCGCAATACCTGGTCCTGGGGTGATGAAGACGCCGTAAAGCCCACTATCGAGCGCATCCAGCCGGAATCCTCAGAATGCGCCGCCTGGGCGGTACACGCGAGCCATCACAGCCTGGGCGATTACTTCCTGTTCGGCCGCCAGAAGGCCGATCTACTGTTCACCGACAACGAGTCCAATGCCGCCAAATTGTGGGGCGTAAACGGCGGCAACCCCTATGTCAAAGATGCCTTTCACCGGCACATCGTCGATGGCGAGACCGATGCCGTGAATCCCGCCGAACAGGGCACCAAGCTGGGGGCCTGGCATCAGGTCACAGTGGAACCGGAGCAGTACGCCCGCGTGGAGCTGGTGCTCTGCTCCACTTGCGTCAGTCAGCCCTTCTCCGGTCATCAGGTGATCTTCTCCACGCGTCGCTCCGAATCCGACGTGTTCTATGACGAACTGCTGCCCGAGGCCTCCGCCGAGGACAACCGCATCCTGCGCCAGACCCTGGCCGGCATGATCTGGACCAAACAGTTCTTCCATTACGACGTGGAGCGCTGGCTGGAGGGCGATCAGTTCCCACCGCCGTCCTCGCGACGCCAGGCCCGCAACGCCGCCTGGCGACATTTCCAGGCGGCGGAGGTGATTTCCATGCCCGACGCCTGGGAATACCCCTGGTTCGCCGCCTGGGATCTGGCCTTCCACTGCGCCACCCTGGCCCTGATCGACGTGGAATTCGCCAAGGACCAGATCGAGTTGATGGTGCACGAGCACTACCTGCACCCCAACGGCCAGATCCCCGCCTACGAATGGGCCTTTGGCGACGTCAATCCGCCCGTGCACGCCTGGGGCGCCCTCAAGGTATTCCGCGCCGAGCGCGTGCAGCGGGGCGAAGGCGACCTGGACTTTCTGCAGCGCGTCTTCCACAAATTGCTGCTCAACTACGCCTGGTGGATCAACCGTAAGGACCTGGACGGCCATAACCTCTTCGAGGGCGGATTCCTCGGCCTGGACAACATCTCTGTCTACGACCGCTCACGCAAACTACCCCAGGGATACAGTCTGAAACAGGCCGACGCCACCGGCTGGATGGCCATGTTCGCCCTCAACATGACCGTCATGGCCCTGGAACTGGCCACCCGTGACTCCGACTACGAGAACATCGCCATCCAATGCTATGAACAATTCCTGGCCATCGCCAACGCCATCGACGGCGAGGAAGGCGGCAGCATCTCCCTGTGGGACCCGGACGACGGCTTTTTCAAGGACGTGCTGGTAACCCCCTGGGGCGACAACCACCGCATCAACGTGTTCTCCTGGGTGGGGCTGATCCCCCTGTTCGCCTGCGAGGTCATCGACCAGCGCCTGCTGCGCAACGCACCCCGCTTCGCCGCCGACCTGCACCTGCACAAGGGCGGACTGCTGCGCGGCCATCACGCCTCCGCCTGCCCGGACCACGAAAACGAGCGCGGCGAACACCTCCTGGCCCTGGTGGACCGGGAAATGCTGGAGCCCATCCTCAAACGCATGTTGTGCGAGGATGAATTCCTCTCGCAATTCGGTGTGCGCAGCGTCAGTAAAGTCCATGAGCACTACCAGGAGCTGGGCGACCTGCCCGGCATCGGCCGGGTACACATCGAATACGTACCCGGCGAATCCAATACCGGCATGTTCGGCGGCAACTCCANNGAGGACGTCAAGGAACTCTATTACTTCCTCGATGCCACCCCGACCCATTCCTACCTGAAGTTCCTCTACAAATACCCGCAGATGGCGTTCCCCTACGACGCGCTGACCGAGGAGAATGCCCGTCGCACCAACAGCGAGCCCGAGTTCGAGCTGATCGACACCGGCGCCTTCGCCGAGGACCGCTATTTCGACGTGACCGTGGAATATGCCAAGGCGGTCACCGACGACATCCTGATGCGCATCACCGCGGTGAACCGCGGGCCCGATCCGGCGCCGCTGCACATCCTGCCGCACCTGTGGTTCCGCAACACCTGGTCGTGGCGGCGCGACAGCCCGCGGCCGCGGGTGCGCGCGCTGAACGGGCGCCTTGTCGCCGAACACCCCGTGCTGGAACGCATGGAGCTGGCGGTCGACCAGCCGGCCGAGTTCCTGTTCTGCGAGAACGACACCAACACCCGCCGGCTCTACGGCGACGTCGGCGCCACCGGCCCGTTCAAGGACGGCATCAACGACCGGGTGGTGGAAGGCCGGATGGACACGGTGAGCGACCTCAACGCCGGCACCAAGTCTGCCGTCTGGCTGGCGGCCACCGTGGCGCCGGGCAGCAGTTGGCAGGTGCGGGTGCGCCTCGCCAAGGAGATGCCGGCCCACCCCTTCGCCGATTTCGACCGGGTGATGGACGCCCGCATCGCCGAGGCCGACGCCTTCTACGATGTCGTCCACGGCGCCATCGCCGACGCCGATGCCCGCCGCGTGCAGCGCCAGGCGCTGGCCGGTATGATCTGGTCCAAGCAGTTCTACCACTACGATGTGCCGGACTGGCTGAAGGGCGATCCCGCCCAGGTGCCGCCGCCGCCAAGCCGCCAGCAGGGCCGCAACGCCGCCTGGCAGCACTTCAACTCAGAAAACATCCTGTCGATGCCCGACACCTGGGAATATCCCTGGTTCGCGGCCTGGGACAGTGCGTTCCACTGCCTGCCGCTGGCGCTGGTCGACCCGCATTTCGCCAAGCAGCAACTGGTGCTGCTGACCCGCGAGTGGTTCGCCCACCCCAACGGCCAGCTTCCCGCCTACGAGTGGAATTTCGGCGACGTGAACCCGCCGGTGCACGCCTGGGCGACCTGGCGGGTGTTCGAGATGGACAAGGCCCAGCGCGGCGATGCCGGCGACCTGCCCTTCCTGGAGCGGGTTTTCCACAAGCTGCTGCTGAACTTCACCTGGTGGGTCAACCGCAAGGACATCAACGACAACAACGTGTTCCAGGGTGGCTTCCTGGGGCTCGACAATATCGGCGTGTTCGACCGCTCGTCTGCCCTGCCCACCGGCGGCTTCATCGACCAGGCGGACGGCACCTCGTGGATGGCGATGTACTGCCTGAACATGCTGCGCATCGCCCTGGAGCTGGCCCGCCACAACCCGGTGTACCAGGACGTCGCCACCAAGTTCTTCGAGCACTTCCTGCACATCGCCTGGGCGATGAACCACATCTCCAAGGACGGCATCGGCCTGTGGGATGAAGGCGAAGGCTTCTACTACGACGTGCTCAACCTGCCGGACGGCAGCGCCCACCGCTTCAAGGTGCGCTCGCTGGTGGGGCTGATCCCGCTGTTCGCGGTGGAGGTGCTGGAGGCCGACACGCTCGCCCAGCTCCCCGAATTCAGCAAGCGGCTGAAGTGGTTTTTGCGCAACCGGCCGGAGCTGGCCTCGCTGGTCTCGCGCTGGGAACAGCCGGGCTCCGGCCAGCGGCTGCTCATGTCCTTGCTGCGCGGCCACCGCATGAAGTGCCTGCTGCGCTACGCGCTCGACGAGACGGAGTTCCTGTCCGACCACGGCATCCGCAGCGTTTCCAAGCACCACGAAGCCCACCCCTATGTGTTCTCCTGGGGCGGCGGTGCGGCGGAGGTGGCCTACCGGCCGGGCGAGTCCGACAGCTACATGTTCGGCGGCAACTCCAACTGGCGCGGCCCGGTATGGCTGCCCACCAACTACGCCCTGGTCCAGGCCCTGGAGAAATACCACCGTTTCCTCGGCCCGGGCTTTCGGGTACCGGTGCCGGCCATGGGCGGCGAAAAGATGAATCTGCGCGAAATTTCCAACATGATTGCCGAGCGCCTGGTGGATCTCTATCGCCACGACGACGAAGGACACGTCCCTGCCCTGCGCCGCGACAGCCCCTTCCAGGACGACCCGGCCTGGAAAGACCTGACCTTTTTCTACGAATACTTTCACGCCGACACCGGCGAGGGCCTGGGCGCCGCCCACCAGACCGGCTGGACCGGCCTGCTCGCCAACCTCGTCATGCGCCGCTACCGCAAAGACATCCCCATCTACTGGCGCCGACGCCTGCCCGGCTGAACACGACGCCATGGTAACTGAGCCATAAATCGCAGTGGGCAACGGTGGCGTTGCCCCGCTACCCGACGCAATGAAGCCCGCGACACGCCCGTTGAGTCTCCCCCAAGACGATGGGTATTGCTTCGATGGCCGCGAAAGCAGACAAACGAACACCATTGCGGAAACTCAGCGGAGTGCAAAGACCCTGGTATTTTTCGAGGGATAGTGCTGGGCACAGTTGAGGCCAATCCGTTGATCGATTATGTATCGAAGAACGTAGTGTCCTCGTGTTGTCTATGGTTATGCAGCCCTCGGCCAAGCTGAGAAACAAAACGCGGCTCTCAAGCTATAGTCATTGGCAGGGACAGCAGCAGCCCCATTAGACAGGTCCACAACACACCATGACCAGACTGGAAAAGACCAGAGACTTGGTGTCCAGACACAAGATGGCGTTGTGGGCCCGCTTCGCCTTAAGAGCGACCGTGGTAACCGCTGCTATTGCATTGGGCGCCTTGGTGTTCCGCGATTTGGATCTGAGCAGTGATCTTTCCTATTTGGATATTGCAATACTCTCAGGCTCCCAGCACGGTCAGTATCACGCGACAGTGGAACGGCTGGCGCAATCCGCTGCTGAGCAGGACGGACACATTAAAAATCTGGAAAGCCAAGGATCCTCTGACAATATCAACCGTCTGATCGCGGCCAGAAAAACCTGTGAAATACAATTCGGATTGGCGCAGGACGGGTTTGATTGGGCGAAGTACCCGGAACTTCAACTAATCGGGCGGATAGGCCGTACCGAAGCCTTGTTGCTGATGGGAAAAAACGGCGATGCGATCCACCGCATCACCGACATGCGCGGCATGCATATCGGCGTGGGCCCCAAAGGCAGCGGTTCCGCCTATCTTGCCGAGCGACTGTTCAACGGAATGGACCTGACATTTCTGAATATCTATTTGGAACACTACTCATTGAAGGAGCAGACCTCGCTGGCAGCCGCCGGAACGCTGGATCTGGCGATGTACGTCATGGACGAGGATGCCCTACTCATTCAATCCGCGGTACGCGACCAAGGCCTGCAAATCGTCAGCCTGGACCAGGCCGAGGCATTGGCTCGGCGTTTTTCCTTCGTCAATTACGGCACATTGGCAGCCGGCCAGTTCGACCCCGTGCGCATTCTGCCACCGGTGGACAAAAAGTTGCTGCGTCTGGACACCTTGCTCCTCGGCAATGGCTGCGCAAGCCATTCCAATGTTATCGGATTGATGTCGGTGGTCGCACGCAATCATCCCAAGTTCATCGAACGCAACCGCACTGCCCAAGCGCCTACGGATCTGATCCTGTCGGAATCGGCACGCGGGTTCTTCGAAAATCAGGGAGCAGAGTTCGCCGACGAATACGTACCTTGGCTGGTGGATATCATGCCACCGAGCAACTGGGTATACACGATCATGGCCGTGAGTTTGTTTTTCAATCTGGCCGGCTTCATCAATACCCACCGCCTCGCCCTTATCGACCTTAATCGTGTCGGACTCGAAAACGATATCACCTTGCTGTTCGGCAGGCCGGTAAGCAACGATGAAATTCGCCTATATGAGCCGACAAGGACCGGGCACACTCTGGACGTAAGCAAGCTGGATAAGTTGATTGCTGCCTATCGTCGTCATTTACAACGATGCCGTCATCAGTCCCTTTCCATTCTTTCTCCCCTCGGCGAGGAGATGGGCTACCGGGACCAGGAGATCATAATGACCGCCACCCTGGATGCGCTACGGGCGCTGCGATCCCGCCTGGCCGGGGATGCGGAGAAAGACTGAACGTCCGGCAGACGGGGCGTAATCGCCCGCCTGTTTCGGCGGGCGACCCATCGACATGACGGCAAAGAGCGCCGTCGGTTTACGCGGAACCCAAGCGGGGACCACCCTTACCGACAAAATCGATCATACGCATGACCGCGATCAGAAGGCTGGTAGGCATAACCATTATGAACATAAGTAGAAGGAGATAGATTAGGATGCTCATCGTTTCGTACCTCGAGCTGGTATTCGGATGAGTTTCAATATATTCGTATATTCTTATATTGTAAATTGCTATATGTCAGTATTGTGAGGGTATTCAAGCTCCTTTGCGGCTTATTTCCCCAACCCAAGGCGAGCTCCGTCACAAAACACGACCTCCTGGTGCTAACCGCCCACCCAAGCCCGTCCGCAGCAGATCCACCCATCCGTGTTGGTGCGAAAACCCGACAGAGCGCCGGTTATGCCTGCGTTCGCACGGCTGGCATCCGGGTGCTTAACGACTTGCTGTATCCGTATGACAGGTCGTCGGATGACTAATACTCCACCCTTACCGCATCCTCGCCGCTTAGCTTGCGCAGCCTGCGCATCAAATCGTTACTGGGGCGGACATTCCATTCAGCGCCCAGGGCCAGGCTGGCCTGAGCGTCCTCGTTGCGGAACTGGATGCGCACGGGACAAGGGCCGTCGCGAAACGGCGTGAGTGTCTCGGCCAGTTGTCCGATAAAACCGTGGGCCGCATCGGTCTCGGGCTGCCAGTCGATCACCAGTCGTCGGGCAAATTCTTCCCGGGCGCGATCCATATCCCATACCTTTTCGATACTGATGCGCAGACCGCCGCTGAAATCGTCCTGGGCCAGGTTTCCCTTGATGACCAGAATACGATCCTTTTCCAGCAGATCGCGGAATTGCTGGTAACTGTCCCCAAAGGCGGCGGCCTCGACGCGGCCGGAGCTGTCATCCAGGGTAAGGAAGGCCATGCGATTGCCCTTTTGGGAATTCATGGTCTTTATGGCTACCACCAAGCCGCCGACGGTCACTTCCGGACCGCGATTGCGGCCCTTTTTACGCTCCGGCGGCGCCGGATCCACATGCAGATCGCCGATGCGGCTGCTGGTGAATCGCTTGAGTTCGGCGGCAAACTGATGAATCGGGTGCCCGGTCAGATACAGTCCCAGGGTCTCTTTTTCACCGTTGAGGCGAACGTCCTCCTCCCATTCCTCCAGTTCCGGTCCCAGGTCGGCGCCGCCTTTCTCCGGTTCATCCATGACCAAGCCGAACAGATCCGCCTGACCGCAGGCATTGCTGGCGGCATGCTGTTCGGCGGCCTGAATCGCGGTGGGCAATCGCGACATGAGAGTGGCGCGATTGGGGCCGATACAGTCCAGCGCGCCGGCGCGGATCAGGGACTCCAACACCCGGCGGTTGGCGCGTTTGAGATCGATACGGGCGCAGAAGTCGAATAAATCCTGGAAGCGCCCGCCTTTGGCACGGGCCTCCAATAGGCCTTCGATGGCGCTCTCCCCCACGCCCTTGACGGCGCCAAGACCGTAGACCACGCTTCCAGTACCGCCGACGGTGAACGGGTATTGGGATTCATTGACCGAAGGCGGGTCCACCTCCAGCTTCATGATACGGCACTCGTCGATGAGGCCGACGACCTTGTCGGTGTTGTCCATATCCGCCGAAAGCACCGCCGCCATGAAGGCCGCGGGATAATGCGTCTTGAGCCATGCCGTCTGATACGACAGCAGGGCGTAGGCAGCGGAGTGGGATTTGTTGAAACCGTATCCGGCGAACTTTTCCATCAGATCGAAGATATAGGTGGCCGTTTCGGCCTCCACGCCCCGCTCCACCGCGCCGGTCTGAAAGATCTCGCGCTGTTTGGCCATTTCTTCCGGCTTTTTCTTGCCCATGGCGCGACGCAGCAGGTCGGCGCCGCCCAGGCTGTAGCCGGCCAGCACCTGGGCGATCTNNATCTGCATCACCTGCTCTTGATAGAGAATGACACCATAGGTTGGCTTGAGGATGGGTTCGAGGTCCGGGTGCGGATATTCGATGGCGGCGCGGCCATGCTTGCGATCGATGAAGTCGTCCACCATGCCCGATTGCAGTGGGCCGGGCCGGAACAGGGCCACCAGAGCGATGATGTCCTCGAAACAGTCAGGCTTGAGGCGCTTGATGAGTTCCTTCATGCCACGGGATTCGAGCTGGAACACCGCCGTGGTCTCGGCATTCTTGAGCGCCTCGAAAGTTTGCGGGTCGCCCATGTCGATGGCCATGATGTTGAGCGCTTCCTCTCCCTTGGCCTTGCGGGCCCGGTTGATGGTGATCAGCGCCCAATCGATGATGGTGAGGGTTCGCAGGCCCAGAAAGTCGAACTTGACCAGCCCGACGGCCTCCACGTCGTTCTTGTCGAACTGGGTGACCAGATTGCCGCCACCCTCTTCGCAATACAGCGGGGTGAAATCGGTCAGTTGCGAAGGAGCGATGACCACGCCGCCCGCATGTTTGCCGGCGTTGCGCGACAGGCCCTCAAGCTTTCGCGCCATATCGAGGATGGCGCGCACCTCCTCTTCTTCGTCGTAGGCCCTTTTCAGGTCTTCTTCCTGCTCCAGGGCCTTGTCCAGGGTGATGCCCAGCTCGAAGGGGATGAGCTTCGCAATACGGTCGACGAAGCCGTAGGGCTGGCCGAACACCCGGCCCACGTCCCGCACCACGGCCTTGGCAGCCATGGAGCCGTAGGTGATGATCTGCGACACCCGGTCACGGCCGTACTTGCGCGCCACATAGTCGATGACCTTGTCGCGGTTATCCATGCAAAAATCGACATCGAAGTCGGGCATGGAGACGCGCTCGGGGTTGAGGAAGCGTTCGAAAAGCAGTTCGTAGGCCAGCGGGTCCAGATCGGTGATCTTGAGGGCGTAGGCCACCAGTGAACCGGCCCCGGAACCGCGTCCCGGCCCCACCGGGATGTGGTTATCCTTGGCCCATTGGATGAAGTCGGCCACGATCAGGAAGTAGCCGGGGAACTTCATCTGCAAGATGGTATTGAGTTCGAACTCCAGGCGTTCTTCGTAGATCGGGCGTTGCTCTTGCAGCTTTGCCGGATCGGTGCCGAAGAGAAACTCCAGACGCTCTTCCAAACCCTTGCGGCTCTCGGCGACGAAGTAATCGTCGGTGCTCATGCCCTCGGGCACCGGGAAGTCCGGCAGGTAATTCTTGCCCAGCGTCAGTTCCAGATTACAGCGTCGGGCAATCTCTACGCTGTTCTGCAGGGCCGAGGGGATGTCGGCGAACAGTTCCGCCATCTCCTCAGGTGACTTCAGGTATTGCTCAGCGGTGTAGGGCTTGGGTCGGCGCGGATCATCCAGGGTTCGACCTTCGGTGATACAGATGCGAACCTCGTGGGCATCGAAGTCATCCCGGCTCAGAAAGCGCACATCATTCGTCGCCACCACAGGCACACCGCGGCGTGCGGCCAGTTCGACCGCGCCGTGGAGATATTCTTCTTCATCCGGGCGACCCGTGCGTTGCAGTTCCAGGTAGTAGCGGTCTCCGAAGCGCTCCAGCCAGTAGTCCAAGCGTCTCTCCGCCAGATCGGCATTGCCGCTGAGGATAGCCCGACCCATATCGGACTCACGCCCCCCGGACAAGGCGATGAGGCCATCGGTAAGCCCATCCATCCATTCGCGATTGGCCATGGGCACGCCGCGCCGCTGCCCTTCCTGGTAGGCACGTGAGACGATGCGGGTAAGATTGCGGTAGCCCTCGGTGTTCTGAGCCAGCAACACCATGCGGTGAGGCTTGTTGACCTCATCCTCGTTGAACACCCACAGGTCCGAGCCGACGATCGGCTTGATGCCTCCGCCCATGGCGTTGCCATAGAACTTGACCATGGCAAACAGATTGGACTGATCGGTGACAGCCACCGCCGGCATGCCGGTCTCGCGCACAGTTTTTACCAGGGGCTTGATGCGGACGACGCCGTCCACCAAAGAATATTCGGTGTGGACGCGCAGGTGTACGAAGGCTTGGCTCATGGCTGTCCTTTTTGGGACGCTGGCACAATAGAAGACACCGCCCGCGGTTTGGCGGGCCGACAGCAACGTGGGCCAGCACTCAGAAGAAGCGATCTCCCTCGATGGCTTCGATCAGCCGGGAATCGCCTGTTTGCCCGTAATGGATGATGCTGCTGCCACCAGAACGGCGGGGGCGCTCATCCTCATCGATGTAGGTCTTGAACCAACGCACGGCAACCCTTGCCCGGCCGTCGTCGGTCAGACCGTAATCTTCCACCACAAAGCGCAGTTGCAGCAAGCGCTCCTGTGTCCAGACGATGGAGAGATGACGCTGAAGGGCTTCCATCCCCTGAGGATAATCCGGTGAAAACACACTGGCGATATCGCGTGGGTTTTCCTCTTGGAGCAAGGTCTCCAGCCGTGACAGCGCCGCGTCGATGGCAGGATCTGCGCCAAGCGGCACCACAAAGGATAACAATGAAAGTAGCAGGAACGAACGCAACATGACCGCCCCCTTCGAATGGCCATCGCGAGGGAGCCCCCGTCAGGAATGGACCCTGACGGGGGAACGGTTTAGGCCCCTGGCGTTCAGTGGTCCAGCCTGTTCAGCTCTACGCGGCGGTTCTCGGCCCGCCCCTCGCGGGTACTGTTGTCGGCCACCGGCATCTCCTCGCCGTAACCACGTGCGGTGAGATTGCCAGGGGCCACACCCTGTTCGACCAGGTAGCGACGGACCGATTCCGCCCGTCGCTGTGACAAGTCCATATTGAACTCGGCACGACCCAGGGAATCGGTGTGTCCGGCCACCTCCAAACGCAATTTCGGATGCGCTCGCAGGGACTCCGCCACCACATTCAGAATACCCTGGGAGTCTTCCGTAAGGCGGTCAGAATTCAGTTCGAAATTGACGCCGCGCAACACGATGGGCGCCCGCTTCTCACAACCGGTCTCGTCCACTTCCTTGCCCGGTGCGGTGTCGGGACAGAGATCGGAACCGTCCAGGACGCCGTCTCTGTCGGTGTCTCTGGGACAGCCAATGTCGGTCACCGGCGTTCCCGCCGGGGTGGCAGGGCAGCGGTCATTGGAATCGACCACACCGTCGCCATCGCTATCCAGCTCGCAGCCTTGGGCATCGACCTTCGCACCAGCAGCGGTGCCGGGGCACTGATCGGCGGAGTCGACTACCCCGTCGCCATCGCTGTCCAGCTCGCAGCCTTGGGCATCGACCTTCGCGCCGGCAACCGTGTCCGGGCATTG
>JAGRGI010000084.1 GCA_020445565.1 Chromatiales bacterium
GTTTTGCCGCCGTAGCGCCCGTCGACCGGCGAAACGGCGGTGAGGTTCGAGAGTTCCATGGAAGGCTCCGAGAGTTGCAATCGTAATAGCGATGGCGGCGAACTGTGCCGAGGTTTGATTTGGCTGTCAAACCTTTGCCGACAAAGTGACTATGCTGTGTAAAGGGCACTGACGGTTTCTATCGCAGATCAGGCTCATTGGTTCAGGGACACCGGTTTCCTAGTCGCTTGCGCACCCTTGTGGCCCGCGCCCCTTCTGGCCAGACCGGCCGCAGGGCATACGGTATTCCCAATGGAGCGGAGCTCGTCCATGGCAGGGATACAATGCATGTATATTGCAAAGCCAACCTTGGAAAGCCTATTGAGCGTTGCGCGCGCCCTGAAACCTGGGTGCCATGACTGCGTGCTGTTGCTGTTTGCCGACCCGCCTGACGGGTTGATCGACGATGCGGTTCGCGATCTCAACGAACTGGGGATCGTTTTTGTCGGCGGTGTATTTCCGGGCCTCATCGAAGGTCCTCGCCGTCATCGCAGCGGAGTCGTGGTATCGCTGCTGCGCGGTGCCTCACGGCCTGCGGTGGCGAAGATGACGGAACACGGTGCGGATTGGCCGATTTCCTTGCCGGCGCCAATGTCTGGCGGGGGTGGCAGCGTGCTCGCCCTCATCCTCGTCGATGCGCTGGCCCCCTGTCTGTCGAGGTTTCTCAGCGAACTGTTCGACCGTTTGGGCAATACGGCCGCTTATTTCGGTATGGGGGCGGGAACCGCCAACTTCGACGACCGGCCCGTGCTTTTCCACTCTGATGGCTGGATCGAGCACGGTGCACTGGTGCTCCTGATCCCCATCCGCGCCAGTTTGGCGATGCGCCACGGCTGGAACCGGGTTGACGGTCCAATGGTGGCCACCCGCAGCCGTGCTAACGAGATAGTGGAGCTGAATTGGCAGCCGGCTGCCGATACCTATCTGAACTCGGTGAAGTTGGACCGGCCCGAGACATCGGTTGAAGATCTGTTTCCCCTGGTCAGCATGGCCTACCCTTTCGGCATCATGCGGCAAGGCGAAGAAGATCTGATCCGTGATCCGATACGCCTGGGGCGAGGTGGATCGTTGATTTGCCTGTCTGACGTGCCCGAGCATTCGGTACTCTATTTGCTCAAGGGTAAAGCGGAATTACTGGTGGCTGCCGCCAGTGAGGCCATGCGCGAAGCCGTTCAGTCCTCGGATGCAAAGCAGCCGCTTTGCCTGATATCGGATTGTTATAGCCGGGCATTGGTGTTGGGAGACGAAATCCAGCGGGAGTTGACCGAAGCGCACGGAATACTTACAGAGCGGTGGCCGGAGGCGGTGGCCGAAGGTGTGTTCGCCCTCGGCGAGATCGTGGGTGATGGCGAGCAGCCTCTCGAATTGAATAACAAGACTTTTACCGTCGGTATATTGGATGTCTGAAGAAAGTGGTGATTTGTCGTCGGACGTAATGCTCCTCTACGAACTGTCCCTTTCCCTGGGTAGAACCCTGGACCCGGAACAGCTATGCAGGGAATTCATCAATGTATTGCTGACCCGGCTCAACATGGGCTTCGGTGGCGTGTGGAGCATGGTATCGCTGGACAAGAATCGCATTGGTTCGGGCGACTTTGAGCTTGTCTATGCCTATCCCGCCATTCGGGTGCGCACCCATGCGCTTCCTCTGGAACATCCCTTGCGGTCTGTGACGGCCAGGGCCGAACCCCTGTCTCATCCCGCACAGCAAGGGCCCATGCACGGGCTGATTCATGACGACGATACGCAATCGGGGGCCTATGCGGGTTTTCCCCTGCGCGGTTTCGGCATATTGGTGCTGTATTCGGCCAGAGGCATTGGTGTCGACGCCGGTGCACTGGGGCGTCTGAGAGCTGTCGTCGATCAGTTCGCCGTCGCGCTTGAAGGTGCGATGGCACATTCCTGGGTGGTGCTCGATGCCATTGAGCGCGAGGCCATCATCGAAGCCATACCTGATCTGCTGTTCGGTATCGACAGCAGTGGCAGGCTGACCTGGTGGAATCAGGCCCTGGACCTGGATCTGCACGACCTGCGCGGCAAACCCCTGACTTGTCTATTTCAACAGGCCAGCCAGGAGGGTGTTTCGCGCGCCCTGGGGGATCTGGCTGGATCGGGTCGTGCTCAGGTGGATGCCTGGCTCGCCACGCTTCCTGGGGACACCCTGGTGGAACTCAATCTGGTCCGGCTTCGCAACGGTCCCAGCAGAAACGTCTGGGCGGTGGGCTCGGCCCGGGATGTGACAGCATTGCGTAGGGCGGAACGGCGCCTTCGAATCAGCGAGGAGCGGCTCAATCTGGCGCTGGAAGGGGCCAATGACGGTCTCTGGGACATCGATCTGCGCGCCCGCACGGTATTTGTCAGCCCACGTTGTGCGGCCATGTTGCATTACCAAACGGGCAAAACCCCGGTCACTTTGGAAGCTTGGTCGAAATTGGTGCACCCCGACGATCTGAAGGACCTGCGGGCGTCTGCCCTGGATCATTTGTGCGGTCGCAGAGCCACCATTGTCGCTGAAACCCGTCTGCTTACGTGTGACGGCCAATGGTGCTGGGCGATGTTGCGTGGCAAGGTGGTGGAGCGCGACGAACAGGGCAAGGCGCTTCGATTGGTGGGGACGCAAACGGACATCACGGATCGAAAGACCGCGGAATTGGAGCGCGAGCGCCTTTACCGGGAACTCCACCAAGCGCAAAAAATGGAGGCGTTGGGGCATCTTACCGGTGGGATTGCCCACGATTTCAACAATATACTCGCCGCCATACTGGGTTTTGCCGAGCTCGCCAGGAATCGTCTGAGCGCCGGTTCCACCGAGGCGCTGCCGGGCTATGTGGATCAGATCGTCATGGCCGGCACCAGGGGCAGGGATCTGGTCTCAAAGATGCTTGCGTTCAGCCGGGTGCAGGGCGGCGAGGCAAACGAGCCTACCGCCATCGTCGAGCTGGTGGAGGAGAGTCTGCGCATGTTGAAGCCCGCATTGCCTTCGAGCGTGGTCATCAGTACGGACTTCGAGCGAGACCTTCCCAAGGTCGCCATCGATCCCGTGCAGGTGCAACAAGCCCTTTTGAATCTCCTCATCAATGCACGTGATGCCATGAATGGACAGGGAGATCTGGAAATTTCATCGCGGCGACGCCGCTACCAGGAGGGTGAGTGCAGTGCCTGCCACCGCAATGTGACCGGGGAATGGGTGGAACTGGCAGTGCGCGACAATGGCCGGGGCATTGCTGCGGAGCATCTGCCAAAGATTTTTGACCCGTTTTTTTCCACCAAGGAAGTTGGCCGGGGAGCGGGCATGGGTCTGGCCGTGATCCACGGCGTGGTCTGTCGGGCCGGCGGCCATGTGCTGGTGGAGTCACGCCCAGGGGAGGGCAGCGAGTTTCGTCTGCTGTTGCCCGCGGCCGCCCCGGTGGCTTACGAAATCAGTGAACCCGCTCCGGGTGTCTGGCGAGTGTCGGAGGACACCGCGCTGGGCAGGGGCCAGCACGTGTTGGTGGTGGACGATGAAACCGCCTTGCTCGGTTATATGAGCGAGTCGCTCAATCTGGCCGGTTTTCGGGTGACGACCCGGTCCGACAGTCAGGAAGCACTGCGCTGTTTTCTGGAGCAGCCTCAGGAGTTCGCGCTGTTGATCACCGATCAAACCATGCCGCGTCTGACCGGTCTGGAGCTTATCCAGGCCGCCCGCCGCCAACGGCCCGATCTGCCCGTGGTGTTGTGCACCGGCTATAGCGAGGTGGTCAATGAGGCCAAGGCCCATAGTCTGGGCATCGACCGATACCTTGCCAAGCCCGTGTCTCCGGAACAGCTTGCGAGCGTGGTGGCGGATCTGTTGAAGTAGTCTTTCCGGGCTCTGAGCATTGGTCGATCGGAGAACGGGTCGCCAAGCGTGTTATCTTTTCCGCGTTTGTCCGTTTAAGTGGTCAGAATCCGCGGCTGCGAGGCTGTGGAAACGGACGGGCCGCGGCTTGCTTTCTTGCCCACTGTCCGACAGCTCACCGGGGCTGAGGCTCCATGTAGATGAACTTGCAGGAGAATCTCGATGCAGGCGTACGACACACCTCAACGCCGCCCTTTCAGGGGGTTGGCTACACTGGCTATCGGCTTGCTGTGCGGCTGGGGCGCCGTGGCTGCGAGTGCCTGGGCTGATCAGGGTGCCGACAGCCGGGCGGTGGTGATCCGTGACGCCGACAAGGAGGGGGGCGGGCTGCAATTCAGCTTTGAACCCACCAAGGAAGGCTATCGTGTGGATGAACCGATTCGGTTTCGCCTGCGCAGCAACAAGACGTTCTTTCTGTATGTCTATGCCGTGGATGAAGGCGGAGCGGAGGCGACACTGTTGATTCCGAACAAGCGCCACGGCAACAAATACCGCGCTGACCGTACCTTTATCGTCCCCAACGCCGATATGGAATTTGCCGCTGACCGGCCTGGCATCAATCGGCTGGTGGTGTTGGGCAGCACCCGCTACATCGATGTGGATCTGAAGCGTTTCCGCTCGGCGGGAGACTACTATTCGGCCAAAACCATGGAGCTGGAGGGGGCGTTCGCCGAAAAAGGCATCCGCATCCGTGACAGAAAGCCCGAGGGTGACCGTCGTCCCACGTCTGAAAGGCAGGGCGATGTCGTGGTCAAGGAAGTGGAATTGCAGATCCGTGGCGCATCGGGAGGCTTGGCAAGTCAATTGGACAGCGAGTTGGATCGCTACGATGGATCCAACTCGGTCATTGCCTTTGTCTCCACCGACAGGCAGCGCTATTACGAGGGCGAGAGGGTTCGCGTCGCCTTCGGCGCGGACGCCGGGGGTTGGGTTCACCTGTTCACGGTGGAACCCGGCGGTGGTTATTCCCAGCTGAGCCGGCGCGAGGTCGATGGTGGCAGGGTCTATCACGTTGTTGCCAGAGCGGAGGCCCCCGCAGGGACGCACAGTATCGTCGCCGTTTTTAGCAAGGATGGGGCGATTGACGAGCGATTGTTGGACGAGGTGGTGGACGAGGGCATCACCAAAGGATTGCGTCTCAAAGATAAGGATCAAACCGGTATCGCGGTAAGCCAGTTCCGCATTGATCGTTAGGAAAATCCGCTCCGACGAGTGGTGTGCCGCCATGCGGCAAGCAGTTGGGAGTACCTGAACCGTTCGACGTATCCGGTTCACTGCCAGATTCCCGCGGTGGCAGTCGAAGAGTCGGTAAAACAGCGAGTTATGTTTTTTTGGTGAGGCCCTTATCGCCGGGGGCGCGCCGAGCATCGTTTGCAAGAGAGGCACAGACAGATGAAACGGGAAGAATCTGATTCACGTCGGGGTCCGCGTCTGGGACTGTTCGTCCTGGCGTTGACTGTTGCGTTTTCGTTGCTTGCCTGCAAGGAAACCGAGATCGTGCATGTCGGGCCGAACTGGAACGAACTGCACCAGTTGGCCAGCACTGGCAAGAGTTTCGAGATCAAGGCCGATGTCGGCAGAACGCGTTACAAATTGGGCGAAGATCTGTCCTTCGAGGTCGAATCCCCGCGCTCGGGGCGACTATGGATTCTGCAGGTAGACCCGGCCGATGAGGTGAGTTTACTGTTTCCCAATGCCCGCTCCCCCATCAACACTGTAAGAGCGGGGCAGCGGTTACAGATTCCATCGCCCGATGACAGTTGGGTGATCGAAGCGGCGGAGCCGAGAGGCAAGAGTATCGTAGCGTTCGTCGTGACCACCGGCGATATGGACATACGCGATGCCTTGGGCGGTGCCCGCCAGGAAGTGATGCATAAGACGTTGCAGCTGGTTGCCGATGAGCCCGCTTGGGCTATCGCCAAGCACTACATCGATATCGACTAGGCGGATACGATCGTGCGCGCTTGCATTTGCCGGACCGTTCCAGGTTCGGTCGGGGCCTTGATCGCCTTATTGTTCGCCGCTGCCTTGCCGGCCGTGGAACCGCAGGCGCCGCCGTCCGGATTTTTCGACCTGTACGAGGACAACCGCCGCCAGGGTATTGCGAACCTCATCACCGAGGACTTTCTGCTGCTGGGTTATGGCCTGATCCGTCAGCGCACCATTGAGGAAATGGAAGTCGAACGGCTCAGACCGCTGTTCGGCGATATCCTTGCGAAGTTGGCGGCGGGCCTGGACGGGCTTGCAACCGAGTCGCCTGCGAAACAGTCAAATCGCCGTTACATCGCCATACTTCAGGCCCTGTTGTCCGGGGATGAGTCGGTGTTGATCGATGATGTCGCCAGAGCGGAATACCAGGCAGTGGTCACCGCGGCGGGGATTGCGGTCTCTCCCCTGTGGCAACGCAGGGTGGACTATTCCCAATTCAGGCCCAGAGGCCGTTATACGGCCACCGAGGAATTTGAACGGTATTTCCGCGCCATTCGCTACGCTGGCGATGTGTTGTTTGCTGTCAAGGCATCCAGGGCCACCGGTCTGGATGAGTCCGATGTCCTGCGTTTGACTGCCCAGGCTCTGCAATTGAGCCGCCTGATCCATGCCGACGCGTCCTTGGCTGTGGCCCTGGACGAGATCGAGCGGCTGCTGACCTGGAGCTTCGGTCCGTCAGAGGATCTTCGTTCGTCAGAACTGCTGGCCGTTGCGCGTCATTGCGGCAAAGCCAAGGACTGCCTGCCAAGCGCCTTGCTCGAGTTCGCCCGCGCTCACGGTCGGCAACCGGTCATACTGTCCGGTTTGGTCGACGAGAGCGGTTTGGAGCCTGGGGTGTCGCCTGCCGACGTGCTGACCGGCTGGCGGCTGTTGCCCTCCCGGTTCAGCGCCAATGGCGCGGCAATGCAGTCCCTGGTGTACGCAGATACCGGGGAGTACCAGGGGCCACCCGATGTCCATCCGTTGAGTCTTTCGGTGATTGGCGGGCGCAAGGTCAAGGGCTATCCCACCGCGTTGGAGATGCTTGCGTTGCTTGGCGACGATCTGGCTGCTGCGCGTGTGCGTGAGCGTGGCGATGCCTCTTTCGCAGGTTACGGCGAGGCGATGAAACGGGCGCGCTCGGCCATGTTCGGCACTCAGGGCCTTGATCTGGGCCAGACGGTTTTTTTGTCCGCCCTGCTGAAGGATGGCACGCGCTCCTCTGAGGCCCGTCAACGATCGGCCCTCGGTTTCTGGGTTTGGCAGCGCTATCTTGCGGTACTCTATGCCAAACAGTCTTACACGCTCATGGGCAAGGGACTTATCCCGGACACGGGCCGGGATGGTGCGGATCTGGTGCCGGCCACCGCTCTCTATCAGGCCCTGGGTGGTTTGGCGCGGGCCCATGCCGAGGCCGAGTCGTTGCCGGTATGGCGCGAGTTTGCTGAAGTGCTCGACCGCATCAGCGAAATCAGCCTGAAACGCGATCTGGATCTGAAACCTTCGCCGTCGGACGAGGCATTCCTCAATCGGCTGGACAAGATCTTGCTGGCATTGACACAATCCCGTGACACTCCCATCGTCGTCGATGTTCACAGCAACCCCGCCGACGGCATGGTTCTGCAAGAGGCGCTCGCCTGGCCCCGGGTCGTTCGGGCCGGGTCCGCAACCGGTGCGGTTTTCGAGCACCGCGAGTTCAAGCAGCCGATGGACGAACGTCTCACCGACGAGCAATGGCAGGCGATCCTTGAGCGTGACTGGAAGCAGGCCCGTACCGGCAAACGCGCGACCAGCGGGGTCGCCCTGTGATTTACGGCTTCCGGCACCCGGTACGGCTTGCCGATTTTTCCAGGGAACGGAGAGGTATTGAGATTTCTTATGACTTGGCGATCACGATATTTCACGGCGGAGTGGATGCGCCGCTTTGCTTACGAGAGCCGTAAACGCTTTGGCCGCTCCGCGCGAATTGATCCACAGGACGCCAATCAGGCTGCGCTGACCACGCTCTTGAGCCGTCTTTCCAGGGTCGATCCTGAGGTCTTGTCCGACGCCTACGTATTCACCGCCTTCAAAAATGCCCTTACCGACGTCCACATCAGCGCCTATGGAAAACCGCGGCCGCCAAGTTGGATAGGGCGTCTGGGCGAACCCTTCACCGACATCTGGCGTCTCTTTTGCCTCGAAAGGTATGCAGAGACTGCCATCGAGGAACTGAGCAGGATCGAGCGGGATTTGATTCGCGATACCGTGCAGCGTCTGCGTGCACGGGACGATTGCCCAAAGAATCTGGTTTTCGTCGGCATCAGGCAGGATGCCGATGATCTGCATGACGAGGCGAACGTGTCTGGTGCGATCGTGGCGGACAATCTTGACCCCGTCGGCGAAATGGACGTTTCGGCGCTCCAGGCCATGCTGAGCTGGGTTTTCGCCCCGCAGCGGCAAGGTTCCGCTCTGGACCCTGAAGTCTCGGAGCGTCTTGCCACGGCGCTGCTTCAGGCGCGTCAACGCTTGCTGGACTGTTGCGACCTCAGCGATGACGAACGCCTGATGATCCGACTGCGCTTTCTCGAAGGGCTGTCGGCGCCGAAGGCGGCGGAAATTCTTGGCAAGCAGCCACAGCATGTGCGACGCGGAATCCGACGTGCCCTCGATCGTGTCAGGGCCTGTTTCGACGAACTGGCGCTGTCGCCGGATGATTTTGTCTGATCATTGCCAAACGGGCTGGGCAAGGCTGCGGATCGAAGTCTGGCGTGATCACCCATGCCGATGGCGGATGTCACGAAATGAGCGTTTGTCCGTTTGTTCGATTGAGTGGGCGGCCTGCCCTGGTTGAATGAACCATGAATGATGATAAAAGCACATCGGACAATGAAATCGCCCGTCTCCTGTGGGTTTTGGACGATGCCTCCGCGCCTGGCCGGAAGCCGGACCTGGAAGAGATCGCCGCCTGGCATGAGGGTCGGTTGAACGCCGAACGTGCCGGACAGGTGAAGGCTCACGTGGCGCGCGATCCGGGCTGCTACGCCCTTTGGGTGGAACTGCGCCGTTCTGAGGCCGAGTTGCGGACCGAGCGGGTATCGCTCAGAAAGAGGCGCTCCTGGCTGCATGGGCTAAGGTCGTGGTGGCAACGTCCGGCAGCGTTCGCCTGGCTGGGCGGTGCCGTCACCGCGATGTTGGCAGTGATACTGGTGTTGCCTGTTATCCTGGATGCCCGATTGACCGGTAACATCGATGACCGAATCGCGGGTTTTCAGTTACCGCCGACGGATATGCAAACCGCCTGGCCTTGGGGCCGGTTGATACCCAAGGGTGTCGAATCCATACCAGCCGAAGATCAGGATGAGATCCTGGCCTTGCGCGCCGGAATCCGCAGGGCATTGGTGGCCCTGGCCGGTGCCGACAACACCACGGCGCGCCTGGTGCAGCGGTTGCCGGAACTGGCGCCGGCCTGTGCCGATGGCGATCGGGACTGTCAGACCCGGCGCATGTGGCTGGGTGAGCTGGGACGCCTGCTGGTTTTGGGGAGGCTGAGTTGTGCACGATCGGGGGGCATCGATGCTGGAACCCTGGGCAGTCTGCGCCGCCTGATACCGGACGTGCTCGACCGTTTGCAAGACGACCCGAAGGCCACACGTTTCGCCGGTTTGGACGCGCGCCAATGGCTGTCCGAAGCGCTTGCGGCGAGTGCTTTCTGTGACGCACTGGACGAGAAGCTGGATACAGTACTGCGATGAGCTCTGACGCGCTATCACATACACTGGCCGTCGCCCTGCTGGCGTCGTCGATACCCCTGTCGGTGTCCGCTCAGTACGGCAAGCCTCTGTACGGACAGGATGATCGGCTGGAAATTGTGGAGGCATCCGTGGGATATGATGTCTTGGCGCGTTCCGTTGCTGCGGTAATCTCGGTGGCACAATTGGCGGCAAACCCGGCGGGGCAAACCGTCGCTGAGAGCAAGGCGATCCCTTCGTCGAAGGAACTTTGCGCTGAAGCGCGATTTTCCCGTCAGCCCCGCATTGCGGTCTGTACGGCCTTCCTTGTGGATCGGGACCTGGTTTTGACCTCAGGGCATTGCGTGGTCCCTGACGGCGACAGGGATCAAGGGGGCCTGCCGTGCAGCGATGCGGCCTTTCTGTTTGATTTTCGCGTCGACGCTCGTGGCGATTTTTCCTGGCGGGTTCGGGACTCGCAAATTCGTCACTGTCTGGCGGTCGTGGAACACGAATACGCGCCGAGGCGATCGCGGGACTGGGCTCTGGTGAAAATCGACCCGGTCGACGATCGTGCGCCCCTGGCGCTGGCATCCACCGGAGAGGCGCCACCGGGAAGCACGCTTAGCGTAGTAGGCCACCCGCAAGGTTTGCCCCTGAAGGTGGCGCTGGGCGCGCGGGTTATTCGGGTGGAGAGTCAGGCTTCGTTTCTCACCGATTCCGATACCTTCCAAGGCAATTCCGGCTCACCGGTATTTGCCGAGGACGCCGTGCTCGCCGGCCGACCCGAGGTCCTGGGTATGCTCACCGCCGGTGATGAGGATTATGTATCCGATCCCGCGCGTGGCTGCCGGCGTGAACGGCTATGTGCCAAGGGCGTCTGTCTGGGGGAACAAGTGATTTCACTCGACAACATGCGTCAGGTGATTCAAGCACGCAAACGGCACTGTGAGCAGGGTTTTGTTCGGAGTCTGCGCGTGGTGGAACGTCCCGGCGGGAGCAATATTCCCTGCCGTTGAATGGGTAACGTAAGGATCAATGCCCCGCATGATGCGGGCAACGAGCTTTTGAGAGGTAATCCAGGTGTTGGCGGCTGATCTTCGAAGAATACTGCTGCGGTTTGGGCAAACGGCGCTGGTGGCCGGTACGGTGTTCCTGTCCGCTTGTCAGACCATGGAAAAGGCCGAGCGCGCCATCGACGATTTGATGAATCGCCCCGGCGGTTCCACGAATGCCTACGTCGATCCCCTATTGGGCTCCAAGAATCCGCTACCGGACCGCTCCTCGCAAATGCAGGAGTTGCAGGAGCTGCTCAATTCGGCCGGTTTCAATGCCGGCATCCCCGATGGTATCAAGGGCCAGCGCACCGAGATGGCCATTCGTTCCTACCAGGGTAGCCGAAACATGGCGGTGGATGGTCAGGCAACCGAAGGCTTGCTCGCCCTGCTGCGTGAGACCAATGGCCGCGTCAACCGGCGCAACACCGATTACGGGCGTTTCTTCTCCGCCGAGGATGCCCAACCCATCGCCAACGGCTCGGCGCAGATGAAGTTGCTGCAAAGCGAACTGAATCGTGCCGGCAAGTCGGGCCGTTATTCGGCGGGCAAGCCCGATGGTTACTACGGTGAAAAAACCCGCCAGGCCATCCTCGCCTATCAACGGCAGAACGGTTTGGCACAGGATGGCAAGGCCACCGAGGGCCTGCTCAAGCATATGCAGTCTGGCGGCAAGACCGCCTCTAACGGCAGTGGTGGCAACTTCTTTGACGCCGTGCTGGGCGAACTGGGTTGGCGCGAGGATGTGCCTTTGGCGGTCCGCAAGCAGGAATCCAAGGAGGAGGGCCGCTGCTTCGACTTTTCCAACAGCAGCGGTCTGCAACAAAAAATGTCGCAGATGGCCTTCGATCGCGCGGTCGAGGAACTGCCCTTTGACATCAAACCCTATCTGGCCGGTTTCTGCGTGCCGGATAGCGAGGCCGAGCTACGCAAGGCGTACCTGTACCTGATCACCCAAGGCACCCTGCATGCGCGGGTCACCATCACCAAGTACAACGAACTGTTGGCGATCTACCAGCGCGCCGGCGAGGCGTTGGCGGTGGAGGCCGACCTGATCCGCCGTTCGGCCAATTCCCTGGACAAGGATCTCAAACTGCTTTCCCAGGACCGCATGAAGGGTCTGGAAAGCCTCATCGACCATTTCTACGACGCCGACGATTCCGTACGGACTCTATTGAGTGCGGCGTCGGAGAAATATGATCGTCTCAAGGGTGATTATCGCGAGCAGGCGCGCAGGGTCATGGGTGAGGCGCTGGCCCATTCCAGCTCGGCGACCTTCTTCCTGTCACGCAGCCTCTATGCCGGCAAGAAGCTGCTGGCGACGATTTCGCCGGAGGATCTTGGCAACGCGCAAAACAGTGCCATTCAAAACTTCGTCGGTCGCTTGCGGGCATTTCTCGCCAACAGCACCGATCTGGTCTACTTCGTGTTCGACAAACGAGAAGACATGGGCTCCATGCTGTTGGCCAGTTCCTATTCGGTCCAGGTTTTCACCCATGACATCGTCGACATAGAACGCATCGATCGCAGCGAGGCCCTGCGCGAAGTGGCGGATTTGAAGCGCAAATCGGGCATCAAGGCCGGAGACGATTTCGAACGCCAATTCGAAGATGAACAAGAGCGTCAGTTGAAGGACTCGGGGGTGGCTTGATGCGTGTTTCTGTGGGTTTGGTCGTCGGGGGTGCGCTTCTTCTGACCTTGCTGACGGTCGGGTGCATTCCGACCAGGACGGACGACAAACCGGCGCCACCACCGGCGTCGCCGGTGGTGCAGGAGCCCAAAGCTCCCGCACCGCCGGTATATTCGAATGAGCCCTTGCCGAACGGCTCGGAGGAGATGCGGGAGTTGCAGACCCTGCTCAATCGTGTCGGCGGGAAGCACGGTTTTTCCGCAGGAACGCCGGATGGCTTGTTCGGTAAGAGGACGCGCCAAGCGATCTGCGAGTTTCAGCAGATCTATGAATTGGAACAGCATTGTGAGCCGACGGAGGGTGTGCTCGCCCGCCTGAGGGAGGCGCTGGGTATTGCCGGACCACCCGCGCAGGCTACCAGCGAGGGTGGCATCGCCCTGCGGGCGATCGATGACAGCGACTCGGTTTCGCTGCTGTTGGGCGGAGAGGTTGCCGAGATTGGCGTTACTCGTCTGGGTTCATCGCGGTTTGGAGATCCGGAGCTGGCGGCCGCCCTGGGCAGTTCGCCGGCCAAGGGGAGCGACCTGGGCGGTGGCCGTTACGCCCCGAGCGGATTCGAACGGGCGCTGCATGCCGTGTTGAGAAACCGCCCCGGTTACTCCGATTTGCAAAACCTGCTCAACCCGGACAAATCGAGAAATCCCAGGGCCAGCGCGAATTTCGTTCTGGATTATGGTCGTACCGAGGTCAACGAGGTGCAGTATGTTCCGGGGCGGTTTCGGCGATCGCTCTTTTTTGAAATCGGGCTCTCCTTTGTTGTGCTGGACGACAAGGGCAGGGAGGTCTACCGCAATCGGGTCGACAAGCAGAAGCTTTACGGTTGCACCTACGCCCAGGGTGAGCCCTGTGTCTACGTCGTGGTGAATCGTCAACTCTCCAACCGGGCTATCTGGAAAGACGTGTTGAATGAAGCCATGGATGAGCTGTTGGTCTCCACGCGCGCCGGGCTGGCCCAGTGGGGCCGCTTGCTGGCCAGCGTGCGTGCCGAGGTGGTCTTGAAAGTGCGCGGGAAAACCTTGCGTTTGCAGAAGAACGCGGCGGTGTTGCGCAACCTGGAATCGGCCAAACGCAGTTTCCTGCTCTTGCAGGTACCGCCGATGGCGCAGACTGCGGCCTTACGGCGCGATCTTCAGGCGCGCGGTGGAAACGATGCCAAGGCACTGGAACAGCAATTGACTCTGGCCTTCAAGGGCGGTTTCGATGCGGCTTTGCGCCGCGGTCTGGATCGATCCGCCAGCGGTAAGGAATCGGCCATCTTTCTGGTGCCCGAGGCCGGTAGCCAATGGTTCCGGCAGACCCTCGACCGGGTAATCGCCGACGCCATCAACGACGGCGAGACCGAATTGGTAATCACGGAATACGGTACTCAAGAGGAACTGCCGGACTACCTGGAAAACTTCGGTGGGCTTTGTCGTCCCGCCGTTGCCAGGTCGGAGGGACATCGCTGTATGAACCTCAAACTCAGCTACGGCGGCAGCGAGACCAAGAGTGGTGGCAGCCGTGTCGGTGCTTCGGTGGAGGAGGCCCGACAGCTCGTCACCGCCGCCGGCAATCTGCACGAGCCCATCATCAAGGCGGCGGGATGCCCTCGCAAGGACTGCTATTTTCCCCACGGCATCTCTGCGGCAAAGGATCGCATCGTCTACGCCGCCAAGGGTAGCGATTTCTATATCCGTGCCCTAGGGGCCGCTGCGCGCGACAACGACGATCGTGTCTATTTCCGCTCTGCGGCGGTGAAGGCATTCGAAGACTTGGGAGCAGACCTCGCCGAACGGGTACTACAGACCTATCGCGAAGAATTTCATTAGGAACAGACAAAACCGGATCGAATCATGAATCGACGAGCAAAATGCCTATCGTGGGCGGCCAAGGCCCCGTTGTTGCTTGGATTATTAGCCACCGTCGCGGTCGCCAGCGCCGCCTCTGTACGTTTGGATGTGAGCCTTGATGGGAAAAATCGCGCCGAGGCCTGGCGAAACGCCGTCTACACAGCCACACTGGATGGCCTGACCCGTTATCTCAAAAGCAGGGCCAAGGACACAATGGTCTCCGGTCTGGTGGAGGCCAGGCTCAAGGAGATAGCCGGCAAGGACTATCGCCCGCTGGTGCGCAAATGGCGACCGCAGATCGACGACCGGGTCGGCCCGGTGCATGTGTTGGAGGGAAAGATCTATCTGGATGACGATGTCCTGCGGCTATGGGCGGATGCCATCGTCAAGGATCTGGACAAGGTCGGGGCGGGGGGGCATCGCCTGAGCGTGTACATACAACCGCTGGGACTGGACGAAACGGACTTGAGCAAGGAAATGCAGGCCATGCGCAAGCGCTTCATGTATGCCCTGGAGCAAGAGCTGCTTCGCTCCAACTTTGACGTAAAGACCGACGCCCAGCGCCAGCAGGCCCAGTATGCGGTCAGACTGGTGGAGTCGGAGTACGCGCGCAAGGGCGGTATCGGATCGGTAAACTTCATCGTGCAGTCGGTGGAGAATCACGGTGACGGCGATGTCTTCTCCACCGCTGTCGGCACCGCCAACGAGTCGGTCATGGAAGGCGTGCCGGAGATGAAGCAGAAATTGCTGGTCAATGCCGCGGAGATGGTCGCCGGGCGTTTGCGGGAGCAACTGCTTCGAACCGACCAGGTGCTCGAGCTGAACTTCTACGCATCCGGTGATTTCAGCCGGCGCCGTGCCCGCAGCAAACTGGTGGAGGGCCTGGCCGACGCCTTCGGTTACCGTACCGATGACGAAATCGATCAATTCGAACGTGGCCTGAATCTCCGGGAAACCGACCTTGGCACTCACTACCTGTATTCCGTCGAGGTGCCACGCGAACAGGTAAAGAACATGGAGCGCCTGACGCGTGATCTGGAATACCTGCTCGGCGATGTGTTCGACTCCCGTGAACCGCGTGTGGTATCGGCCTCCGCGGGACGTGAGATGCACGTGTTCGAGCGAGCCAATCCGCCCGCAGGCATGGCCGAATCCGTCGCTACCGAGGCGCGCTGGCAGGTGCAAGCGGAACAGCTCATCAATGAGGGAAAACTGGATGCCCCGCCCGGTGTGGGCAAGAACGCCTTGGACACCCTGCGCAAGGTGCATCGCGACAATCCCAAGGATCCGGCCTTATCCGAGTATTACCAGATTGTCGCCGACGCCTTCACGCAACAGGCGGAAGAGGCCATCGACAAGGAGCAATTCGCCAGCGCACGCCGATTGTTGGATCGTGCCGAACGCATCGCTGACGTTTTTCCCAAACTCAATCGCCGCCGTATAGACGCGGCCCGCGCGGCTCTTAAAAAACCCAACGCCGTAGCAGCGCAGGCGGTACAGCCGGTGGTGCAGCCGCCGCCGGCGATCATTGGGCCGGTGCTGGTATTCCCGGAGATCGAATCCCGTTTACGTGGCCTGACACGTGTCAAGAGCCCGGATATCGTCGGTCTGGCCGCCCACGGTAGCGGCATCCGTCAGGTGACCGCCAATGGTCGGGAAATGAATCTGCAGCGTGACGACGGCAAATATGCCGACTACATCAAGATCGCCGGCGGTGGGATTCGCGTATTCCGCATTCCTGGCTCCGTTGCTGACGCAAAAGGGCGCATCCAGGTGCAGGTGGAAGACCAGGCGGGCGGATCCGTGGAACGCACCCTGAAGGTTCAGGGCCGCGAGGTATCCATCCTGGCCGCCGACAGCGACGGGGAACGGGTACTGCGCGATGGACGTTATTGGGCATTGTTGATCGGCAATCAGGATTACACCGCCGGCGTCAACTCTCTGGCCACGCCGCTGGCGGACGTGCGGGCCCTTCGAAAGGTCTTGGTGGAGCAATACGGCTTTGATCCGGCACGCGTGGTTGTGCTCGAGAACGCTACCCGCGACCAGATGCTCGATGCGCTGCACGGCATTCACGACAAGGTGCAGGCGGACGACAGCCTGCTGATCTTCTACGCCGGCCACGGAGAGCAGGATAAGGGTTTCGGTGGAAAGGGTTTCTGGATACCGGTTGACGGTCTGCCGCCCAATGCCAAGACCCGGCCGGCCCGCGCCACCTGGCTTCCCAACAGCGATGTGCAGGACATCGTACAGGCGAGCCGGGCAAAACACGTACTGCTGATCAGCGACTCCTGCTATTCAGGCACCTTCCGCACCCGCAGTCTGGGTGCCTCGGGTGAGTTCGCGGCAAACAGGGAGTATCTGTTTGCCAAGGCCAGCAAGCGCTCCCGCAGGGCGATTACCTCCGGCGATCTGGAGCCGGTGGCCGACGGCGGCGGCAATGGTCATTCGGTGTTCGCCGCCGCACTGCTGCAAACGCTTGAAAACGACCACTTGGCCGTCAATGCGGAGCGTTTGTTCCAGATCCTCTACGAGGAGGTAACCAAACGCGCCAGGCAACAACCGCAATATTTCACCCTGCAGGGTGCCGGCGATGCCGGTGGTGATTTTATCCTTGTGCCCAAGGATTAGTACGCTGACAGTCTGCGTGGTTAGCTGGTGAAAATTGGACGGTCTGTTTCGCTGTAACAAAAATTTTAATTGTCCGTTGAGCATGGGCATGGGCGTCGACCTGCGACGCTGGGGAGAAGACCATGTTCAACGAAGAGTACGAAGTTCTGGTGGCCGATAACGAACAATTGCGGTGTGAGGCATTCCGTATCCGTTATCAGGTGTATTGCTTGGAACGCGGCTTCGAGGACCCGGCCCGTTTTCCGACCGGCGAAGAGACCGATGAATACGACGCCGATGCCCGGCATTTCCTGGTCCGTTCGCTCAAGGATGGGCGTTTCGTGGCGACGGCCCGTGCTGTTGTGGCCAGGCATAATGAGTTGCCTATGTCGCGAATCTGTCGGTTTTCGCTGCGCGAGCGAACCAGCGACCTACCCCGTATGGAGGTGTCGCGGGTGTCCGTGGTCAAGGGCTTGAACCGCCGTACCGACAGCGCGATTCTGGCCCTCCTTGTGCAGGCATCAGTAGCCTATGGCGTTGAACTGGGCCTGCCCAACCTGATGTTCCTGACCTCGCCGGCGGTGGCCAGATTGCTTCGTCGCCTGCGTCTGCCCCTTATCCAGCTGGGACCGTTGGTGGAGCATCGGGGGATGCGCGCGCCGTTTCGGTTGGGCCTGGTACAGGCATACGAGAATCTGTTCGGTGTTTGCGCGCCGCAATTGGCTGAAATGGCGGCCTGATTTTATGGGAGTCATGCAGATGAAGAGTCTGCCTACCTCGCTGCTCGCTGTGACCTTGTTCGGTTCTGCGGCCACCTTCAACGTCCACGCGGACTGTCGGCAGCTGATCGAGGCGGTGAAACGGGCCAACGCGCTGGGCGACCTGGATGCCCTGGTGGAGAACGCCTCTCGCGTTCGCCTTGCGCCCGATTGTCCCGATGCGTATCGGCCCAAGGTGGCCAGGGCCGCCGCACTGGGCGTGGCAAAGATCGTACAGGCGAGGTTGGCGAAGGGCACCAGGTTGGCAGAGCAGGAAGCCGATTTGCGCGATGCCCTGCGGCTGGACCGTGCCTGGCCGGTACTGGCCCTGCTGGGCGATCTGGAGCACCGGCGCAAGCAGTACGCCCAGGCCACCCGCCTCTACCAAGAGGCCCTTACTGTCATCAACGACGAGGGTGCGACGCCCCATGCCCCGCCGCCGGAAACCATTCAGGCCGTGTTCCGCAAGGCCGGCGAAAGCCGTATGTTGGCCGATGAATATGTGGCGGTGCCGGTCAATCACCGTTCCGGCAGCGCCGAAGGTCTGGCGTTGAGCGCGGTGCGTGGCTGGACGGTTGAGGCAGTCCCCGTGCCCATCACCTTCGACACCGCCTCCACCCGTTTCACGGTGAAGGGCGAGGCGGCGGCCCGTGACCTGCTGAATTACCTCAACCAACAGGGTGCTGAGCGCATCACCATTGTCGGTCACACCGATGAAAGGGGCGGCGATGCCTACAATCAGGGGCTCTCGGAGCGGCGTGCCAACGCGGTCCGTGACTGGCTCAAGCAGCAGGGTTTTCGCGGCAACGTGGTGGCCAGGGGTGAAGGCGAAAGCAATCCGGCCCAGTTGGACGACCCCAGCCGCTACGACCAAGAAGAGATTTGGCAGTTGAATCGTCGTGTCGAACTGCTGCGCAACTGAGGCGATTGCACTGAACCTTCCATCGGAGCGAACGATGCAAACGAATTGCCGTCTCGGCGGACTTGTTGGGATTTTTATGTTGTGCCTGCACGCGTCCCTGGCCTGGGGCGAGGTCCGCGGTCTGGTGATCGGTATCGATAACTACGTCCACGTCAACTCCCTCCATGGAGCGGTCAACGATGCCCGCGATATCGCTCAGGCATTGGAGCGCATCGGCGTAAAAGACATACAGACCCTGATCGATGAGCGGGCGAATCGTGATGCCATCGTCTCGGCGTGGCAGGGTCTGCTGTCGCGAGCCAAGGCCGACGACATCATCGTGCTCTCCTATGCCGGGCATGGGGCGCAAGAACCCGAACGCGTTCCCGGTTCGGAACAGGACGGCAAGGACGAGGTGCTGGTGCTTGGCGGATTTGCGCCGTCCGGGCCGGCATCGCGTGAGCGCATTGTCGATGACGAGCTCTTCGAATGGTTTGTGGCGGCGCGCGACAAGGGTGTGGCGGTCTTGTTCGTCGCCGACGCCTGCCATTCCGGCACGCTTACCCGCGACTTCGACGATCGCGCCGGAAAGCCTTCGGTGCGGTCGAGTACCTACACCATCACCGACGATATGCTCGACCTGGATCTGCCCCCGGCGGCGGCCAGCGTCACGGAAACCGATGTGCCCAATGTCACCTTCCTGGCGGCGGGACAGGAATATCAAAAAGTGCCCGAGTTGCCGTTGCCCGACGCGTCCGGCAAACGTGTGCAGCGCGGGGCGATGAGCTACGCCGTGGCACGAGCCTTGGAAGGGCGCGCCGACGCCGATCACGATGGCCGATTGAGCCGACCCGAACTGTTCCAATACGTGCGTGAGAACGTTCGCATCCTGGCAGAGGCCCGCCAAACGCCGAATCTGCTGCCGGACCGCGATGCCGGCGGCTTTTTTCTGGTCCTGGCGAAGCCTTCCTCACAGCAAGCCTCGACGCTCTTGGCGCCGGCTGGCATCAGTATCTATGTCCAAGGGATGGACCCGCCGGAAGACCTTGAGCTGATTGGCCGTTTGCAGGATGCGATCCCCGCCCGACGTGCCGACGAGGCCGATCTGGTGTTTGACGCCAAACGCCGTCAGGTGGTCTCGTCCCAGGGCGACATCATTGCCACCGACATCGCCGGGTCCGATCTTCAGGGCGTGGTGGACAAGACGGTGGCTCTGATGCGTCTGCGGGCCAATGTGGGGGCCAGACCCTTGATACTGCGCATCCGACCGGACGACGGTGTTCATCGACGCGGACAATACATCGCTTTCGAAATTGCCGACCCAGGTTTTCCCTACCTGACCCAGTTCAGCCTCTCGGGCGACGGTACGGTGCATTTCCACTACCCGGTTGAGGGCGATCCTCAACGTGTCAGCCCCGGCGAGCCGATCCGCTATGAATTCTCCGTAGATCCCCCCTTCGGGGCGGATCACATCATTGCCGTCAGCAGTCCGCAGCCCCTGAGCCGTTTGATCCGTTCCCTCTCGGCCCTGGACGGTGAACGCGCCGCCGCAGCAGCGGCCGGGGCGGTATTGAGCGAACTGGCGCAAGGCCCCCACCGTGTCGGCGTCCAGGGAATGTTTACCGCACCTTGATGAGAGAGCATCTGTACGATGGATTTCGCTAACAAGTCATACGTCAATCGATGGGTGTTTCGCCTGAGTGGCTTGATCCTCGTTGGGCTTTTGTCCTGGGGCGACGCGTTCGCGGCGGCAGCCGGGGGTGACGGCTACTCGCGTATCGTCGGCGGGCGGCCGTCCGAGGCAGGCAAATGGCCCTGGCAGGTTTCGTTGAGCGAGAACAAGGGTGGTGGGAAATTCCGGCATTTCTGTGGCGGTTCGCTGGTGCACGAGCGCTGGGTCCTGACCGCCGCGCATTGTTTCGGCACGGTAGGAGCCGAGCCTGGAAAACTGCTGATCATCGAAGGCACGTCCGATCTCACCAGCGGCGGCAGAAGCCACCGGGTCAAGCGAGTCGTCATCCATCCCGGTTGGGACTCGCGCAAGATGGCGAACGACATCGCCCTGCTGGAACTCGCCGAACCGGCCACCTCCCGCGTGGTGCCGCTACTGGACGACAAGGCGATCGAACCTCTATTGCGCCCGCAGACCGCGGCGACAGTGACCGGTTGGGGGCTGCTGCGTCCGCTCAAGCAAAGCAGTTCCGGCTATGTGGATGGCAATACTGGTCAGGCGATCGAGAACCCCGGCGAGTTGCTGCCCGACCAGCTCAGGGAGGTTGAACTTCCGCTCGTGTCGCTCAACTCCTGCAATGAGTCCATTCAGCGCGCCTCACGGGGGCGTGCTCCGAAGGTCGATGCCCGCCAGCTCTGTGCCGGTGAGAAGGGCGGTGGCAAGGATTCATGCCAAGGCGATAGCGGCGGGCCGCTGGTGGTGCCGGACGGCAAGGGAGGCTACGTCCAGGCCGGTGTTGTGAGCTGGGGAATCGGCTGCGCCCGCAAGGACAGCTACGGTGTCTATACAAGGGTATCGCGTTTCAACGACTGGCTCAGCCAGGTCAGCGGTGGCCAGATTACGGTCGCCACCGCCACCTCATCGACCACGGACACGGCGGACACCGCGGAGGGTGACGTTTGCGGGCCGGTCAGTGGTCGTGGCGATCGCGCCCTGCTGGTGGGGGTGGAACGTTACCGCAACCCCCGTTTCAATCTGATTGGCGGCTCAACGAACGATGTGAACCTGATCCGATCGTTGTTGATAGAGCAGTTTCGTTTTGAACCGGGCCGGATTTGCGTGTTGACCGATGAACAGGCGACACGGGCCAATATCGTTCGGGCGGCCCGCGACTGGTTGGTGAATGGCAGTGGTCGGGGCGACCGGGCGATGTTCTTCTACAGTGGCCACGGCTATTATCAGGCCGACCGGGATGGTGATGAAAATGACCCCTACGATGAGGTCCTGGCACCTTATGATGTCGAGCTGGTATCTGAGAAGACCAGCCCCGCCACCTTCAGGAATGTGATCTTCGATGACGAAGTGGGAGAGTGGGTCCACGCCCTGCAGGGGCGGCAAGTCACTGTCGTTGTGGATTCCTGCCACTCTGGCACCATAACCCGGGACCTGAACGGCGCCGATCCGCAGTTCGTGCGTACCCTGGCCGCCCGTTTGCCACCAGCCACACGCGCGGCTTTGAGGAGCATTCAGCGGGATTCCGCGTTTATCGAGCGCAGCGATAGTCTGGTCGCCTGGTCTGCCGTATCGCCGCTACAGCAGGCCCTGGTCGATCGGGAAGCCGCTCAATTTCAAGGCGTGTTCACCGGCCGGTTCGTGCGCGGGATCACCAAGGGGCGTGCCGATGGAAATCGCGATGGTTTGGTCACCTTTGCCGAGTTGCACGACTATCTGAGCAGGGAATCGCAAGCCTATTGTGAGCGCAATACCCGCGACTGCGGTGCCGGGCTTACACCTTACCTGGAAGCGCCAAGGGAGATCCTGACCCGCGATGTGGTCAGCGGCAAGGGGGCGGCGAACACCGCCGATCAGGCCGGGGGGCTGCTGGGTCACGAAAACGGGGCGGATCTGCGGATCGAAATCCTGCCGAGTGCGCGGGTGCGTCTGGGTGAAAAGATGAAATTCCGTTTTCGCAGCGCCAGAGACGGCTATCTCCTGGTTCTGGACGTCAACGCCAAGGGAGAGGTTACCCAACTCTTTCCCAATCGCTTCGCGGATCGGCAGGGCAGGCGCAATCGGGTAGAGGCCGGTCGCTCCGTCACCATCCCCGACGCCTACTATGGCTTTGAAATGACAGCCGGCGAACCAACGGGGTCGGGTGTCTTGATCGCCCTCGTTACTGAAGATCCGGTCGATCTCGATGATCTGCTGGACGCCAATCGCGACTTTGGACCCGTAGCGGATGCCAGGAAATACCTGTCCACCATCGCCGAAAGGCTGCGCCGTCCCTGGCCCGATGGCGAGACCAACCGCACCCTGCGATGGTCCATGGCGAAAGCCAGCTACTCGATTGAGCGTTGAACCGGCGTGTCACAGCCTGTCCGGCATTTTGTTTCTCACTGTGGGATTCGCCGGCAGAGGTCGTATAATTCGGGATCTTTAGCGGCCAGAGTCGGTCGCATCTGCGGAAACTCTTTGCATGTTTGAAAATCTTACCGATCGTCTCAACCGGGTCATCAAGAACGTTCGCGGCCAGGGTCGTCTGACCGAGGACAACGTCAAGGACACCATGCGCGAAGTACGCATGGCGCTGTTGGAGGCGGACGTTGCCCTTCCAGTGGTGAAGGAATTCACCGACCGTGTGCGCGAACGAGCGCTTGGACAGGAAGTGATGACCAGCCTGTCGCCCGGTCAGGCGCTGATCAAGATCGTCAACGACGAGCTGATCACCGTGATGGGCGAGGCCAACGAGGCCCTGGACCTCAGCACCAAGCCGCCAGCGGTGGTGTTGATGGCGGGTCTACAGGGCTCCGGTAAGACGACCAGCGCCGCCAAACTGGCGCGCTGGCTGAAGCAAAGCCAGAAAAAGAAAGTCCTGCTGGTGAGTGCCGACGTCTACCGGCCGGCGGCCATCGAGCAGCTCAAGACCCTGTCCGGCGAGGTTGAGGCGGAGTTCTTCCCCAGCGAGGCGTCGCAAAAGCCTGTCGATATCGCCAAACGCGCCCTGGACTACGCCAAGCGCCATTTCCACGATGTGCTCATTGTCGATACTGCCGGCCGTTTGCATGTCGACCAGGACATGATGGCGGAGATCCAGGCCCTGCATAAGGCGGTGTCGCCGGTTGAAACCCTGTTCGTGGTGGACAGCATGACCGGTCAGGATGCCGCCAACACCGCCAAGGCCTTCCATGATGCCCTGCCGCTCACCGGTGTGGTATTGACCAAGACCGATGGCGACGCCCGTGGTGGCGCGGCGCTCTCGATTCGGCACATTACCGGCAAGCCGATCAAGTTTCTCGGTGTCGGCGAAAAGACCACTGCCCTAGAGCCTTTCCACCCCGACCGTGTCGCTTCGCGCATTCTGGGTATGGGCGACGTGCTCAGCCTGGTGGAGGAGATCGAGCAAAAGGTCGACCGCGACAAGGCCGAAAAGCTCGCCAAGAAGCTGCAAAAGGGCAAGGGCTTCGACCTGGAAGACTTTCGCGATCAACTCCTGCAGATGAACAATATGGGCGGCCTGGCCGGACTGATGGACAAGCTGCCCGGCATGGGCAATATCCCCGACGAGGTCAAGAACCGGGTCAATGACAAGGAAATGGGCCGCCTGGTGGCCATCATCAATTCCATGACACCCCAGGAGCGGCGCTTTCCTGCCGTTATCAAGGGTTCGCGCAAGCGCCGGATCGCCGTCGGCTCCGGCACTCAGATTCAGGATGTGAACCGCCTGCTGAAGCAGTTTACCCAGATGCAGAAGATGATGAAGAAGGTGGGTAAGAAGGGTGGCATGAAAAATCTCATGCGCGGTATGCGTGGGCGCATGCCACCGGGCATGCCGTTTTAGGACGGGCCTGTCCGACAGCATTCCCGTTGGGTGGGCATCGGAAGCCCTCTGCCCACCCAACCTGTGACCAATTGCCGAGCAGCCTAAAACCAGCGCTATCCCTCGCCCAGTTCAATGGGCAGGCTGTCATCATCGACGACGTAACTGCCTTTCCTTTCCTGGGCGCTGGTCAGGCAGATCTCCGCACGTCGCAGAAGTCGCTCGCTGGTTTCACCGGTCCGGTGGCTCGAAACCCCTGCCGAAAGGGTGACCGCGTCCAGGGCCCGGCCGGTGTCCTTACGTTTCAAACGGGTCTTTGCCACGGCTTGCACGGTGGACTCGGCGAGGTGTGCTGCTGCCGTCAGCGGCAGGCCGGGTAGCAATACGGCAAACTCGTCCGGGCCGAATCGGCCCACATTGGTACCTTCCGGCACCTTGCCCACCACCGCGCGGGAAACGAAGCGCAGAATCTTGTCACCCACCAGGTGACCGAATTTCTGATTGATTTCGGTAAAACGGTCTACATCGAACAGGACCACGGACACGGGACCGCCGTTTTCACCCGCCTCGCTGACGGCGTTGCTAAGCTCGCGCTCGATCACGTCGCGCCGCAAGACGTCCGTGAGGATGTCCTTGCGCGCGGTCTCCTTGACTGACCGCAGTTCTTTTTTCAGCCGATCCACCTCGTCCTGAGCCTCGTTCAGGCGGTCGTGCAGGCGGTGGGTGGAAGTGGCGAGGCGGCGGGTCTCCTGGATCACGTCGTTGAGTATCGCGCGGGTGTCGGCCTCCGGTGCCAGTGCCTCCAACTGGGTGGCTTGGCGGTGCAAATGCTTTTCGCTGTTCTGCGTGTCTCGGCTGAGGGTCTTGACCTCGGTCAGGGTACGGTCGACGACATTGTGCAGTTCGTCGTTGGTCTTTTCCAGGCGGTCGGCGTCAAAGGGGGCGATATAGCGCTGGTAGAGGTCGCGGGTATGCTGCGGAACAAACGGCTCCTGGCGTTGCAGTATGCGATCGATTTCCTCCACCAGTGAGCGATTGCGGCCGGCGGCATACTCGTACCAGATAGCAAAGTTTCGCGGGTTGGCCGGAACGTGATGCTTGGCCATCAACGGCAGTATCACCCGTACCAGCTCAGCGGCATTGTCTTCGGTCTCGGTATAAGGGTTTTCCGGGCCGGGATATTTTTCTCCGGTGAGTTCCGGGATATGCGGTAGGTTCGATTGCGCGCTCATCAACAGTCCCCGAAGACCGGTATAATCCGGCCTGATTGAATTGCGGTTGTGCCGACAGTGACGGCATCTTGACGGTATTCTTTAATCTTTGCAGGTGGTTAAATCCGCGCCGAGTTTCCGAATTCTGGTCTGGAGAGCTGTTGTTGGAGGAAATAACAAAGCTGGAGTCCTTGCTGAATCAATGCATGGGGCGTGATCGGGGCGCACTTCGTGTCCGGCTTCGCAAGGCCGCGCAGCGCCTCAAACAGGGCCAGCCGGCATCGCGAATGCTGACGGGTTTGAACGAGGACATCGAACGTTCCAGTGCACGGCGTCTGGCCCGCGTAACTGCCCTGCCAAAACTCGAGTACCCGGAAAACCTGCCGGTGAGCGGGCGCCGCGAGGAGATCGAAAAAGCGATTCGGGAGAATCAGGTCGTGGTGGTCTGCGGCGAGACCGGTTCCGGCAAGACCACCCAGTTGCCGAAGATCTGCCTGGCCGCCGGTCGTGGCGTGGACGGCCTCATCGGGCACACCCAGCCGCGCCGCATCGCCGCCCGGACTGTGGCCGCGCGTATCGCCGAGGAGATGCAGACCGAACTGGGGACGGTGGTGGGTTACAAGGTTCGCTTCAAGGACCACACCAACCCGAACGGTTACATCAAACTGATGACCGACGGCATCCTGCTGGCGGAAACCCAGTCGGACCGCCTTCTGTCGGGCTACGACACCCTCATTATCGACGAGGCCCACGAGCGCAGCCTCAACATCGATTTTCTGCTCGGTTACCTCAAGCAACTCTTGCCCAGGCGACCCGATCTCAAGGTCGTGATCACCTCCGCCACCATCGATCCGCAACGGCTCGCCAGGCATTTTGGCGGTGCCCCCATCATCGAAGTCTCCGGGCGAACCTATCCGGTGGAAGTTCGCTACCGCCCCCTGGTGAGCGAAGACGAAGACGAGCAGGACCGCGACCTGCAACAGGCCATCGTCGAGGCCGTGGACGAACTGGCACGGGAGAAGCCCAGTGACATCCTGGTGTTTCTGAGTGGCGAAGGGGAGATCCGCGAGACCTCCGAGACCTTGCGCAAACACAAGCTGCGCGATACCGAGATCCTGCCGCTGTTCGCGCGGCTCAGTCTTTCCGAACAGGCCAGGGCCTTCTCTGCCCATCGCGGCCGACGCATCGTGCTGGCCACGAATGTGGCGGAGACCTCGCTCACCGTGCCGGGCATTCGCTATGTCATCGATCCCGGTCGCGCCCGCATCTCCAGGTACAGCCATCGCAGCAAGGTGCAACGGTTGCCGGTTGAGGCAGTGTCCCAGGCTTCCGCCAGCCAGCGGGCCGGGCGTTGCGGACGGGTTGCCGATGGTATTTGCATACGGCTTTACAGCGAGGAGGACTTGCAGGCACGGGAGGAATTCACCGATCCGGAGATCCTTCGCACCAATCTGGCGGCGGTCATCCTGCGCATGCAGGCATTGGGTTTTGGCGATGTGAGTGCCTTCCCGTTTGTTGACCCCCCGGACAACCGCTTGATCAATGATGGCTATCGGCTGTTGGCGGAATTGGGCGCTGTGGATGCCCAGCGCAAACTGACGACCATCGGCCGGCGCCTGGCGCAATTGCCCATCGATCCGCGCATCGGCCGCATGTTGCTGGCGGCGGGCAGGGAAGGGGCGCTCAGCGAAGTGCTGGTGATCGGTGCCGCCCTGGCGGTGCAGGACCCGCGGGAACGGCCCATGGAGGCCCGCCAGGCAGCCGACCAGAAGCACGCGGTGTTTCGCGATGAAAAATCCGATTTTCTCACCCTGCTGAATCTGTGGAACTGGTACGAGGAGCAGAAGAAACACCTCAGCCAGAGCAAGCTGCGTAAACTCTGCAAGGAGAATTTCATCTCGTTTCTGCGCGTGCGCGAGTGGCGCGAGATGGTGGGGCAGCTGCGGGAGATGATGTTGGAAGGCGAGCGGAGCCATCTCAACGAAGAGCCCGCCGAGTATGCCGCCGTGCATCGGGCCCTGCTCACCGGTCTGCTTAGCCAGATCGGATTTCTGCAAGAAAATCGCGACTATCTGGGCGCTCGCAATCTGCGTTTTTCCGTGTTTCCGTCGTCCACCCTGGCCAAGCGAACGCCGAAATGGATCATGGCCGCCGAGCTGATGGAAACCCGCAAGACCTTTGCCCTGAACTGCGCCGATATTCGGCCCCAATGGGTGGAGTCGCTGGCCGGTCATCTCGTCAATCGCAACTATTCCGAACCCCACTGGGAGAAGCGCGCCGGGCAGGTCGGTGCCTGGGAGCGCGTTACGCTCTATGGCCTCACCCTGGTGGCCAGGCGTCGTGTCAATTACGGCCCCATCGAACCGGAGGCGGCGCGCGAGATCTTCATTCGCGAGGCCCTGGTCAACGGCGAGCTGAACACCCGTGCGCCGTTCTTTCAACACAATCGCTCGTTGATCCAGGAAGTGGAGAAGCTGGAGCACAAATCCCGGCGCCCCGATGTGCTGGTGGATGAGGCAGCGATCTACGCCTTCTACGACGAGCGGCTTCCGGCTGGCATCTACAGCGCCGCGGCCTTCGAGAAATGGCGAGAGCAAGCGGAAAAAGACCAGCCGAAGATACTCTACCTGGACCGCGCCACCCTGTTGCGCGAGGACGGGGGCGGAGTCAGCAAGAAGGACTTCCCGGACCACCTTGCCCTGGATGGCCTGCAACTGCCCCTGCGCTATCGCTTCAGCCCAGGCGAGGCCGACGATGGGGTGACCGTGCGGGTGCCTCTGGCGGTGCTCAATCAGCTCAAGCCCGAACCCTTCGAATGGCTGGTGCCCGGCCTCTTGCAGAATCGCATCGAGGCCCTGTTGCGTGCCCTCCCCAAGGCCCTGCGCAAATCCTTTGTGCCGGTGCCGGATTTTGCCCGAGCCAGCGTCGAGGCCCTGGTACCCCGCCAATCGCCGCTGCTGGAGTCCCTTGCCGAACAGCTTCGCCGCATGACCGGCGTGGCCGTGCCCGCCGACGCCTGGGACGCCGAGCGGGTGCCTGACCATCTGAGGATGCGCTTCGAGGTGCTGGCTGAGGATGGCAAGCGGGTGATCGACCAGGGACGCGATCTGGCACTGCTGCAACGCCGCCATGGTGCCAAGGCCAGCGAAGGGTTCGCGGCCTTGCCCCATGCGGAAGTGGAAGAAAACCGCCCCATGATGCGCTGGGAGTTCGATGCCTTGCCTGAATCCGTCGAGATGCAGCGCCACGGCGTGCGCTTCCAGGCCTGGCCGGCCCTGGAAGATCGCGGCGATTGCGTCGCGCGAGTGTTGTGCGACGCACCCGAAAAGGCCGATGCCGTGCATCGGCGCGGCGTCCGCCGCCTGCTGCGTCTCACGCTGGGCAGGAATTTGCGCGACATCGAACGTAAATTACCCGGCTTCCAGGCGCTCTGCGTGCGCTACACCCGTGTGCCCGCCCCGGCCTGGCTCGGCAAAGGAACCGGGCAAACCCAAGGCAAACAGCTCTGCGAAGGCTTGCAGGCCGAGCTGGTGGACCGGGTGTTGGACCGTGTCTTCGACCTCGATGAGCGGCCGATCCGGAACAGGGTGGACTTCGAATCCCGGGTGGAACAGAGGCGGGGTCGTATCGTCGATCTGCTCAACCAGACCCTCGCGACCCTGCAATCCATCCTCAGCCTGCACCAGGAGCTGCGCGCGCAACTGTCCGGCCGTATCCCACCGGCCTGGCTGGCGGCGGTGCAGGACCTGCGCAGCCAACTCGATCACCTCGTCTATCGCGGTTTTCTCACCGATACCCCCGATTCCGCCTTCGACAGCCTGCCACGCTACCTCAAGGCCATCGAAATCCGCCTGCAACGCCTGACACAGGACCCCGGCCGTGACGCCCGCCGCATGAACGAAGTGATCCGGCACTGGGAACAATGCCTGCAACGCCTGGAAAAGGCCCGCGCACAAGGCCGTCCCTCGGAAGAACTGCGGCAATACCGCTGGATGATCGAGGAATTCCGCGTCTCCCTGTTCGCCCAGGAACTCAAGACCGCCTACCCGATATCGGAAAAGCGTTTGATGCAGCAGTGGCGGTTGGTGACGGATTGAGGGGGTGATCAATGTTGGCGGCGACTATCCCGGGTGGGCAGAGGCTTTTGTATACTGTAGTGGCAAGGCAGAAATGTAGGAGCAGCGTATGAACCTTTCAGAGCAGATTGCAGAAGAAGTGCGTGAGCTACCAGAAGAATTGAAGAAGGAGGTTCTTGACTTCATCTTGTTCGTAGAACGACGTCACGCGACCGGAGGTGCCAGAGCAGCCGGAAGCGAGCCGGATTGGGGTAAGATTCGTATCGATACTAAAGGCTGGCGCTTCGATCGGGACGAGGCGAATGCCCGCTAGAATCTTTCTGGATTCCAATATTCTGGTTTATGCGTTCTCAGAAACCGAGCCGGAGAAATGCAGGATCGCTCGGGAACTATGGCTTCTACCGGAGGCGTGGGTGAGCACGCAGGTACTCAACGAGGTGGCTAACGTTCTTCGTCGAAAGTTCCGTCTACCGTTTCATCAGATTGGTGAGGTGATATTGGAAATCAATCGAACACTGGCTGTACTCACCGTTGACTATGACATAATTGAAAAAGCTATCACGCTAGCTCAACGCCATCCTCACAGCTATTTCGATGCATTGATGCTGGCGGCTGCTTCGCATCTTGAATGTGAAACACTTTACTCTGAAGACCTTCAACATCAAGCCAAAATTCAGGGAGTGAAAATCATAAATCCATTTATTTCAATCGCATAGGATGCAGGCCGCCATCTGTGGCCGGTAGGTCGGATTAGGCGCGTCCCACGCAAGTAGATCTTGCACAGAACTGAGACGCGCCATAATCCGACACACTCGGGAGCAATGCCAAGTCTGTCTGTCGGGTTACGGCGCGGCCAGGCCATGGAATACTTTCCGGTCCTCCAAGCGCGCCTAACCCGACCCCTCTCCAAAACCAGCCCCAATCCTCACCAACTCTTGTACGGCAAGAACTTCCCATTCATGGTGATCTTCACCCGGTCGCCTGCGGGGTTTTCTTCCTTGTCGATGTGCATGGAAAAGTCGATGGCGCTCATGATGCCGTCGCCGAATTTTTCGTGGATGATTTCCTTGATGGTGTCGCCGTAGACGCCGACGATTTCATACAGCCGGTAGATGACCGGGTCCGTGGGCACCAGTTTGTCCCAGCTCTTGTGCGGAAATGCCTGCAGGGCGGTGGAGATCTCACCGGGAAGGCCGAGCGCCTGACAGAGTTTGTCGGCGTATTCGGGTTTGAGGCTGTTCATCCCCAGGCAGGCGGAGGTCAGGAACACCGGTGCCAGGCCCACCTGTGTGGCGATCTGTTCCCAACCCAGGCCGGAGGTGGCTTTGGCGGCCAGGATGCTTTCGGTCATTTCTATCTTGGTCATGGTCGATCTCCGGTTTTCTGCGGTGTTGCGGATCAGGTGTTGATGCCCGGGTGGCTGAGCATCAATGCCACTACGGCGATGAAAAGCACCAGGGAGAGGCCCTTCCAGAACAGCAGCGGGTTGCGCTCCAGCAGGGGAGCGCGAGTTGTGTTGGTGAAGGCCGGATTCGGGTGGCGCAGGTCGTAGAGAAATTCAGACAGGGCGTCGTGGCGCTTGGCCGGGTTGGGATGCACCGCCTTGCGCAGGCATCCGTCGATCCAGGCGGGGATGGCTCGGCCGTCGTCCAATACCGATCGATAGTTCAGTTTGCGCTGTGCTGCCCGGTTGTCGGCCTTGGCGACGTCGGCGCCGTAGGGCAAGCGGCCGGACAACATCTGGTAGGCGATCACGCCCAGCGAGAAGAGGTCCGAGCGGGGAGTGCCGGGCTCGCCGAGGAAATATTCCGGCGCGGTGTATTGGGCGGTACCGAGGATGTGCTGGCCGGGGTTGTCGTGGGCGATTTCCGTGATACCCGCGACCTTCACTGAGCCGAAATCGATCAGTTTTACTGTGCCTTGGCGGTCGATCATCACATTTTGCGGTCGCAGATCCTGGTGGACCATCTCTTGGCGGTGCAGGGCGCGCAGGCCTTCGGCGATCTGCTCGACGATACCGCGCACGGTTTCCACCTCGGGTTGCGGGTGGTCGTTCATCCATTGGGCCAGGGTCTGGCCTTCGATGAATTCGCTGACGGTGTAGAGGTAATTGCGCCGACGCGTGAGTTCGCGGGCCTTGAGAATATGGGCGTTGTCGAGGCGTCGCGCCACCCATTCTTCCATGAGAAAGCGCTCCAGATACTCGGCGTCGCCGCGCAGGTCTATCGACGGGGTCTTGAGGATGAGTTGCTCGCCGCTTTCCTGATCCAGGGCCAGGTAGACATGGCTGCGGTGACTGTTGTGGATCTCGCGAACGATCTCGAAGCCATCGAAAACGGCCCGTGGGCGCAGTTCTGGCGGAAAGGGCAGGTCCACCGCCTGGCGATGCAGTTCGCTGATTTCCTGCTCCGGCAATTGCTCGACACGAACGATCTGGATGCTCAGGTTGTCGTCGCTGCCGTTGGCCAGGGCGGCGTCGACGATCTGCCTGGCGGCCTGGTCCAGGTCATCGTGATGCTCGCGGATCGCAGTGGCGATGCTGGCGTCGCCAGCGTGTTCGTAGACGCCGTCGGTCATCAACACCAGGGTATCGCCGGCTTCGACGGTGTAGGACTGGTAGTCGATTTCCAGGCGCTCAGCCATGCCCAGGGCGCGGCTCAGGTAGCTCTTGTCGGCGGATACCCAAAGGCGATGTTCCTCGGTGAGTGTCTCCAACCGATCGCCGACCAGATAGGCGATGCGCGCGTCGCCCACGTGAAACAGATGCGCAGTGGTGGACTTGATGACCAGGGCGCTGAAGGTACACACATAGCCCCGGTTCAGATCGTAGCGGTGGGGCCCGTTGCGGCTTTGGGCGTATAGCCAGGAATTGGTGGCCCGCAGCACCCGTTCCGCCGAGGTCTTTACCGTCCAGGTTTCCGAGGTGGCGAAGTAGTCGTTGAGAAAGCCCTTCACCGCGGTCTCGGCGGCGACCTGGCTGACTTCGCTGCTACTGATGCCGTCGGCCAGGGCGACGACCGCGCCTTTCGACGAGAGTAGCGGTGGTTCGGGGATCAAGGCCCCGTGGAAATCCTGATTGACGGGTTTGCGGCCCTTGTCCGAGCACTGACCGACGGAGATTTGGAGTGATTTCGCCATGGTGCGGATCGCCCGGTCCCCGTTGGTCGGGGGCCGGGCGATCATTCAACTCATAGGATCAGACGCTGGCCTTGAGAGTGGCCGGCTGGGCGTCGATGCTCTCCTTACCGGCGGTTTCCTTGTGATTGCGGCCCTTGAGGATGCGTTCCGGGCTGGTGCGAACGTGGGTGAAATACAGCGGCAGGCCCACGAGCACGAAGCCGCCGACCAGGTTGCCCAGGACGGTGGGCAGTTCGTTCCAGACGATGTACTCCCAGAAGGTGAAGCCGCCGCCCATGATCATGGAGAAGGGGAACAGGAACATGTTGACGATGGAGTGTTCGAAGCCCATGAAGAAGAACAGCATGATCGGCATCCACAT
>JAGRGI010000006.1 GCA_020445565.1 Chromatiales bacterium
AACCGGCCTCGGCATCGGCAACGATGGGCAGGAAGTAATCCACGAACTCCTCGTCCTCAGGCCCGACGCCCCGGGACCACTGGATCTCATCGGCACGTTTGAAGGCATTGTTGATGCGCCTCACCATGGTGGGCACAGAGTCGTAGGCGTAGAGGGATTGATCCGGGTACATGGTTTCCGAAGTGTTGCCGTCGGCGGCTACCTGCCAACCGGACAGGTAAATGGCCTCAATACCCGCTTTGGCCTGCTGCATGGCCTGGCCAGCGGTGATGGCGCCCATGGAATTCACATAGCCTTTTTTGGCGTCACCGTGAACCAGGTCCCACAGACGTTCGGCACCCCGTCGCGCGTAGGTGTATTCCGGCTGTACGGTGCCCCGCAGGCGAACCACGTCGGCAGCGGAGTAGCCCCGTTCCACGTCTGTCCAGCGTGGGTTTTCGCGCCAATCGTGTTGCAGGTCCCGCACTTGTTCGTCGAAAGTCTTCATGGGTTCACATCCTCGTCGGTTGTCGGGGTCTTCGCGACCCTCGCGTTTATTTCGCCTTTTCGGCGTGCCCCCTCAGGGGAGGTAGTCGTAGGCTTTCAGGGTAAGAAACTCCGCGAATTCATCGTCGCGGACGATGTTGCAGAGCAAATCGGCCGCAGCGGCATAGTGGCCGGCTCGGAAAGGCCCGGCGCCTATCTCGCCACGGATGTCGTCCAATTCGTCGCGTACAGCCTGCTCCACCATCTCCTGGGTAATCCTGCGGCCGTCCTCCAGCACGCCCTTGGGATGGCGAATCCATTGCCACAGTTGTGAGCGCGCGATCTCCGCCGTGGCCGCATCTTCCATCAGGTGGTGGATGGGTACAGCACCACGGCCGCCAAGCCATGCCTCCAGATAGCGCAGCGCGGCGCTGACGTTGTTACGCAGACCGGTTTCCGTGATGCTGCCGGCGGGAACCTTGAGCAGGTCGACGGCGGTGATCCGCAGATCCGCCCAGGACTTGGTTTTCTGGTCGGCCCCTGGCATCACCCGGTCGAACACTTCCATGGCCACCGGTACCAGACCAGGATGAGCCACCCAAGTGCCGTCGTGGCCGTCGCCTGCCTCCCGTTCCTTATCCGCCCGCACTTTGGCAAAGGCGTCAGCGTTGGCGGCTTCGTCATCGCGTATGGGGATCTGTGCCGCCATGCCACCCATGGCGTGGGCGCCGCGACGGTGGCAGGTTTGAATCAACAGCTTGGAATATGAACGCAGGAAGTGCCGGGTCATACCGACCTGATCGCGGTCCGGCAGGACGAATTCCGGTTGCTTGTGGAAGCATTTGATGAAACTGAAGATGTAGTCCCAACGTCCGCAATTCAGGCCGACCGCGTAGTCGCGCAGCTCATGGAGGATTTCATCCATCTCGAAGGCGGCGGGAAGGGTTTCTATCAACACTGTGGCCCTGATCGTCCCCCGGGGCAGATCGAAGTAGTGCTCGGCGAAATCGAAAACATCCGCCCAAAGCCGTGCTTCGCGGTGGCTCTGCATCTTGGGCAGGTAGAAATAGGGACCGCTGCCCTTGTCCAGCAGGGCGCGGGCGTTATGAAAGAAGTACAGACCGAAATCGAAGAGTGAGGCGGGCAGGGGTCCGCCTTCCAGCTCGGCATGCTTCTCGTCCAGGTGCCAACCTCGCGGACGTACAACCAAGGTCGCCGTCTCTGCGTTCAGGCGATATTCCTTGCCTCTCGGGTCGGTGTATTGGATCTGTCCACGCACGGCGTCGTAAAGATTGACCTGGCCTTCCAGAGTTGCCTCCCAGGTGGGGGAGTGGGCGTCTTCAAAGTCGGCCATGAACACCTTGGCGCCGGAATTCAGGGCATTGATCACCATCTTGCGGTCTACCGGACCGGTGATCTCAACGCGCCGATCGCACAGGTCCGCGGGGGGAGGCGATACGGTCCATTCGGCGGCGCGGATCCGGGCGGTGCCCGGCAGAAAATTCGGCAGTTCGCCGGTATCGAAGCGCTTCTGCCGCTCGGCGCGTGCTACGAGCAACTCGTCGCGGGCTGTCGCGAAACGATAGCCGAGCACGGCCAGAAATTCTCTCGCTTCCGGTGACAGAATGGTCGAGAATTGTGCCTCAATGCCGGAGTTAAAGATCAGCGCCTGTGTGAGTGGGGCCCGTAGCGTCGATAACATTTCGTTCACATCTCCCGATATTCAACAGGGCAGGGAGACGCTCACTCCGGTGCCCCACATTTTGCGGCAGTGCACAAAGTCTAGGTCCGGGCCCATTATTTAGCACGTTAATTATTTCAATATTTAGTATTGTCTATACTAATAGACAAAGAAGAACGACTGGGAGGGAGTGGGTATGCCTTCCAAGAACGCGCTCTACTACAAACAGAATCGCCTGAAACAATTACGGGCGTTTTGTCACACAGCGCAGACCGGCAGTATCTCCAAGGCGGCCGAGAGACTGTTTCTCAGCCAGCCTTCCGTGACCTTGCAGATCCAGGCCCTGGAGCGGGAATTGGCTTCCGATCTGTTCGAGCGGCGAGGCCCAACCATTCGTCTCACACCGGAAGGAGAGGTGCTCTACAATCTGGCCCTGCCGCTGGTCCAGGGCATAGACACCTTGCAGGAAAACTTCCAGGCCCACTGCGGCAAGCTGGAAGAGGGGGAACTGACCATCGCCGCCGGCGAGTCGGCCATTCTGTACATCCTGCCAAACCCCATGAAACGCTTCAGCGACGACTACCCAGGTATTCGCCTGCGCCTGCAGAACGTTACCGGTCGCGATGGTCTGGCCATGCTGCGTGCCGACGAGGTGGATTTTGCCGTGGGCTCGTTCATCGATCCGCCGGACGATGTCAGTTACAACCCGTTTGTGTGTCATAAACCCACGCTTATCACACCTTTGGATCACCCCTTGGCGCAGAAGAAGGCGTTGACCCTGGAGGACATCAGTCCCTATGGGCTGATTCTGCCGCCGCGCCACCTGTCCACCTGGTCCACGGTGGACGTGGCCTTTTCGGATCTGAACATCCCCTACACCGTGTCCCTGGAGGCGGGGGGATGGGAGGTCATCAAAAAATACGTGGAGGTCGGTCTCGGCATCTCCATCGTTATGGATGTCTGCCTGACCGGCGAGGAGAAGCTGTACCGCTATCCCATGGACCGCTATCTGCCAACCCGCAGTTACGGCATCATCATGCGCAAAGGAAAGTTTCTGTCTCCTCAGGCGAAGCGGTTCATCGACATGTTGGACCCGCGCTTCTTCACCGATGAGGAACTCAAGCCCTGTCGATGAGCTTAAAGTTTCCTGCGCGTGATGCCGATGGTGCACTGGCCGAGACCCGACAGAGACCAAGGTCGCAACTAATCCGGGAATCGGGCGATGCAATCCGATACGATAGGCCCAGACCCGCGTTCGGGCGGGTCGGGAGAGAGAAAAGGCACATGTTACGAAATTGGATTCTGGCCGGAACGCTCATTCTGACGAACACCCTGGCCCATGCTCAACTGATCAATATCTCAACCCGGGCTTCAGTACAAACCGGCGACGACGTAGCCATCGCCGGCTTCATTATCGAAGGCGAGAGTGCGGTACCGGTGATCATTCAGGCCACGGGACCCTCCCTGGCAAACGCCGGCGTCAGCAATCCCCTGCCTGATCCGAAGCTCAGCCTGTTCTCCGGTTCGACCCGCATCGCCGGCAACGACAACTGGCGCGACGACGCCAATGCCAGCCAGATCGAGGCATTCAATCTGGCGCCCAGCGACGACCTGGAGGCAGCCCTGTACACCACCCTGGAGCCGGGTGCCTACACCGTCGTGGTCGAAGACACCCAGGGCCGTAGCGGTGTGGGACTGGTGGCCGTCTTTGCCGACCCGAATGCCAGCGGAGGGAAATTGGTCAACCTTTCCACCAGGGCCAAGGTGGAGACCGGCGACTCGGTGCTCATCGGTGGTTTGGTCATCGGTGGCACGGAACCCCTCACGGTGGTGGTTCGCGGCATCGGCCCCAGCCTCAAGGACGCCAGCGTCGCCGGCACTTTGGGCAATCCCACCATCACCCTGTTCTCGAACACCGCCAGCCTGGGCGAGAACGACGACTGGGACACCGACGGGAGCGCGCCGACCATCGGCGTGCAGGGTAAAAATCCCTTCGACCCACTGGAATCGGCCTTGCTGGTCACCTTGGATCCTGGTGCCTACACTGTCGTGGTCAGCGGCGTGAATCTGGCCACCGGCGTTGGACAGGTGGCGGTGGATATCGCCAGCCCGGCGAATACCGACGCACAATGCCCGGACATCTCCGGCGACTACAGCGCCGACGTCAGCATCGATCTGAGCTGTACCGCGGCGGGCAACGTCTTCACCTACACGGATACCTTCGCGGGTAATACCACTATTGCGCAAAACGCCTGCGATATCCGCCTGCCCACCGGCGCGGAAATCCTGGGCGCCTCACCCGCTGCCCTGGGTTCCCTCGATGGCAACGCCTTGACCATTGCGCCGGCGGTGGAACGTATCGAGATCCCCGATTTCACCATCCTCTACCGCACCAGCGGAACCGGTGTGGTGGACGGCAACCGGGTCACTATCGATGGCAGCTTCGAGTTGCAGGGTACCTACCTGAACATGCCCATCGAGTGCAGCGGCGACGTGGACATCGTCCTCGACCGCAATTGAGGGAGTGACAGGAACCAAGGGCGCTTGGGACAAGCGCCCGATTTCGTGGCAGGATGAGCGGCCTGTCCAGGGGAAACTCGCCAAGCCACGCTCATGCACTTTCTGCACGCCGCCGACCTGCATATCGACAGCCCCCTGCGCGGCCTTGATCGCTACGAGGGCGCGCCCCTGGAGCGGCTGCGTGGCGCGACCCGTGGGGCACTGGAACGGCTGGTGGACGCGGCGCTGGCGGCCTCGGTGGATTTCCTGTTGCTGGTCGGCGATATCTACGACCGCGATTGGCCCGATTTTCATACCGGCCTGTATTTCCGCGAGCAGATGGTGCGGCTGAACCGGGCGGATATCCCGGTCTTTCTGATCCACGGCAATCATGACGCCCAGGGCGTTATCTCAAGGGAACTCGTCCTGCCCGACAACGTCCGCGTGTTCTCCAGCCGCAAGGCCGAAACCCATGTGCTGGAGGCGCTGGGCGTCGCCATCCATGGGCGCAGCTTTCCCAACAGGGCGGTGGACGACGATCTGGTGCCCGGCTATCCGGCGCCCGTACCGGGTCTGTTCAACATCGGCCTGCTGCATACCAGTCTCACCGGACGCGCAGGTCATGATCCCTACGCTCCCACCAGCGAAGCGGTGCTGCGCGCCAAGGGCTATGACTACTGGGCACTGGGGCACGTCCATGCCCGCGAGCGGGTGGGCGATGATCCGCCCATTATCTATCCAGGCAATCTTCAGGGCCGACACGCCCGCGAGACCGGCCCCAAGGGCTGCGAATCGGTGCGGGTAGACGCCGCTGGTGTGCAAATCGAGTTCCTGCCCCTGGACGTGGTGCGCTGGCATCACCTGCATCTGAATATCGATGGCCATGAGGGCTTGTCTGGCCTGCAAACCGAAGCCCGTCGTGGCTTATCAGCCTTGGTGGAAGGCGCCGAGGACCGGCTCCACGCGGTCCGTGTCACCCTCAGCGGCGTCAGCCCCCTGCAAACCGTGGAGGCAGCCAAGCCGGAGACCCTGGAGGCCACGGTGCGGGCCGCTGCCCAGGATACATGGGAGGCCGAGGTATGGATCGAGTCGGTACGTTCGGAACTGCACAGCCCTCTCGACAGAGCCAGAGAATCCGAACGCGAGGACGCCATAGGCGAACTGCTACGCCTGGCAGATGCCATCGCTGCCGACGACTCCCAACTGAGCGCCTTTGCCGAGAGCGAACTCTCTGCCCTGGTGGAAAAAATCCCCGATGAGATCCTCGCCGCTGAGGAACAGCCGCTGGCCCCGGAAACCCTTCGCTCGCTGCTGCGTGAGGCCGAAGAAACTGTGTTGGCCCGCCTGGTCGCGGACGAACCCGCCTCGTGAAACTACGCCAACTGCTGCTCGATGCCTTCGGCCCTTTCACCGACGCCCGCATCGACTTCGCCGCGGCGGCCGCCGATCTGCACCTGGTCTACGGCCGCAACGAGGCCGGCAAGTCCTCCGCTTTACGGGCCATGCGCGATCTGCGCTTCGGCATACCGGAACGCAGCAGCGACGATTTCCTCCACCCCTACCGCAACATGCAAATCGGCGGTGTGTTTGAGGACGCCGACGGCGCGATTATCACCGTCTGCCGCCGCAAGGGCCGAGGCCAAACCTTGAGCCGCCCCGAAGGCGAAGGCAAGGTAACGCCCGAGTTGCTGCTGGCCCTCACCGGCGGTCTGGGCGAAAAGGAATTCGACATGCTGTTCGGTATCGACCATGGCCGCCTGCGCGAGGGGGGCAAAGATCTGCTGGCCGGACAAGGCGAACTGGGTTCGGCCCTGTTCGAGGCCAGCGCCGGCAGCGCCGGAATCGCCCGCATCCTTGAGCGGCTGGAGAGTGACGCCAAGGGCTATTACAACCCCCGTTCCAAGGCCAGTATCAACCTGGCCCTGAACGATTACGTCGAACAGCGCCGCCAGATCAATCAGTTACAGACCCGCCCGCAGGAGTGGAAACGACTCAAGCGCGAACACGACGAGACAGGGGAAGACCTGCAATCCCAGGAAGATGACCTGAAAGCCCTGCGCCGCACGGCCCATGAACTCACCGAGCTGCGAACGGTTGAACCCTTGCTGCGGGCCTTGGACGCGGGTGAGCGGCAACTGGCCGAGATGCAAGACATACCCGAGTTGGCCGCGGACGCCGCCGATCGTCGCAAGCGTGCCGAGGATGTTTTGCAACGGGCAGGCAAAGCTGCCGCCATGGCACGGGCGGATCTGGACACCTGCACCCAGGCCCAACAGGGCTTGAGCGTGGAGACCAGCCTGCTCGAACACGCCGAATTCATCGAACGCCTGGCCATGGGGCACGACAGTGTGCAACAGGCTCGGATCGAACTGGGCCGGCTGGCTGCGACGGCAGAGGGTTTGGAAAAGGACATCGCCCAGGCCAGTGCCCGTATAACAGTTTGGAAGAGCCGCGATGATCTGCTGCACGCGTTACCCTCCGAGGCGGACAGGGTGTCTCTGGAAAGCCATCTCGCCGAGTTGGCCCGCCTCGAAGAACGGGTGCAGAGCCTGCGTGAACTCCAGGCCCGGCGAACCCCGGAAACCAGCGAAGGCGACTCGTCCCCCGATCCCGAACTGCGCCGCCGTTTGAACGAGGCTCTGGCTCAAGCGCAAACCCAGGGTCGGCTGGACGCCCGCGTGGCCGAACTGCACCGGGTCTTGCAAGAGCGTCAGGCGTATTTGGTCCAATCCTTGTCCGACCTGGGGATGCGTTCCGCCCAGGCGCTACGCAAGGTGCGCCCGTTGCTGGACGGCGAAATCGACGCCGAACAAGAACGGCGCACGGAGGCAGACAGGATCTGCCGCGATCTGACCAAGGAAGACGAACGCCTGAACCGCGACCTGCAAGAGCAGATCCGTCGCCAGCAAACCCTCCTGGCGCGCGGCGAGGCCGTCAGCGTCGCAAGCCTGCAACAGGCCCGCGCCGACCGTCAGGCCCTGTGGCAGCGACTGCGCGAGGATTGGTCGGCGTCCGAAGACGAGCTGATCGCCGAGTACGAAGCCGGGGTGCACGAAGCCGATCGTCAGGCCGATCTGTTGCGCACCGACGCCGAGCGTGCCGCCACCCTGGAAGACTGTCGCCTGCGTATCCACGACATGCAGGGCCGCCGCGAGGCGATCGCCCGGCAGTTGCAAGCGCAAGCAGGGCAAAGCCGCCAAGCTCTGGTCGACTGGGAGGCAGAGCTTACGGCCCGTGGTCTGCCGCGGCTGGCGCCCCTGGCCCTGCGCGAGTGGCAGGTAAAGCGCGAACACACGCTGACTGTGGCCATGGACAGTGACAGCCAGGCGCAGGGCTGGCAAACCGCCCGGCAAAGCCTGCAAACCCATTGTGAGGCCCTGGGCGGTGCGTTGGTCGGGCTCGGTATAGCCGTGCAAGAGGGCGCCGAACTCGGCACCCTGGTAGCGACCGCCGACCGCTGGGAAAAAGCCGCGGCCCGCCAGGAAGCCAAGCAGCAGGAGCGGGCCAAAAACCTGGCGGACCGGGAGCGCGAGCGTGGTGAAAACCAGGCCCGTCTGGAGCGTAGCGAGCAGGAATACAGGCAGCAACGTCAGTCCCTAGGGCGCTGGCGCGAACGCCTTTGGCTGGCCGAAGACAGCGGCCCGCCAGCCTTCAAGGCCCGACTCGCGGAATTGCAGCACATCGAACAACTGGGCAAGCGGCTGGCGGAGATCGGCCAACAAAAGGCTCGCCAACAGGCTCTCGTGGGTGAATTTAACGGCCAATGTCGTGCCCTGGCGGAAATATTGGGCGAGTCAGCCCAGGCGCATCCCGAGGATCTGATGGATCGACTGTACCGGCGCCTGCGTATCGCGCGGGAACGCCAACAGCGGCGCGATGAACTTCGCCGCGAGCAGGAAAAACTGCAACACAGCCTGGCCGAGGCCAGCGAAGAGCAAAAGCGTCAGGAGCAGATCCTCGAAGGTCTGCGCATCGCCGCGGGCGTTGAGAAACTCAGCGATCTGCCGGAGATAGAACGCCTTGCCGAGCAGAAACGGCGATTGCATGAGCATTGGTCGGCTACCCGGCAGCAACTCGCCGAAGCCTCGTCCAAGACCATCGGCGAACTGCGCGAAACCCTGGCCGGTCGGAACGTGCTCGCCATCGAAACCGAACAAAAAGAGTGCAACACACGTATTGATGAGGCGGAGCTACGCCTGAAGGCGGCCCGCGAACGGGAGCAAGGTGCGCTGCGGGCCTTGCAGGCGGTGGACACCTCGGATGCTGCCGCCGCGGCCAGAGAGGCCGCCGAAGCCGCCGCCGCCCGAATACGTGCTCAGTTCCGTCCCTGGGCCCGCTTGCGTCTGGCCCACGCCCTCTTGCAAGAGGCACTGAAACGCTATCGGGAGCGCTCCCAGGCGCCCATGATCGCCACCGCCAGCGGTTATTTCGCCCGCATGACCGCCGGCCGCTATCCGCGCCTGCTGGCCGAAGACACCGACACCAAGCCGCGTCTCGCCGCCGAACGTGACGACGGCAGGATCATCGGCGTGGAGGCCATGAGCGAGGGCACCGCAGATCAGCTTTATCTGGCATTGCGCCTGGCCGCGCTGGAACTGCGTCGCGCTTCCCATCCGGCGCTGCCGTTGATCCTGGACGACGTGCTCATCACCTCGGACGAGCAGCGGGCAGCTAATATCCTTGCTGCTTTGTGCGATTTTGCCCGTGGTCAGCAGGTGATGCTGTTCACCCATCACCATCATCTGCTGGAGTTGGCCGCCAGCACCCTGGAACCGGACAGCTACGGCGAGCATCGTCTGTCATAGGGGAACAGTGTTCCCTGCAATGAATCCAAATCGGTTCACGGGGCGTTCATCTTCTGGCTGTTACGGTTTGACGCACCAGGGCGAATGTCGATTCAGCCCTGAAGAAAACAAAAACTGACAAACAACCTAGAGCGATCATGAAACCGATACCCCTCTTTCTGCTTGTTGGCGGTTTCCTGCTGTCCGCAAGCCCGACAGCGGTACTTTCGGACCCGTCACCCATGCGTCTGGCGGAGTTGACGCCCCAGCAACGGGCCAAACTCCACAAACCCAAGGCCGACTCGCATACCCGTCCCACCCATAGACCCGGACGAGCCGATTCGCCCGGCAGCGATCGGCCGACAAGCTCGGCGGGTGAGTCTTCCGGAGAGGGATCACGCACAGGCGAGTCTTCCGACAACACCACCCCGCCGAAACGGACCGACAACCCGCCGCCCGCGGCGCCACCGATGCCGCCGGGCGGCAAGCTGCCGGTAACCCGCGGCCCGGTGACCGCCCCCCAAACCAAGGAGCAGGAGCGGACATTCGACGCCTTCCAGCAATACAAACGTTCCGGCTACCTCGACATGAATCCTCTGTTGCGCGGCACCGGTTCGCTCAAGGTCGGCGAGGATGGCAAGGTGAGCGTGGATGGACGGACGACCAACCGCACCTTGAGCGAATACCAGCAAAGTTTTCGCGCCATGGGAGATACCATGCGCAAGGCGCCCAAGTACCAGGGCAACACCGTCTATCGGGGTGTCACCCTGAATGCCGAGGGGGTGGCTGCCCTGAAGAAGAAATTCAAGGACAAAGGCGATTGGGAGGACGGCGGGTTCATGAGTACGGCGACTTCGGATTCGCCCGGCAAATGGGCCAGGAGCAGCCAGTTCGCGGACCGGGAGATTGTGGTGGAAGTGGATTTGAGCAAGGCCAGGGGAAAGCACGGTGGTGTGGGTCTGGATTCCGGCCCCATGAGTGCCATAGTGGGTGGAAACTACGAGAATGAAGTGCTGTTTCCCCCAGGCCAACGCTTCAAGGTGGTGGAGATGGTGGAAGGCGCCGATGCGGTCAAGCAGCGCCTGGGCATCGATCCGGCGAGCGCCAAGGCATTCAAAGCCAAGACCTATATCAAACTGGTGGCGGAGCCCTACACGGACTCGGACGCGCAGGCGTTCGAGCGCAAGGTCGACAATCTGGGCAAGACGGAGGAGCCGCGCTTCGCTCCGATCGCCCAGCCCCAGCGCCCCCATTGATCCAAGAGAGTATTCGCCGTGTCAACTGAACGCCTGATGTCATCGCTACTGCTGACGCTCGTCATCCTTGCCGGCTCGACTGCCGCCCGTGCCGGCGACTATACCGGGCTGTGGACCGGCATGGTGACCGTGGACGCCGTCAGCGAGCCGTCCAGCAGTCAGCCCGAGCGGCCGACCCCGGCGGCGGGAGAATTCACCTTTCCGGTGCTGCTGCACGTGGACGACAAGGATCGGATCACCCTGTTGAAGGAGGCCGTCATGCTGTGGCGTGCCGGAGCGGCCGAAGGGGAGGGCAAATACCTTTTGGTGGCCGATCGCCAGGTACTCGCGCGGCTACTGTCGCAAACCGATGGCAGGCCCAGCGGCCGGCGACTTTCCACTGCCGCCTATGACTTCGAGGGCGCTACCCGCGTGGTACGCGGCGATCTCGCCCCCGGAAAGGTCGCCTGGGTAAACCTGGATGTGCCCGCCAAGCTCCCCACCAATCCCTTCCGCCACGTATTTCATCCCGACCACGACAACCGTGACGATGCCGGCCAACCGCTGCCTGAAGGTAAAGATGAGGTGTTTGCCGTGGAACGCCGCATGGAATGGAAGTTCGATCAAGCCGCCGATGGGCCTGAACTGAAGGGCGCCTACCGGGAGACCTTGACGGGTCTGCACCGAACGCCGGTTCAGGTGTCCGGCCGCTTCGGCCTGCGCCGCGTCGCAAGCTTGTCCACCCTCGAGCGTTGAGTAGTCGCCATGTCCCACCGAATACTTGTCATCGTTGCCGCGTTGTTGGTTTCCTCCTCCTTGTACGGGGCCGAGCTGTATGTGGATCAGGCCAAGGGCAAGGACGCACCCCAATGCGGCTTGGAGGCCCAGCCCTGTGCCAGCATCGATTCCGCCCTGGCCCTCAGCAAGCCTAAGGACAAACTGCGCATAGCCGCCGGTCACTACCAGACCCAGTTGTTACTCAAACAAAACGTGGACCTGATCGGTGCCGGGCCGGACAAGACCATCATCGACGCCAGTGCCTCGCCGGGCCGGCCGCTGACGGTGGAAACCGGTGTCGTGGCGATGGTTAGGGGCCTCACCCTCAGCGGCGGCCGGATCAGCGGCGCCAACGGCCCCTCGGGCAAACCCGGTGGTCGTGCCGAAGGTGGCGGCGTACACAATGCCGGCGAGCTGACTTTGGTGGATGTCCGTATCCGTGACAACCGGGTACACGGTGGGCTTGGCGGAATCGGCAATTCTGGCGGGCCGGGGGATAACGGTGGTACAGGCTCTTCCGGTCGCAAGGCCGAACTGCTGCATGGCTCCGACGCCGGTGGCACGGGCGCCGGTGGCGGACAGGGCGGCAACGGCGGTACGGGTTTCGATGGCGGCGAGGGCCTGGGGGGCGGCGTTTTCAACAGCGGCCGCCTGACCTTGATAAACGTCGAAATCGTTGAAAATGTCACCCAGGGCGGCAAGGGCGGCGTCGGTGGTACCGGCGGCTGGGGTGGTCGCGGCGGACAAGGGGGCCGTGGCGGTGGCGGATTCATCGATAGCTGCCTTGTCAGGAACGCGCCCAGCCGGGGCGGCAACGGCGGTCAGGGAGGCCGGGGCGGTACCGGTGGCCGCGGCGGTCGTGGCGGTAATGCTTTGGGCGGTGGCCTGTTCAATCAGGGTGAATTGCTCGTGCTCAGCGGCGTGCTGGTGCACGGCAATCGCGTCGAAAGCGGCGCTCCAGGCGATCCGGGTGCCGGTGGCGGGGGCGGCTATGGGGGGCTCGGCGGGCCGGGCGGTGCCGGCGTCAAGAAACTACAGATCGGCTTTGCCTCCTGCCACTTCGACAGCGCATCGGGCGGCGGCGATGGCGGCAGGGGGCCGGGGGGATATGGCGGTTTAGCCGGGGCTGCTGGCGATGCCCTGGGCGGTGGCGTCGCCAACACAAACGGCCGTGCCGATCTTATCAATGTTACCGCGGCGGCCAATTTCGCCGGCAAGGGCGGCGGCGTGTATGCAGGCGGCGGACAGACGGTGCTGCGCAACAGCATCGTCGCCGGCAACCGGGGCGATACCGACCTGGATCGGGCCGGCGGTGAGGTCTCCGGTCAGGATTCCTGCGTCGCCAACTGGAACGCACAGCAGGCCCAGGCCGTCGGCAAGGGCAATATTCCCGATTGCGATCCGCGCTTCGCCGACCTGGACGGGCCGGACAATGTGCTCGGCAATGCCGACGACGATCTGCGCCTTACGGCCTTTTCCCCGGCCGTGGATGCCGGCCAGCAAACCGCGGCGGCGGATCGTTACGATCTGGATGGCGACGGCGACACCGGCGAACCCATACCCATCGATCTTTTTGGCGATCCGCGCCGCTACGATGCCCCCTTCAGCCGGAATGATCAGGTGGACATGGGTGCCCTGGAATACGTGGTGCGCAAGTACTGGGTGGCCGGCCAGCCCGTGCCGGCGCCCGCCGAGGCACTGCCCGACGCCGCGCCGGTCGAATACCGCCGCCCGGACGGCAGCGCCGACCCGCAGGCTTTCTTTTGGAGCGAGGTGGAAAAGCAGCTCTATGCCATCAAACCCGGCGACTACTCTGTGCTCTGGCGCGCCGGCGACAAGACCGTGTCCCAGATCGGTGCGACGCGCTGGCCTGACGATGCACGCCGACAGATCGTCGGCGCCCCTGCGGATCTCAAACCCGGCGACGCCGCGCTACGCTTTCGCCAGATGCTGTTCACCGACCTGGGCTCCGCGCGCATCGACGGCGGCACCCTGTGGGCGGAAGCCCCTGGGCGGGCGATGCTGCTGTTCGGCAAGGGCAGCGAAGAGCGCATGACACCGACCTTTGTGGCCGTCACGGTGCAGGCCCCGGCAGCGGACTTGGCCATCGATTCGAGTTGTCAGGTAGGCGAATCCCTACATTGGCCCAATCATGAAGACCCCACGGGCCGCAACGGCTATGTGCTGAACGAGTCTGCCGCCTTCGACGGTTTCGGTGCCGACGCTGCCTACGATAGGACGCGTCGCCAGGGCGCCGTCGTGCCGACTTCGCCGACTGTCCCCAGCCTGCATGAGCCGCTCACCGTGGCCTGGTATCACACCGACCCCCTGGGCATCGCCTGGCCCGACACTGCGGTGGAACATCGCTGCCGTTGGCCGGCGGACGCCCCGACGCTGGTGGCGGCGGGGGATACAGGCAGTGCGCCCCTGGATCGGGCCAAGTTCGAGAAACCGCGCATCTATCAACAGCCCCAACGCGGCAAAGCCGGCTACAAGACCAACGCCGAGCACGCCTTCGTCAAAGACGAAGACGTCGGCGCCGTGGTCTACGCCTTGCGCGATGATCTCGCCGCCGATCCGCACGTGTTGCTCAAATACCGCCAGGGCAAGGATTGGGGCTATCAGGTCTACCGGGTAACGGCCCAGACCGATACCCAAAGCCTGAACCACTACACCGCCATCGCCGGCCGGCCCCTGTCCGCCCCCGCGGCCATTGCCGCCGCCGGACCACTGGATTGCGCCGAATCGAACGGCCTGGATGGCCCCTACCACCGGGATTATCGCGGCGGAATGTGGGCCAAGGCCGAGGGCAAGCTGAGCATGGGCTGGTACTACCGCTTGCAAAAGGACTTCTGGTACGACCTCAATGGCGACGGCCAGGCCGATGCCGAGCCGGGGAGTTGCATTCCCTGGTTGGATCGCCATGCGGGCACGCCGGGCAAGCCTGCCGCCGCGGTCTACACCGTCACCTGGCCGAAACAGGTTCCCAGTCTGCAAGTGGGCGAGGCCTTGCTTCACCCGAAGCGTGGCCTGCCCGAGATCAGCGCCCGTCAGGCGGTCGCCGTGCTGCATGACGAAGCCGGTGTCCGGCTCATGGACCCGATGGGCGAGCGCCGCGTGCCCTTGGTCGCACTGCCCAGCGATCTGCACGCCCACCCGATCACCGAGGGGGAGGCTATCGACGGCCTGCCGCCGCACCTTCAGCAACGCCTGTACTATGATCCGCGGGCGAAGGAACTGGTGTTTCGCGGCGTAAGCAAGGAGGTCGGCGCCGACGAACCCTTCCTGCTGGGCAACGTCCTGGTGAATGTCGATAAGGATCGTCTGCTGGCCCTGTCCCCCGACCCGAAATGGCAGTCCGCCATCCGCGCCCTGGCCCAGTCCACCCTGGCCGCCCGTGGGGAACACGAAACCCTGCGCACCCCGGTCAAGGCCCTGTCCGCCGGCGCCGTGAAAAAGGCCGGCTATGTGACCCTGGCCTTCGAGGACGACAAGGACCTGGGGCAGGAACCCAGCTTGGCGGTGGTCAAGGTGGACTGTCCGCTCTATCCCGGCCGCTTGCAGGCGATGGCCGGTTCCGACGCCTTCGCTACCCCTTTGTCCGTGGTCAGCGATCTGGACTTCGGTGGCGAACCGGAACAGGCGCGCTTCGAGTGGCGCGTGCAAAACGCGTCCATGGCGAAGGCCGATTGGCGCATCTTCCGTCCCGCTGGCGGCGAGACCCGCGGCGTGAACAGCGTCATCTTACAGGCCGGCAGCGATGTCTCGCCCCTGGTGGACAACCGCTTCCAGCTTCAATACCACGCCTACGAGGGCATCTGCGGCAAGACGCCGGCCAGCACCGAGCCGCAACTGGCCGAGGGCTGGGTGAAACGGGCGTTGGCAGCCCTCAGCCCCTTCGAGCAGCGTGTAAATAGTTTTCGGGAGAACGCCCCGGACACCTATGTCAGTATGCTGACGCAGGCCGGCAAGCGCTACAGTGGCGACGTGGCATTGCGCAGCGGCGACGCCTCGGTAGACCTGATTCCCGCCTACCAGACCGTGTTGCACCGTGCCCTGGACCTGTCCGTGGACGCCGCCCCCCCCATGAGCGACTACGCGCCAGCCAATCAGGCCCTGTTGCTGGCGGCCGGGCGCGTCGCGGAACTGTATCTGCTGCTGGGCAACGAGTCCTATGCGGACGCCGCCGACCCCACCATTCCCTTCCCGGACGTGAGCAGCGTACAGGCCAGCCGCGCCACCGCCGCTTTCGCCTTCCTCGGGCGCGAGCCCACTATGCTGGACGAGGAACTCGCCCTGCTGCGCGGCCGCGACAGCGAACGCCGCCGGCCGCCTTACAATCACCTGGCGCCGAACTTCCGTACCGACGGCGAGCCCTTCTACCAACGCGTCTACGGTATCGACGACAAGAACCGCGACGGCCGCATCGACGCCAGCGACGCCTACATCCAATACCCCCAGGGCCACGGCGACGCCTGGGGCCATTATCTGACGGCATTGACCAGTTACTATCGGCTGCTGCGTCACCCGCGCTTCCAGTGGTTGCCGCGCAGTGAAGAGGTGCTGGTGGCAGGCCAGCCGGTGCAGGTGGATTATCTGGACGAGCGCCGCTTCGCCCGTGCCGCCGCGGCCCGTGCCCGCAGCGGTGCGGAAATCGTCTCCCTAAGCTACCGGCGCGACTACCGCGAGGACGCCGTCAAGGCTCTGGAAGCCCTGAGCGACGAGCAGGCCGAGCGGGCCTTCGGCACCGCTGATTGGGCGGTTCGCGCGGGGCAGGGGGCTTACTTCGACTGGGTTGTAGGCAATGCCGTATTGCCTCACGAATATTGCGACCCCGATCGCCACGACAGCACCGGCCTGCATTGCGACCCCAAGGCCGAGGGCATCGCCCGCATCCAGCGCGACACCGTGCCGGAACTGCCGGAACTGGCCTCGACCTATCAGGACATCCAGGCACAACTCAATCAGGCCGACCAGGGGCTCAACCCCCTGGGTCTGGCCCGTGGCGCCATCCCCTTCGACATCGACCCCGACCGGGTCTTCTACGGCAAGGAATCCCACTTCGAGCAGATCCAGGAGCGGGCGGTGAAGGCCCTGGGCAACGCCGTCAGCGCCTTCGAGCACGCCAGCACCGGCAGCCGCGCGTTGCGCGCCCAGCAGGAGAGCGTCGCCGATCTGCAACGGCAGGTGCGCAGCCAGGAGCAGGACTACCTCAACCGCCTGATCGAGACCTTCGGCTATCCCTACACCGACGACATCGGCCCCGGCGGCAGCTATCCCGCCGGATATGAGGGGCCGGACATCTACCACTACGACTACGTGGATGTCTCCGACCTGCTGCCCAACGGCGGCGGCCAGGTCAGCACCCGCAAGGTCACCTTCCTGGACGACTGGAACCTGGATGTGGGCCAGAACAGGGACAAGATGCCGGTGCTGAACGACCGAGGCAAACGCACGCGAGACGTTCTCTACCACATCTCGCCCGATGGCTTCGGCCTGGTGAAACCGGCGCAATGGAAGGGCCGCCGCCGCGCACCGGGGGAGATCCAACTGGCGCGCACGGAAATGCTCCAACGCCTCGGTCAGTTCCGTCAGGCCATGCAGGATTACGACAACCTGGTGGCCGACATCGACGGCCAGAAGGGCATCGTCGAGATCCAGATCGAAAAGCTCGACAGCGAGCGGACCATACGCGAGCACGCCCTGAAACAGATCGACGCGCTCAACGACCGGATAAAACTCTACCGCGGTTTGCAACTGGGTCTGCGGCGCGTGTCCGAGGCCGAGCAAATGGGCGTAGAGGCCGCGGTGGAGTCCGTGCCCACCGGTATCGACGATGCCGGCGCCGCCATCCGTGGCTCGCTGCGCACCGCCGGTGCCGTCGCCACTCAGATCCACAGCGCCGAGGCCGACTACATGGAGCACACCCAGTTCTCCGCCGAACTGTCGCGGGAGCGGGTATCGACGGAGACCGAGTTTCAACTGCTCACCGGCCTGGGCGGCAAGATCGAGATCACCCAGGCCATGCAGGAACTGCGTCAGCGCCTGCGGCAGGAACGCTCCCTGCGGCTGTCCCTGTTCACCCAGCACCAAGGCTTCATCGAGGCCCAGGGACGCTATTTGGCGGCCCTGGCTCGCGGCGAGCGCCTGCTTACCGAACGCGAGCGTTTCCGCCAGGACACCGCCGCCCAGATCCAGGACCATCGCTACAAGGATCTCACCTTCCGGGTATTCCGCGACGAGGGCCTGCAAAAGTACCGCGCCCAGTTCGATCTGGCCGCCCGCTACGCCTATCTGGCCGCCAATGCCTACGACTACGAGACCGCCGGCCTGTCCGGCTCGGCCCGCGAACTGCTGGACCAGGTCGTCGCCAGCCGCAGCCTGGGTGAACTCAACGAGGCCCGCGAACCCCAGACCGGTGTCGGTCTGGCCGACGTGCTGGCACGCCTGGCGGGTAACTTCGCCGTCCTGAAACCGCGCCTGGGCATCAACAACGCGCAACTGGAAGGCGCCTCGGCCGGCGAGGGCATCTCGTTGCGCTGGGAGCGATTCCGCCTGCCCGAAGGCGATGCCGGCCAGGAAGACTGGCGCAAGACCCTGGCCTACTACCGGGTCGACGATCTCTGGAAGGTGCCCGAGTTCCGCCAATACGCCCGACCCTTCGCCCGCGAGGGCGACGGCCCGCAACCCGGTCTGGTGATCGACTTCTGGACCACCATCGATGCCGGCACCAACCTGTTCGGCTGGCCCACCCAGGCCGGCGACCACGGTCGCTCCGCCAGCAACTTCGCCACCCGCCTGCGAGGCATCGCCGTGGACCTCATGGGCTACGCCGGCTCCGGCCTGTCCGCCAGCCCCAGGGTCTACCTCATCCCGGCCGGCATCGACATGGGCCGCACCCCGGATGGAACCGACCTGCAAGTCCGCGAATGGGACGTGACCGACCAACGCCTGCCCCTGCCGTTCCCCCTCAGCCAGCGCCAGCTCGACGACCCCGGCTATATCCCACGCATGGACGAAAGCATGGCGGAAATGGCCAGCACCCGCCGCTTCCCCGAATTCCGCGCCTACGCCGGCGACCCCCGCTACGCCCCGGAAGAAAACCAGTTCGACCGCCGCCTCATCGCCCGCTCCGCCTGGAACACCCGCTGGCTGCTCATCATCCCCGGCGCCTCGCTGCTGGGGGATGCGAATGCGGGATTGGACGCGTTTATCGAGGGGGTCAGCGACATCGTGCTGTATCTCAACACCTACGCCTATTCCGGCGGGTAGGGCTGGGCGGCGCCCAAACTCTGGCAGGGTTATTCGTGGCACAAGATCGATGCGGTTCGAGGGCTCACCGCATCCTACCCAGATCAAGCCTGGGACAGCGCCGGACGGGACTCCGATACAGGACGGGGCATTTTGCCCCGTCCTCACCGTTACGACGCCCGCCACGCGCCGCCGACCTGATTTTTCGCACTTTCTGTAGAATTAAACCGCCCGTATTGACCAAGTATGAATTGCGCTAACCTCTATTGAAACGAAACGCTCTACGAGGCAATCGGAATGAACGAAGCCAGTTTGCGAATCACCGTCAACCCCGACCAATGCGGCGGTCGCCCATGTATTCGTGGTATGAGAATTCGGGTTTCGGATGTGCTTGATCTGCTCACCCAGGGGCTCACGCGGGAGCAGATCGTCGACGAGCTACCCGATTTGGAACTGGAAGACATCGATGCCGTGCTGAACTCCGATACTTTTCGAGTGAGATACTAACGATGCAATCCGCCAAACAAGAAGCCCTGGAAGCCATTCAGCGCCTGCCGGACGATGTCGATACGGAAGAGATCATTTATCGACTTTACGTTTTGGAAAACATTCGCCGAGGACAACTGGATGGCGCTACGGGAGACACGCAAACGCCTGAAGAGGTGTTGAAGGATATTGGCTCATGGTGAAGTGGACGAAGCACGCCAAGAGCCAGCTTCGTCTGATTCACGACTACATTGCACAAGACTCTCCGCTATACGCCAAGCGTGTAGCGGGGGAGTTGGTTAGGAAAACCATCGGCCTTGATGAGATTCCGCGCATGGGAAAAGTGGTGCCGGAACTGCGAAACCCTCTGATACGGGAACTGGATCTGTATTCATATCGCATCCTGTACGAGATCAAATCCGAACGTCTGGTCTTCGTGTTGGCGGTGATCCACAAACGAAGAAAACTGGATAGCAGAGAAATTCCAACGGAATCCTAGCGCCCGTAATAACAGATTCTTGGTGGCGCGGCTGACAGCCTCGTGTCCGTCGGCGCCGCCCGACAATTGTGTCCCCCGCCTGTCCTGTTGTTGTCCTGTCCAACCCGCAAGGAGTCCGTTACATTCCCAAGCCATGAACCGTAATCGCGTGGAGGGAACACCCATGACGTTCACTTGGTTGTCACGCCCTCGCGAAGAGGCCGGCCGCACCCAGGAGTATGTGGCCGCCCGACTGAGCGAAATGGGCAAGAGCTGTACGGAGAAAACCATCGCTCGCTGGGAACGTGGCGAGTCCGGCAAGAACCGCAAGTTGCCCTACCGAGAGCTGGCTGAAATCGTCGGTTGCACCGAGGCGAGACTGTACGCCGATCACACGCGGGACCTGGGACTCCTCGACAAGGAAATGGCCGTCGAGATCGCCGCCATGGAATCGGCCCTGGAAGAATGTGTGCAGGATGGACTGACCGAGCGCTTGTTGAAGAAGCTCAATTGCTCTACGGCGCATGGCGCAGCGGAGGTACTGGCTTCCATCCTACTCGCGGGTGAAGGTGAGCGCTTGCCCGCGACCTGCAGTGGCCCTTTGGAACAGGCCGTGCAGAATGCCCGCACGATAGAGACCCTGGATCGAATCCGCGCCTTCGTAGGCTCCGTCGCAATTGCCGCCGTCCACGCCAACGCGGGTGATTTGCAAGGTCTTACGGTCATTCAGGGGATCTCCGAGGCGTGGAGTATTCGCCTGCGGGTCAACCAGGCGTTGGAGCACGGCATCGCATCTTTGCACGTGATCGTTCAACCGCGACGCGGAGAACCACCAAAGCCTCGCATCGATTCCGACCGTGTCAATGCCGTACCCCTGCCGATGAGGACCAAAGCAGGTTCTGATCGCTCCGAAGATCGGGTGATAGAGCTGCTCTGCGAACTGGGTGAAGTCTTGGGGCATCCCTGTGCCGATACCATCCGATTTCAAGGAAGTGCTGCCCCCGAGTTTTCCAGCTATCGCCGAAGCCTGGATGCCCATATCCTGCAAACCAACCCGAAAACCATGAACGCATTCGCCTACAGCCGTGGGCCGGAATCCAGGGAGACGGTCGGGGCGCTCTTGGGCTACCTCCCCAATCTGCGATTTTTCATGTTGGATGACCAGCACAAGGCAGCCGAAAAAGTATTGCGCGTGGGGGAGACCGTGCTGGGAGACTGGATCGCCTACAACCTGCACGACATCGAAGAAAGGAGGAAAACCATGGGCGACGCAAACGAACAGCCGGCCGAAATCTATAACATCGCTCTCGTAAATCCCACGGGCCCCGTCGCCATCGGTTCCCAATCCAGCGCCACGCAATCCAACGGTGCCGCGCAAGACCTTGCCGAACTGCTGGCGCTCTTGCACGCCATTCAGACCAATGTAGGTGTCGAAAACGAGGCCAACCGCGGCCTGCGCAACGCTGCCAGAGACATCCTGGAACAGCAGGAACCAGCGGGCAGTCTTCCACCGCAAGGCAAGAATTGGCTGGAACAGGCAAAGAAATCACTCCCCCAGGGGCATCAGTTTCTGGATCTCGTCAACAAGGCTATCGATTTGATCAGCCGCGTGGCCGGCTAGGAGGCGGACATGAACGCAGCCAGCAGTATTCTCGCCAAAATAGGAAAGGACCTGGACCTACCCGCCAGCGGTTCCTGGCCCGCCACCCGCCACCTGCTGGACCAAGTCAGTGCCAAGGCATTGATCGCCGCACTGGCCGCCAACCGCCCGTTGTTGGTACGTGGCGAACCCGGCGTCGGCAAGAGTCAACTGGCGCGGGCCGCCGCGGTATTGCTGGGGCGGCGTTTCATCAGCAGCGTCATCCAGCCCAACACCGAGTATCAGGAGCTGCTCTGGATGTTCGATCACACCCAACGCCTGGCGGATGCCCAGATGGCCGGCGCCACCGGCGACATCGCTCACATCAAGGAGGCGGATCGCTATATCGCCCCCGGTCCCTTGTGGTACGCGTTGGACTGGGCGGGCGCGCACGACAAGCAGAACCATCAGAACTACCGCCCGCCGCTGGACGAAGGCGCGCCGGATGCCGCGAGCCAGGGCGTGGTCCTGCTCATCGACGAGATCGACAAGGCCGACATCTCCCTGGCCAACGGCCTGCTGGAGGTGCTGGGGAACGGACGATTCGATGTCCAGGCCAATGGCGAAGTGGTCCAGTCCAAGGGGCAGGTTCCCCTGGTGGTGTTAACCAGCAACGACACCCGCGAATTGCCCGCCGCCATGGTGCGTCGCTGCGTGGTGCTGGACATCAAATTGCCGGCCGGCGACGGGCTGGTGCAGCACCTAGCCCGCGTCGGGCAGACGCACTTTAAGCACATGGATCCGCAAATTCTCATCCAGGCGGCCGAGCAGATCGTCACCGACCGGGGCCGCTGTATGGATGGCCCCAAAACCGGCCAGGCCGAGTACCTCGATCTGCTGAGGGCCTTGGACAGCCTGCGAGACGGCCCGAAATCGCAAAGCGAATGGCTCGACGAATTGGGCAGCTACTTCCAAAAGAGTCGCACCCAGCGATGATGCGGCGGCGACCATGAGCCTGTTGTCCCGTGCCGATCTTCTGAAGGCCCTGTCCGCCGATCCGATCTGCGCCGATCCGGAGCTGGCCGGGTCGCTGGGATTCGAGCATCGTCCGAGTAGCCTCCAGGGCCGAATTGTCCCTGAAGACAGCGCTCCCCGAGCCGCACGGCAACAAGATGCGCAGACGAGGGAACCAGAGATTCTGCTGATTCCGAGCCGGCCGACCCGGCTCTGGTGCGTCAACCGCTGCACGCCGATGGACGACGAAGCCGAGGAACAGCAACCGGGGTTACCCGCCCCCACGGATTCGGCAAACGACGCGATCAGGCCCAGGCCCCTGCCACGCCAGGCCCTGTTCAACGCCGGCCAATGGCAGAATCGCTGGGACGACTGCCTGGCGGCACGCCGTTCGGGCATCGCCATCGACCCCTTGCGAGCCGTCCGCCGCCTGTCCCGTGGCGAACCGCTGCGGCGACTGGAGCGTAAACAGCGTAAGTCCTGGAATCACCAGACCGTTCTGATTCTGGAGCGCAGCCAGGATCTGCGCCCGATTTGGGACGATCTGGACGACGCCAAGACGACCCTGACAACTCTCTTGGGCCGTGAGCAGTTATCCACCTACGTGCTGGCCTGCGGACCGGATGGCCTCTGGACAGACGGTAACACCGAAGAATTCCCTGGGCCTGAATCCGTTCCCAGCGGCGTGGATGTGATCTTGATCGGCGCCTTTGGTGGCCTGGAGACCGGGTGGCCGAGCCAAGCCTGGCGCACCCTGCTGAAAGCCCTTCGCCAGCGCGCCCGCAACCTGGTCTGCCTGCCCGTGCGGCCGCTGCACGGGCTGCCGGGCGGTACATATCCGCTGGACGGTCCGCCCGGCACCGAACTCGAAACGCTGCTGGCTGCCCTCAGTCTGGCCTGGTTGCCCGGGCCGCGCCAACTACGCCGTCTGCGCCATGCCCTGCCAGGTGCACGACTGGCCGACGAACTTCTCGCCTTCAACGATCCGGCCGTGGAACGCGACGGCGGCTGGCTGGTCGCGCCAGAAACGGTGCTGATGCAACGCCTGAGCGCCTTTCGCGCTCTGCCCGAAGCGACCAAACGGGAGTTGCAGTCCTTGGTTGAATCCGAGGCATGGCAAGCAAGCCTCCACCCCACCGTGCAACAGATCGAACGCTTGCAGCAGGTCTTGCCCGAAGGACCGCGCAGCAGTGACTTTCCTCTTTTGATGAACCTGGCGGCACGATCCAAGGCCGACAGCACGCAGACGGGCAACGCATTTCGCCTGATCTATTCCCTGCTACCCTTGGCGGTCGCCTTGGCGGATTCCCCCGTCGCTGCCCAATGGCGTCCCTTTCTCGACGAAACTCAACGCGTGGCCAGCACGACCGGACAAGCCCTGCCCCTGGGGCACCATGGGCTCAATAGCCATGAACCCGTGCAATGGTTGCGGCAAGAAAATGACACCCTGACGGTGAGCGATCAGGCCGAAATGGCCGTGATGCCCCTGGGACCAAGACCCTACTGCCCAGCCAACCGCAGGATACTGGCACCCGTCACCCGACCCAACAGCACGGAAATGGAGATCATCGACCAGAAGCACCGCTGGCACCTGGAAAACATCACCCGCCCCAACTGGGCCAACCGCATCTGGCGTAACCGCGATGGCCTGTTCGCCGCTCACCAACAGGGTTTGGTGATGCGCTATCGGGAGGCGTCGCCGCGCCATCGGGAGGGGGAATGGCAGGTGGCGGACAACCCCTGGCCCTGGGCAGCCGAGTTGGGTGTGGACGAGTATGGGCTTTGGGCGGTGGTACGGGTGAACCGAGCCAGTCAGCGAATGCGCTGGATACCGCCGGGGCGGTTTTGGATGGGGTCGCCTGAGAATGAGCCAGACCGTTTCGACAATGAAAACTTGCATGAGGTCGTTCTTAGCCAAGGCTTTTGGCTGGGAGAGACCACCTGTACAAACGCCTTCTGGGGGGCTGTGATGGAAGAAACCGCTGGCGATGATCCAACGCTGCCAAAGGCGTGGATTTCCTGGGACGATTGCGTACGGTTTACCCAACGACTGTTGGAACGGGTACCGGGGTTGCAATGGGCACTCCCAACCGAGGCCCAATGGGAATACGCCTGTCGGGCCGGTACGCGCACCGCATACTGGTGGGGGGATGAATTCAATGGCGAATTTGCCAACAATGGCGATTCCCTCAAACCGGAGAACGCGATGCCCGCGAATGAGTTTGGCTTGCGCAGCATGAGTGGCAATGTGTGGGAGTGGTGCGCCGATCGGCGGGGACCGTACCCGGAGGGTCCGGTCACGGATCCAGCCGGCTCGGCTGATGGCCCCCAGCGCGTGCTGCGCGGCAGCAGTTGGTTCGACGTCGGGCGCTTCCTGCGCTCGGCCTACCGCGACGGCTTCGGGCCGGGCACCCGCGACCGCTACGCTGGCCTGCGCCTGGCCGGAGGTCTGGACCCTCAGGCAAGCCAGGGAGCCCGACGCATGAGCGCAGACCGATGGGCGCGGAGCGACCAGCGAGGCAGCGCTCACGCGGCGGGCGAAGGTCGTGAGAAGCGCTGATGCCGTTTGCTTTTTTTCATATTCTTGCCATCGATCCGCAAGCGGAGACAGAGCGTCTGAATGCCTATCTGGCTTCCCACACCGTGTTGCAAGTGGACCTGCAATTCGTCGCGGATGGAGCGAAAAGCTTGAGTAGGGTGGGCAGAGTGCCAACGATGCCCACCAGAAACGAAGCTCGGAGCAACAATCTTGCACCAAACTGGGTAGGAACCTGTACTCCGTCTCAAGTTGTATCGTGGCCCGAAGTAAGGCGGCTCCGTTCGGTGGGCATCGTTGGCACTCTGCCCACCCTACGGGGTACCGGCGCGTGATTCTCGATCCGAACCCAAACCCGTTTCCCCCTGCCTGGGCCGTGGCTTGGGGGGAGGACAGCTTCGGGCTGTGGCTGGCGTTCGAGATCGGCGGCGTTCGGCAGGTGATGCGCTGGATCGTGCCCGGAAGGTTTGAGATGGGGTCGCCAGAGGATGAGCCGGAGCGCTGGGCAGAGATGGAAACCCAGCACCAAGTAACCATCACGCGCGGTTACTGGCTGGCGGATACCGCCTGTACTCAGGAGCTATGGCAGGCGGTGATGGGTGAGAACCCGGCCCGTTTCAACGAGGACCCGCAGAATCCGGTGGAGCGGGTCTCCTGGAACGAATGCCAGCGATTCCTTGAACAAGCGAACAAGCAATTGCAGGAAGGCCCCGGCCTTCGCCTGCCTACCGAGGCGCAATGGGAATACGCCTGCCGGGCCGGCAGCAAAGGACCCTTCAGCTGGGGCGATACGCTGAGCACGGAGCAGGCCAACTACAACGGCGGTTATCCCTACAACAACGGGCCGAAAGGCGAGTACCGAAATCGAACGGTTCCGGTACTCTCCTTCGAGCCGAATCCCTGGGGTCTGTACCAGATGCACGGCAATGTCTGGGAATGGTGCGCGGATTGGCGGGACGCCTATCCGCCAGAGCCGGCGGTAGACCCTACCGGCCCAGCGGAAGGCCACCAGCGCGTGCTGCGCGGCGGCGGTTGGATCGTCAGCGGGCGCCTGCTGCGCTCGGCCTTCCGCTTCGGCGTCGAGCCGGACCTCCGCGACGACCTCACTGGCCTGCGCCTGGCCGGAGGTTGACCCCCAGCAAGAGCCGGCGTGGCTCGGACCGCCAGCGGACGGCGTGCGGAGCCGCCGGCAAGCAGGCGGGCCGTGCCTCGCCGGCGACGGGAAGGCCGCGGCGTAGGTCGGATTAGGCGCGTCCGGCGTTGCGTAACTCAGGCTCGGACTCGATCGCGCCGTAATCCGACTTGCGGTGTATGGCGGCGTTCGGGGCCTGTCGGATTACGGCGCCTTGGGGTTTGGTTGCAGGGGCGAGATTAGGGGAGCGCGCTTAATCCGACCTACGCCGCTAACGATCTTGAAACGTTCCGGCTCGGGCCAACACTTATTTCCCCCGCCATACCACGCTGTACAAATCATGCCGCCGATCGCGCAGGTTTTGCACGGTGCCGCCGTTGCGGGCCATGTGGAGGGTAGAGGGACGCAGGTCGGCGAAGGCCACCATCTCGGCGTTTGGGGTGGTGTCGGCGGCGATGCCGTCGCGGGCAAAGGGAAAGTCGCAGGGCGTGAGGATACAGCTCTGGGCGTATTGGATGTCCATGTTGGCGACGCCGGGGAGGTTGCCCACGTTGCCGGACATGACGACATAGAATTGGTTCTCCACGGCGCGTGCCTGGCAGCAGTAACGCACGCGCAGGTAGGATTGCCGCTCGTCGGTGCAGAACGGCACGAACAGGATCTGCACCCCCTGGTCGGCGAGGTGGCGGGCGAGTTCGGGGAATTCCGAGTCGTAGCAGATCAGCACGCCGATGGGGCCGCAGTCGGTCTCGATGGCGTTCAGCGATCGCCCGCCCTCGATGTTCCACCAGTAGACCTCGTTGGGCGTGGGGTGGATCTTCGGCTGTTCGTGGATCGAGCCGTCGCGCAGGAACACATAGGCGATGTTCTCGACCCGGCCGTTGGGCATGTGGGTCGGGTGCGAGCCGCCGATGATGTTGATGTTGTAGCGGATCGCCATGTCGCGCAGCGCCTCCTTGAAGCGCGGCGTGTGCCGGCTGAGCGCCTCGATGGACTGGGCGGGGTTGAGTTCCTGGTCCTCGATGGACAGCAGTTGCAGGGCGAACATTTCGGGGAAGACGACGAAATCGCCCTTGTAGTCGGCGACCACGTCGACGAAGTACTCGATGAACGACAGAAATTCCTCGAAGGATTTCACTCGCCGCTGCATGTACTGCACCGTGCCGACGCGCACGGTATCGGGCAGCCGGCCGCCGTAGCGTTTCTCCGTGCCCGTTGCCTCTTCCTGCGCCACCTTCGGGTTGCGCCAGACCATGTGAACGCCGAAACCCAGCGATTCACGATCGCTCGGCAGGTAGTCGGCGAGGACGCCGATGACCTCGAAGCCGTTGCGCATCTGAAACGACAGCACCGGGTCGCGCTGTTTTTTCTGCTTCACCTGCTCCACATAGTCCTCGATGCCGGCGAACTTCTTTGCGCGTTTGGACCAGCTCGGCAGGCGACCGGCGAAAACGATACCCTTCAACCCGAGCGTCTGACACAGTTCCTTGCGGGCGTCGTATAGGCGTTGGCCGATGCGGTAGCCGCGATAATCGGGATCGACGCAGACCTCCATGCCGTAGAGCCAATCGCCCTGCGGGTCGTGCCGGGAGGCGTAGCCGTTGCCGGTGATTTCGGCCCAGTTGTGCTGTTTGAGCCCGATGGACTGGCGGGTGCGGAAGGTGGCGCAATGGCCGACCACCTGATCGTCGACCACGGCGACGAACTGGCCGTCCGGAAAGTTGTTGACCTGTCCCATCACCGGGCCTTCCGTATAGGGGGCGATGCCGGTCTTCCCATACACTTTTTCGTTGAGACTGACGATTGCCGGGATGTCGCGTACCGTCGCCTTGCGGACCCACAGACGGCTGCGGGGGTTGTCCAGCGCGTTTCCTGAATTCATTGCCTTGCTCTTGGGTTGCAAAAAGCCTGTCCGTGTACCGATGCGGGTTGGCCGCGGACAGGCGGGGATCGGCGGATTCTCCGCCAAATTTTTCGAAATAGCAGCGACTATTTGCCGCAGATGAGCGAGAATCCGCCGGTCCCGGGCCTGGACAGACGCCAAGGCCCGGGAAGGCTGAACAGTATGCCGTCGACCCTGCATGCATCGTCAAAGCGGGTTGGGCACTTACCGGAATCCGAGGCCATGAGCGATTCAGGCGAGAGGCGGGTCAATCTCACCATCAACGGCAAGTCGATCACCGCGCCGGAATCCCTGTCGGTGATCCAGGCCCTGTGGCATTCGGGCTATCCGCGGGTGAAGAGCATCGGCTGCCTGCAAGGGGTATGCGGCTCCTGCCGGGTGATGGTGCGCCGTGCCGACAGCCATGAGGTGACCATGGCGTTGGCCTGCCAACTGCTGGTGGAGGAGGGGATGCAGGTCAGTTTTCTGGTCTTTCCCAACCCGACCCACCACACCTACGAACTCACCCAGATCAAGAACTCCTGGGAGGTTCAGGCCCGGTTTCACCAGATCTTTCCCGAGGCCGAGCACTGTCGCCACTGCGGCGGCTGCGATGTTTCCTGTCCCAAGGGAATCGCGGTGGAGCGCGGCGTGGAACTGGCCGCCAAGGGGCGCTTCAGCGAGGCGGGAGATCTGTTCATCGAATGTGTGATGTGCGATCTGTGCATGACGGCCTGCCCGGAGAACATTTCGCCCAACCACGTGGGGCTGTTCTCGCGCCGGGTCAGCGCCTATTTCCATATTCGTCCCTCCAACCTCATCAATCGCCTGGAGACACTGCGCAAGGGCGAATTGCAGGTGGAGATTCAGGCAGACAAATGAGCCAAGGCATCCCCTACAGCGAAGCATTGGCGACCTACTCGTCCCGCGAATTTCGCGAACCCGCTGCGGACCAGACCGGCACCGAGACGTTGCTGCGCGGTTTTCACCCCGACCATATCGAAGGTTCCATGACGCGGTTGCGCATCGGTGTCAACGCTGGCGATACCTGCCATAGCGAACTGGCGCAACTGCTGCAATCCGATGCGCGCATCGAGGAAGCGGACCTGGCCGGGGCCGATACGGTGGAGACCGATGTGCTGGTGATCGGTGGCGGCGGGGCCGGCTGCGCCGCCGCGCTGACGGCGGCAAAGCGCGGTGCGCGGGTGATGCTCGCCACCAAGCTGCGTCTGGGCGACAGCAACACGGTGATGGCGGAGGGCGGCATCCAGGCATCGGTCGAGAAAGGCGATACCCCGCAGATGCACTTCGAGGACACCATCAAGGGCGGTCATCATCATGTCGACAGGCCACTGGCCGCGCAGATGGTGATGGACGGTCCGCGCGTGGTCCGCTGGCTGATTCAGCAGGGTATGCAGTTCGACGTGGACAAATACGGCGACCTCCTCACACGGCGGGCCGGCGGCACCAGCGCGGCGCGGGTGGTGTATTTTCGCGACTACACCGGCCTGGAGATGATGCGGGT
>JAGRGI010000085.1 GCA_020445565.1 Chromatiales bacterium
CCGTCCATCATCTCCGGAAAGCCCGTATAGTCGGAGACTTCGGTAACCGTGATGCCGGCGCCATGCAGCATCTTGGCGGTGCCGCCGGTGGACAGGATCTCCACGCCACGCTTGCTCAGTTCCCTGGCGAAGGATTCGATGCCGGTCTTGTCGGATACGCTGATGATCGCGCGGCGAATCGTGGCCATGGGGTCACCTTGGTTGTTTGCACGGGATGGAGGCCTGCCGGCCGGATTGCCGGGGCGGCCATGATAAACGAGTGGGCTGATGGTGGGAAACGCGATATGCCTGCCCTGGCGTCTTGCGCCTCGGCTGCCGAGAGGGGGCCGGGGCTGTTTGGCCTGATGTGACTCCGTTCCTGTGCCTATTCCAGATTGTAGAGTGCCATCTTCTTGCGCAGTGTGCTGCGGCTGATGCCGAGAATTTGCGCTGCCCGGGTCTGGTTGCTGCCGGTGTAGTTCAGCACGGTTTCCAGAAGCGGATGCTCAACTTCGTTCAGAACCATGTCATAGAGGTCTTTCGGCGCATGGCCGTCGAGGGTGTCCAGATAGTTCTCCAACGCTTCTCGCACACATTCACGCAGGGGATCGCCGCGCCGCCGCGATTCCTGGCTTACTTGAAAGCCCACAGTCGATGTCGTCTCCGCCAGTTGGGGATTCATGCCGCTAACTCCTCTTCGATCTCCGTTGCCGACACTGCTTTTTCAACACGCATCAGTTGTACCCGTGCCGTTTCCGCCCTTAACACCCATCTGGTGACATCGGGTCTTGTCGTTAGTCGATCCAGGTACCATCCCAGATGCTTGCGCGCGATCCTTACGCCCAACTCCTCCCCGTAGAGCCCGTAGAGGGACTGTAGATGTTCATTCACGATCTCCAGCAGTTCCTCGCGTGTCGGAGGTGCCGGAGGCGGCAGGCCCGCCAAGTGGGCGCCAATTTCCCGAAACAGCCATGGACGCCCTTGGGCGGCCCGCCCGATCATGAGCGCGTCCGCGCCGGTGTGGGTCAGGACCGCTTCGGCCTTTTCGGGGCTGTCGATGTCGCCGTTGGCGATAACCGGAATCGCTACCGTTTGTTTGATCCGGGCAATGGTGTCGTACTCCGCCAGCCCGCTGTACCCGCAGGCACGCGTGCGACCATGGATGGCGATGGCTGCGATTCCCGACTGCTCGGCGATCTGTGCGATACGGACGCCGTTGATATGCTCCCGGTCCCAACCGGTGCGGGTTTTCAAGGTGACCGGCACATCGACAGCTTCCACCACCGCTGTGAGTATGCGCCCGACCAGGGCTTCGTCCTGCAACAACGCCGAGCCGGCGGCCACCTTGCAGACCTTCTTCGCCGGGCAGCCCATGTTGATGTCGATGATCTGGGCGCCGAGGTCGACGTTGTAACGGGCGGCATCGGCCATCACTTTAGGGTCTATCCCCAGGATTTGCGTGGAGCGCAGGCCGATTTCGCCGGTTTGCATCAATCGCAAGCGACTCTTTCGGGTGTTGCGCAGGCTGGGGTCGGCCGAGACCATTTCGCTGACCGCCAGCGCCGCCCCGAAACGCCTGCAAAGCTGGCGATAAGGCAAATCGGTAATCCCTGCCATGGGGGCGGCGATTACCGGGCGGTCAAGAGTGTAGGGGCCAATACGCATGCCAGAGGGTCGGTGGATGGATCATTGCCCGGTTGAGTTATTGTTCTTCGCCATCGGGAACCGCGCCGGATCTCGGGCATGAAATACCCGTAGCCGTGCTGCTTGGGCAGACCGGCCGGAGGAAGCGGCGCGACATTTCACCGAGGGAAGGGTGTAGAGAGTACCGCGAGTTTGGCGACAAATAAACCGTGAAACGTTCTCGGTTATACCGCGATACGCAACGGGCTGCGGCACTTTGGAACAACCTATTGTTCGTAAAGGATTTGGCTCGGGATAACTATTTTTGATCCATCACCCAGACTCCGTCCCAAGCCGGTATCGGGGGGCTGGAGCGCAAGGTTTGGCAGCGGTGCAGCATTGTGGCACTGGGCGGGTCCTGGGGGCGTTGGCCAAACAGGGCTTCCGCCTGGTCCCAATCTCCACTGCGGTAGGCTTGTAAACCTGCACTATAGGTGGCGATAAGGCCATCTGTGCCGGGGCCCTCCGGCAATACTTCGTAGACAGATTCCGCGCGCTCCATGCCCTTGACCTTCAGACGGTCGATTTCGCGGGTGACAAAACGCTCACCCAGCCGTGCATGCGTTGTCTGACAGACGATCAGGCGGGTTCCATAGACCTTGTTGGTGCCTTCCAGTCGCGAGGCCAGGTTTACGGTGTTTCCGATCACGGTGTAATCCATGCGTCGTGAGGAACCGATATTGCCTACCACCGCCTCGCCGCTGGCGATGCCTATGCCGATATCGATGGTTTGGTCTCCCCGGCTCGCTTGCTGGCTGTTGAAGGCGTCCAGGGCCGCCAGCATGTCCAGGCCCGCGCGCACCGCATCCACACTGTCCTGGCCGCTGCTGAACGGCGCTCCGAATACTGCCATGATGGCGTCGCCGATGAATTTGTCGACGATGCCGCGATGGCCGAACACGGCATCGGTCATGGCGCCGAAATACTCATTGAGCAAGGATACGGTGCCGCGCGCGCCAAGGCGTTCGGACAGGGAAGTAAAGCCACGGATGTCCGAGAACAATACCGAAACGTCCTGGGCGGTGCCGCCCAGGGCCTCATCGCCACTCTCGATCAGGCGCTCGGCCACCTCCTTGGTCATGTACCGGGCCATGGTGTTGCGCAGGCGTTTTTCCTGGCTTACATCCTCCAAAACCAGCAGGGCGCCGATGAAGCGATCCTTGAGGTCCAGAAGGGGTTCGGCATGGACGTTTACCGAGGCGGTACTGCCGTCCGGGCGTTTCAGTTCAGCGTCGGCAATGTATGCCCCTTGGTGTTGGTCGTTGGCGGCAAGCAGGGTGTGCAGCAGCCAGGGGTTGGCGGTGCCCAACACCTCGGCAGCGGATTCGCCGATAGGGTCCGATTTCCAGCCCAGCAGCTTGCCGGCGGCCTGATTGACCTTGGCGATGCGTGCTTCCCCGTCCAGCGTCAGCAATCCATCGCTCATGCTGCGCAGCACGCTCTCGTTGTAGTTGCGCATGTTGCGCACGTCTTCGAACATCTGGGCGTTGACCAGGGCCACCGATGCTTGAGCGCAGAATGCGTGCAGGCGATTTTCGTCGGATTTTTCAAATGGGCCGTCGAGCTTGTTGAGGGCCTGGATCACCCCTAGGGGTCTGCCATCCCGGTCCATGATGGGGGTGCTCAGTATGGAACGGGTACGGTAGCCCGTGGCGCGGTCCACTTCGGTATTGAAGCGCGAATCGGCATAGGCGTCGGCTATGTTGATCGTTTGTCTGCCTCTCAGGGTGGCGCCGGCGATCCCCTGGCCGGCGGGGAAGCGAATCTCGTTGGTGCTGACACCTTCGGCCACCAGTGACCAGAGTTCATCGGTCCTGGCGTCATGCAGAAATAACGAGCAGCGATCGGCGCCGACGAACTGTCGCGCCAGGGCGGTGATTTTCAGCAGCAGGGGGCGCAGTTCGATTTCCGTCGCCAGGGCGTTGGTGATGTCGAACAGGCGGTGTTCGTCCTCTTGCGCCTGCCGCAAGCTGGTTATCATGCGGTTGGTCTTGCTGGCAATCAGGCCGAACTCGTCGTCGCTGACCACGGGGACTCTGGTTTGCAGCTGGCCGGATTCCACCTCTTCCAGGGCGCGGATCTGGGCGTCGAACAGCGCCTTGAGGTTCTCCGTGTAGCTGCGAAACAGGCGCACGGACAACAGCAGGATGAACCCTGCCACCACGCCGATGTCGATCAGGACCGAGCGGCGCAGCTGCGATCCGGTGGTTTCCGTGGCGTGTTGCAGCAGGTAGTCCATGTCCTTGATCACCACCAGCGAGATGACCACGCAGGCCAGGATCAGCACCATGCCGAGGATGCCGGCCAGGCGCACGGTCATGGAGCGGACCTGGCGCAGCTCAGTCAGATCGGCCAGGGGCGAGGCGAAGGCCGCGCGTTGCCGTATGAGCGCGTTGTCGGCTGCGGCAAACAAGCCCAGGGTAATGCAGCCAACAATGACCTTGAGTCCGGATTCAACGGGGAACCCCAATACCAGCAGATCGAACACGGTAACCGCCGTGCCGGTAACGAGGAACAGAACCAAATCGAATACAAACTGCCGCCGTGGCCGCGCCATGGCGCCCAGGGAGTCGATCAGCACCGGTTCAAGAAGGTATTTGGCCGTGGCGGCAATACCGAAGGCCAGAACGAACACGCCCGCAACCACAGACCAGTGCAGGGACTCCAGATAGGGACATACCCGCACGCCGTAGAAACTCAGGGTGACGACGCCCACCACGAAATACAGGTAGGCTGTCGTTGGGCGGTAGCGGAACGCTTTCTGGTCGATGTCGGATTGGTGCATAAGTGCCGGAGACCGTAACTTGCCGTTCCCCCGCAAGCGGCTACGCTTACGGAAAGTCACAAAACGTGTTCGGCGGCGGTCAGGCCACGCCGTTCCATGTTATGGGGAAATCGCTTGGGCCGACGATGACGCCGTCCGATTCAATGGTAGCGTATCGGCGCGAAAGCACGCACAACGACAAAGTTCAGGAGTACGGCAAATGGCAATGGAGCTCTTTGCGAGCGAAGGTCATACCTGCATCTCGTTCCATGATCTGGTAAAGGGGGAGGGCATTCAGGCAAATCAGTTCCTTATTACCCATAACGACCACTCGGCGCTGATCGATCCGGGCGGTGCGCTGACCTACACGCCGCTGTCCATGGCGGTCTCGCGCCATATCCGGCTCAAGGATCTGGATTACATCTTTGCCTCTCACCAGGACCCGGACATCATTGCCTCCGTGGACAAATGGTTGATGTACACGAACTGCAAGGTGGTCGTCTCCAAGCTCTGGGGTCGCTTCGTTCCCCATCTGGTGCCTAGCTATATGGAGCACAAGAGCCTCGACCGATATGAGCTGTTGCCGGATCAGGGGGAGGACGTACCCTTCGGGGACAGTTACATCAAGTGCATCCCAGCCCACTTCCTGCACTCGGTGGGCAACTTCCACTTCTACGATCCGGTAAGCAAGATCCTGTTCTCCGGTGACGTGGGGGCGTCCCTGGTGGATGGCGATCCCAGCCATCCGGTTGAGGATTTCGACGATCATCTGAAATCCATGGCGGCCTTCCATCAGCGCTACATGAACAGCAACAAAATCTGTCGCTACTGGACCAATATGATTCGTGGCTTGGATGTGGAGATGATCGTGCCCCAGCATGGCCAGCCCTTCAAAGGCAAGGCGATGGTGAGCCGTTTCCTGGACTGGTTCGGACAATTGGAATGTGGCACCGACATGATGACCCAGGCCAACTACCGCTTGCCCTGAAAACCAGGATTCCGCGGGCGCCCGATCGGGCGTCCGTACAATTTCTGCGTCGTGCGGTGCGTCGCCGCCCAGATGTCATTGAACGGTCTGTGTCTTCCATTCCTCCGGCGTGTACGCCTTGATATTCAGGGCGTGCAGCGCACCGCTCGTAATGCTGTCCCCCAGGGTTGCAAAAACCGCCCGCTGGCGCTTTAGTGTGTTCATACTTTCGAATGCCTCGCTGACGACAATGGCATCGAAGTGCGCCCCGTCGCCGGTTACGGTGGCGCTGCTGCCGGGCAGGCCGGATTCGATCATGTTGCGGACAGTTTCAATTTCCATAGGGCTACCTGTGGTGGGCCGGTGTGTTTTCGAAAACCATAGGGCTCGCCCAGACGAGCCGACTGATTGCCGTATCTGTCCCAATATGTGACCGGTTTCGCGGATTCGCAAGTTTCTCTGTGGCCAGTTCACGTTTGTGTCGCCCAATTGCCCCGAATGTACCGTGCCAGGCATATACTTCAGGACAAGGCAAATCGAAGCGGAGGCTAAAGTTATGCAGATCGGGTCCGCTACCGGTAATGCCCTGCACGGTATTCAGCAGGGCATGGAGGGCTTGCGCCGTAATGCCTTGCGTGTTGCGGGGGCCGGCCAGGAAGGCGAGGCACCCAATCACAGCGAGCGAGTTGAAGCCCTGGTGGAAATGAAGGGCGACCAGCAGCAGGTACAGGCATCGGCGAAGGCCCTGAAAACGGCAAACGAGACGCTCGGAAGTCTGCTGGACGTGCAGGCCTGAGTGCCGCTTCCCCGTTGGGGTTTCAGCGGGCGGAATGAGTCCCGCGGAGCGAGTCTATGCTGGCCGCAGACGCAATATCGACCTTCCATCAGTCGCCCCGTCAGGCGGTGACCGCAGCGTCGCGTCAGCAGGAAGATCCTCAACAAGGCACGAAGACGCATGCGGGCGCTGAGACCTCCCGGCAGTCCGCGGATGAAGCGAAGTCCCCATCCGGCCAGCAACTCAGTGATCAGGAGAAAAAACAACTCGACGAGCTGAAGGCCAGAGACCGGGAGGTACGTGCCCATGAGGCCGCTCATCAGGCCGCAGCCGGCGGTTACGCGCGGGGTGGGCCGAGTTTTTCCTACCAACGAGGCCCTGACGGAAAGCAGTATGCCATCGGTGGCGAGGTGCAGATCGATACCTCGGCGGTTCCCGGCGACCCGGAGGCGACGCTGCGCAAGGCCCAGATCATTCGTCGCGCTGCCCTGGCGCCTGCCGAACCCTCGCCCCAGGATCGGTCCATTGCCGCCGAGGCTGCCGCCATGGCGGCCCAGGCGAGGGCGGATGTTGCCAAGCAATCCGGTGAAAACGCTGGGTTGGATCGGCGCTTGCGAGATAGTGGGGCAGTGCCGCAGGATCAGCCGGTGTTGAATCTGATTGCCTGAGAGAACAGGGGCCGCCGGTTTCTCATCGGACCCAGGGGGGATGGCACCGGTTCGCCGTGCGAGCGCATGCCTCGCTTACTTGCTTTCCGCTTCTTGACCGTCTTGCGCGGGTTTGCCCTCTGCGTCTCCCTCGGCTGGGGGGGGATCGTCGCTGGCGCCGGCATCGGTCAACATGGCGCTTAGTTTCTCGTGCCCGCCACGGCTGGCGTCACGCAGGGCTGTACCACCGAACTTGTCTTTCACATTGACTTCCGCGCCTCTTTCGATCAGCAGTTTGGCCAGATCCTGATGCCCGGTTGCGGCGGCCTCCATCAATGCCGTTCGTCCGCGAATGGTCTGGCTGTCGGGATCGGCGCCCATCCGCAGCAAGGTTGACGCCGTCTCCAGTCGGCCGAAAGCGGATGCCTCTACCAGAGCCGTTCGCCCACGCTGATCGGCGGCGTTGGGGTCGGCTCCATTGGCGAGCAGCAGGGTGACGATCCGCTCGTTGCCGTACAACGCGGCGACCATCAGGGCGGTACGGCCGCTGGCGTTGGCGGCATTGACATCGACACCGCTGAGCAGCAAGCCGCGAACCTTTTCCAGCCTGCCGTCGCGCGCCGCGGCCAGCAATTGCGCACCATCGTCGGCCTGCAATAGCGATGGTATGCACAGTGAGAACATGACGAATAAAACAAGGCGGTTGCGTGCGGGCATGGTGAATCCTGCGACTCCTGGCCTGTCTCAGACATCGGCCATCGGGGACGCCGCCTTGAGCGTCGCGAGGGAACAAGCCTTTTTCGGGGCGGGCGCCTGCCGTACAATCAGCGCAATTTTCTATTTGAGCTGTCGGCGTGCAATGAGCCAAAACGAGCCCCATAAAATCGACATTCAGGTGCAAACCGCCTATCTCGATGGCGAATCGGCCCCGGACCAGGACCGCTACGTGTTCAGTTACACCATCACCATCCGCAACAGCGGGTCGGTGCCTGCCAAGCTGTTGACCCGCCATTGGGTAATCACCGATGCCAATCAGCGTGTGCAGGAGGTGCGTGGCGACGGTGTGGTGGGGAAACAACCCTATCTGCGTCCTGGTGAGGCGTTTCAGTACACCAGCGGCACCATGATGGAGACCCCCGTCGGCAGCATGCGGGGCAGCTACCAAATGGTGGCTGACGACGGCGCCCATTTCGACGCTGAGATTCCCATGTTCACGCTCTCCATGCCGCGAACCCTGCACTGACGTAAACGAAAACCACCGGGGGACCCGGACGCGTGTCTGTTTATGCGATAGGAGATGTACAGGGCTGCTACGACTCCCTGGCACGACTTACCGACAAGCTCCGTTTCGATCCGGCCAGCGATCGACTTTGGTTCGTCGGAGACCTGGTAAACCGAGGTCCTAAATCCCTGCAAGTGCTGAGATTCGTTCGTTCCCTGGGCGAGGGGGCGGTGGCTGTGTTGGGCAATCATGACCTTCACCTGCTGGCCACCGCCTTTGGCAGGCGTAACAAGCAGAAGGACACCCTGGACGATATCCTGTACGCGCCGGATCGGGATGATCTGATTCATTGGTTGCTGCATCGCCCGTTGTTGCACCGCGATGCGGAGATGGGGGTCGCCATGTTTCATGCCGGCCTGCCACCGCAATGGACGGTGGACGAGGCGCTGTTGCGAGCCCGTGAGGTGGAGGCGGTACTACAGGGGCCGGACGCTCCGCTCTGGTTTCAGCGCATGTACGGCGATCGGCCGGATCACTGGGGGGAGGACCTCAAGGGTTGGGAACGCCTGAGGTTTATCGTCAACTGCTTGACCCGCCTGCGCTACTGCACTGCGGATGGCCGGCTGGGGTTGGATTTCAAGGGACCGCCCGGCAGCCAACCTCAGCGATTCATGCCCTGGTTCGAGGTGCCCGGCCGCAAGAGCATCGACCACACCCTGGTATTCGGGCATTGGTCCACGCTGGGATATAAACGGCACGAGAATGTCGTCGGTCTGGATACCGGGTGCCTCTGGGGTGGCAGCCTGACCGCCTTCAAAGTTGACGATGGAGGCGGTGTGATTGACATCGCCTGCCCAAAGTCAGCCGCCTGAGCCTACCCGTTCGTAGCGATAAAAGCCGTAGCGGCAGGGGTTGCGTGGGTCTGCGCCATGTTCCTTTTTGTCTGCCAGCCGCCACAGGTCGGTGGGTATTTCAGGGAACCAGGTATCGCCTTCGAATTCTCCGTGGATACGGGTGATGTATAGCCGCTGGGCAAGCGGCAGTGCCTGACGGTAGAGTTCAGCGCCGCCGATCACCATGACCTCATCCTGTTCGCTGACCAAGGCGATGGCTTCGTCGAGTCCGTGGGCCACCTCGGCCCCCGGTATTCGGAGCGAGTGATTGCGGCTGATGACGATATTGCGGCGTCCCGCCAAGGGTTTGCCGATGGATTCGAAGGTCTTGCGCCCCATGAGAATCGGTTTGCCCATGGTGATCTTGCGGAAATGGGTCAAGTCCGCTGGTATCCGCCAGGGGAGTCGGTTACTGGCGCCAATCAGGCGGTTGTCGTCCATGGCGACGATCAATGCGATCACCATTATTCTTCCAAGCCCTACACCGCCACGGGCGCCTTGATGTGCGGGTGGTGCTGATAGCCTGTCAACTCAAAATCCTCATAACGGAAATCGAACAGGGATCTCACCTGCGGATTCAGCTTCATCTGCGGGGACGGAAAGGGCTTGCGGGCCAGTTGCAGCCTGGCCTGTTCCAGGTGATTGTTGTACAGATGAGCATCGCCCAAGGTGTGCACGAAGTCACCGACCTCAAGCTCGCATACCTGGGCCACCATCATCGTCAGCAGGGCATAGGAGGCGATGTTGAAGGGCACGCCCAGAAAGATATCGGCGCTGCGCTGGTACAACTGACAAGACAAGCGGCCGTCTGCGACGTAGAACTGAAAGAAGGCGTGGCAAGGGGGCAGTGCCATGCTGTCGATCTCGCCCACGTTCCAGGCCGACACGATCAGGCGGCGGGAATCGGGGTTGCGTTTGATCTGTTCCACCACCTCGGCGATCTGGTCGATGTGGCGTCCATCGGCCGTGGGCCAAGAGCGCCATTGATAGCCGTAGATCGGCCCCAACTCGCCCCGCTCGTCGGCCCACTCATCCCAGATGGACACCCCGTTTTCTTGCAGGTAGGCCAGATTGGTTTCGCCGCGCAGAAACCAAAGCAATTCGTGGATGACCGATTTCAGATGGATGCGTTTGGTGGTGACCAGCGGAAAGCCGTACTTCAAATCGAACCGCATCTGGTGCCCGAACACACTCAAGGTGCCGGTTCCGGTGCGATCCTCCTTGGGGTCGCCGTAATGGAGCACGCGATACATCAGGTCAAGATACTGTTTCACAAGGTTTTACTCTGACTTGGCTGGCGGCGGTGGGCAAAGATTATCAGTCCGATGCCGACGAGAATCATGGGAGCGGACAAAACCTGGCCCATGGTGAGCCAGCCAAACGCCAGATAGCCGATGTGCGCATCGGGCAGACGCACGAATTCGATGCCGAAACGAAACACACCGTAGCAAATCAGGAACAATGCCGAAACCGCCATGGTGGGACGAGGTTTGGCGGAGTACAGCCAGAGGATGAGAAACAATACCGGCCCCTCCAGGATGGCCTCATAGAGCATGGAGGGATGGCGCGGTTCCGGGCCTGCCGCTGGAAAGACCATGGCCCAGGGCAGATTGCTGACCTTGCCCCAGAGCTCCTGGTTGATGAAATTGCCGATACGTCCGGCGCCCAGCCCGATCGTGACCAAAGGTGCGATGTAGTCGGTGACCTGCCAGAAGCCCTTGTCGCGTTTGCGGCCGTAGATCCACATGGCGAGCAGGACGCCGAGAAACCCGCCGTGAAAGGACATGCCGCCCTGCCAGATATAGAACAGCGTCAGCGGGTTGCTGAGAAAATTGTCCAGGCCATAGAACAGCGTGTAGCCGATTCGCCCGCCCAGAATCACGCCGAGGGCGATGTAGAACACCAGGTCGTCCATGTCGGCCGGTGTCCAGGCCGATCCAGGGCGTGCGCGCAGGCGGCCAAGCCACCAGCCCCCAGCGAAGCCGATCAGGTACATCAGACCGTACCAATGCACCTGTAGGGGGCCCAGGGTCAGGGCAATGGGGTCGAACTCGGGGTGCACCAGCATGGATCGGAACCGTTCAGTTGGGAAGGATACGGGCGAAAAAGGCCTTGAGGTACTCGGTTTCCGGTATTGCCGGGTGGACCGGATGGTCCGGGCCCTGATGGCCCTGGTAGAGGATCTGGGCGAAGCGATCCAGATGTCTGGCGCTGCCCTGGATGATATGGCGCAACTCTTCCCGAGGCAGGTGGTAGGAGCAGGAGGCGGACACCAGCATGCCGTCGCGCTCCAGCAACTGCATGGCTGCCTGATTCAGTGCCCGATAGGCGTTCAGGCCGTTACGCAGGTCCTTGCGGCGCTTAATGAAGGCCGGAGGATCAATGATCACTACATCGAAACGGCGCCGTTCACGCCGCAATTCGGCCATGACTTCAAAGGCGTCACCGGCCAGAGTCTCTACCCGCTCCTGCATGCCATTGCGGCGGGCGTTTTCCACCACCGCCTGCAAGGCGGTTGCAGAACTGTCGACGCAACTCACCTGCCTGGCGCCCGCCAAGGCGGCACGTATGCCCCAGGCGCCCACGTAGCTGAATACATCCAGTACAGTTTTATCCCTTACCAGCGCGCTCAGACGCTCGCGGTTGTCGCGCTGGTCAAAAAACCAGCCGGTCTTCTGGCCAGCGGCCAGGGGGGCCACAAAGCGCGCCGGCCCCTCCGTCACCTCTACGGCATCGGGAAGATCGCCGATAGCGACCTCCGTATACGACGCCAAGCCCTCCAGAGCCCGCAAGGGGTTGTCGTTACGGAAGATCAGGTTTTGAAAGCGCAATGTCTTCTCCAGAGCCTCCACGATCGCCGGTTTGGCCCGCTCCATCCCGGCGGTGGTGATTTGCGCCACCAGGGTTTCGTCATAGCGATCCACCACCAAACCTGGCAGGCCGTCGCTCTCACCGTATAGCAGGCGATAGAACGGCTGATCGTAAAGCCGCTCTCGCAGTGAAAGCGCAATATTGAAACGGTGGTGCAGCAAGGAACGATCCAGCTGGTGAGACGGGTCTCTGCTTACCAGGCGGGCGCAAATCAGGCTATTGGGATTTGCGTAGCCTGTTCCCAGGCTCTTTCCGTTGCTGGCCTGAATGTCGACGAGCTGCCCCGGTTCGAGAGCGGTGAGCGGCGTTTTTGCCGTGTCTACCTCGTTGCTGAATATCCAGAGGTGGCCGGCTTTCAGGCGACGGTCTTCGTTTTTTTTCAGGGCCAGGGCGGGAAGAAGCTCCACGACATCGGTTCCTCGGCTAGGGCTGGGCCGCAATGATATACCGATCGTCGACGCCTTTCCTCGTCGGGATAGTTTGCGGAAGGCGAACTTGCGGCTGAAAGCCTACTTCCGTTTCTGTACACACAGTACGTATAATGCCGTCATGGACAGCAGGGAAGTAATTCGAAGATTAACCTGGGACGGCTGGGTGCTGACGCATGTTTCCAGCCGCCATCAACATTTCCGGCATCCGAAAAAGCCTGCTACCATCACTATGATGTGTGACCGTACGGCTTTGCCCGATCGGCTGGTTCTGGAAGTTTTTCAATTAGCAGGTTTGGATACGGAGGGGATTTTATGAAGTACCCCGTGGCGATCCACCACCAGGATGAGCGTGGATTTGGTATTACGGTTCCGGACTTGCCCGGCTGCTTCAGTGCGGGCGAAAGTGTCGATTCGGCGGTGGACTCGGCGCACGATGCCATTTCCTGCCATCTGGAAGGGTTGATGTTGGCCGGCGAAGCGATACCCGCGGCTAGGGATATCCGGCAACACATCGAAGATGCAAGACTCGGCGACGTCCTGTGTTGGGCCGTGGTCTCCGTCGATCTTAGCAAACTCTCCGGCCGGGCCAGACGCATCAATATCACTATTCCAGAGCGCATTCTCTCCCAAGTCGATGCCTACGCTGCCGGTACCGGACAGTCCCGCTCGGGCCTGATTGCCCGTGCGGCCGTGGAATTCATAGGGCGGCAGAAGGCTGGCTAACGGATTGCCATCTTCGGCTGCTCATCAAGGGAATATCAAGTGACTCAGATGCGTCAACATCGATCAAAATGACCGGGGGGCAGGTAAAAAAAGGTGACGCGTGTCCGCTATGCCGCTTCCGGGCGGATACTTTTTTGATATAGAGGGCTAGAATTTACCCAATAAGGCAATTTCGATGAGCGCGTGCGGATGTGGTATCCGAGTGATTGGGCTGAATGCCCTGGTTGTTTGATGCCGAATGTGACTGTACCGCCGTGTACGTCGGCCGTAATTCAGCAAGGTCTGCCCAGGTTAAAGAATTCCTGTGGATCAGCCGACTCACACCGGGCGCGCGGCGTCCGTGTGAAAAGGAAACTGGCAGCGGTACATGGTTCATCCGTATTCCCTATCCCAGATAGCCGAGGGCCGTCCGGCTGAAGATGCTGGGGAATGGGCTATTCTGGACAACAACGGCGTAATCCTGGAGATCAGCGCGGCGTGGATGCGTGCCGCTCAGGAAGGGAAACCACCCTGCGCAGGTGCTTTGCCGGGCAAGAATTACCGCAGCCTGTGTAAACTAGAACAACGTCGCTGTCCTGACTTGGAGGGTTTATGGGCGGCGCTTAGAGCCGTATTGCGAGGCCAACAATTGGGTATGGCCCTGCGTTACCGCGGCTCCGCGGAGGGGGGACGCGAGTCCTGGAAAGAAATGACCATTCGACAATTGTCTGCGGTCGGAGACGGCCATGTCGTCGTGTCGCTTGATACCTCGGGCTCCTCCAGGGAACGGTTCGATGTGAAACAGGACCTTCTTGCCCGACTGCCGGTAGGTGTCCTTACCACAACCACCGCGGGAATCATCGAGTATGCCAATCCCAGCGCTTGTCGCCTGCTGGGTGTTGACGAGGCCCGGCTCATCGGCCGCGACCTGAATACCTTCTGCGAGCGCCCGATCGAACGGACCCAGCTTGGCCGGTTGTTGCGCCAAGGTGGGGCGACCGGGGGAATGGCAGCCGTTGCTTTTCGACGTGGTCACCGTGGCCTCAGTCTTCGTTCATTTGAGATGCAGAATAATGCGATTGAGTCCAATTCGCACGACTGGCTGCTGCAAGAACAAGATGCGCAATCCGTGATGAGCGCAGCCCCTGTGGTGAGCGCCATCCCCGGTGATGCCTTTTCACAGTTGGCCAATGGCCTGGCCCACGACCTTAACAATGTACTCAATACCGTTACGGGTTTTGCGGAAATCGCCCTGCAGCAGCATCGCAATGGCTCCTACGGTCGGCTTGGTAACCACCTGGAAGCGATCCAGTCCACCGGACAGCGGGCGCAACAATTGGTCAGTGAGTTTTTGGAACTTGGCCGCAACGGAGCCGAGGCCGAAGCTCGCTTCGATCTTGCCGCGATGCTGGCCGACGCAGATCGCTGGTTGGGGGGAGAGTTGTGTGGCCCCGTGGAAGTCACGGTCAAGATCGCTGAAAAATTGCCGCCCATCAGTTTGGGGGCCACGCCCGCCTACCGGATCTTGATGAACCTGCTACTCAATGCCCGCGATGCGGTGGATGGGAAGGGGCGCATCGAAATTTCCCTGCTCCGGACGCATATCGACAAGGGCCGCTGCCTGGCCACCGGCCGAAATCTGGCCGGGGACTGGCTGGAACTGCGTGTCGACGACAGCGGCCCCGGCGTACCCAACGACATGCTGCCGTATCTGTTTGACCCCTATGTGACCAGCAAGCCGGACGGCGGTGGGATAGGGCTTGGTCTGGCCGTGGTACGCCAGATCGCGCAACGTTATGGCGCGGGTGTTCTGGTGCATCGTTCCGAAAGCCTGGGAGGCGCCAGCTTTTGCGTATTCTTGCCCATTCACGGTGTACGGGGATTGAGTCCGTCGACTTGATTCCCAGGCAATCACTGCGCACCATGGTGGCATGAAGTCCACCGCTGACATCGATACACTGCTGGGCATTATGGCCCGCCTGCGCGATCCTGAAGGTGGTTGTCCATGGGATCTGCAGCAGACCTTCGACACTATCGCCCCCTACACCATCGAGGAAGCCTACGAAGTTGCCGAGGCGATACGCCGTGGCGACCGCGGCGATCTGCGCGATGAGCTGGGAGACCTGCTGTTCCAAGTGGTGTTTCACGCCCGTATGGCCGAGGAGGAGGGCGGGTTCGCCTTTGCCGATGTCGTTCAGTCCATCGTCGACAAAATGATCCGGCGCCATCCTCATGTATTTTCAGATGCCACTGTGACCGACGCCGAGGACCAGACCCGCGCCTGGGAAGTCCACAAGGCGGCGGAACGGGCCGGATTGCCCGACGACAGCTTGATGGCCGGCGTTACCCTTGGGCTGCCCGGCCTCACCAGGGCCGAGAAACTGCAACGCCGCGCTGCCCGAGTCGGATTCGATTGGCCCGACGTCCAAGGCGTGCTGGCGAAGTTGCGCGAAGAAGCCGGCGAGTTGGAGGAGGCGGTGTTGCAAGCCCAGGGTCGGGACCGGGCCGAAGAGGAACTCGGCGACATCCTGTTTACCTGCGCCAATCTCGCGCGTCATCTCGGCGTCGATGCGGAAGCGGCCATCCGCGGTGCCAACACACGATTCGAACAACGCTTCAGGGCGGTGGAGTTCGCTTTGAAGGCGATGGGCTCATCGCCCCAGCAGGCCGACCTGGCAACGATGGATGCGTTGTGGAATCAGGCGAAGAAGACCACAGGCAATGCTTGACGAGACGAGGGGCAGGCGGAAGGGCCACGCTCCGTGGGAACGTTCAACCGCTGAGCTTGTGCATTGAGACGGTCTTCATTTCACTGCGCCTCATCCCTTGAACTTCACCAGGCGAGTCACCTGGATGTCGGAAATGAAAACAACGCCGGAATGCTCGTTGTAGAAGGGCGCGAAACCTTCGAGTATGGGTTTGACCAGTTCTTCGGGCACGGCGGCGATGATCATGATCAGTACGTCATCCTCGTTGAACATCAGGTGTCCTTCGTGGAAACCGTGCCGGCCCTTGCCGGAGAGATTGTTGACGATGGTGTAGCCCTTCACGCCGGCCCGATCGAGCAGATCGGTGGCGAACTCCTTGTGTTCACCGCCCAATATGATTTCCAGCTTTTTCAACGGACTGAAGTTGAGATTTTTCATGAGATTTCTGCCTGCCTGTGAGGTTCTTGGGCGGTGGCGGCGGTATAGGGTTGGCTGAGCCACTTGCCGTTCTGGTACAGGTTGATCGTCCCTGAGTCCGGATCGATCACCAACAGCCGGATCCAACCGTTGCGTACCAGATTCTTGACCGTGACAACATTGTCGATCGCGCGGCTGGCGTGCTCGAACGGTGCCTCGATCAGGGTGATCAGGCGCTGCGGTTCGTGGTAGGGCCGACCGTTTTCCAGCACCGTTTGCGATGGCAGGCCGGTGCGCAGATCACTGAGATTACCGGACATGACACCGAAGCGGCCGGCGACGTTGTGGTACACCTTGCTGCCGCTGCCGAAGCGTTCGTTGTCCACGGCCGAGAAATAGTGCTCCATGTTGATCCACTGGCCCACCACCAGCGGGCCGGTGAGGATGCTCTCCAGCAATCGGCGTTTGGGATCGAGGTGGAAATCGTAGGAGTGCAGAAAGGCGCGTCCGTCCAGCGACAAATGCTGCGTCAGCGAGCGTCGCCCGATAATGAAATAGGCGTTACGCGACAGGCCCCACTCCGGTCGCACCTGGGACCAGTCCATTGCATTGCGCTGCGCACCGCGGTAGGCCGCGGCCGGGTTGTTCTTGACCGGGCGAATCTGCAAGCTGGGCAGGCGTTCCTGGGCGCAAAGCCTTGAGGCCGATGCCAGGCCGCCGCGCAATCGGTCCAGATAGACCAGGTGCGTGGATGGCATCAGCTCCAGGTCGAACAGATTCAGTTCGTCCGTGGTGGTGTTGTGCAGGGCGGGCATGAACCAGACATCGTCGGCGATGTCGATTCCCTGCTTGCGCAGGCGCCGCCGAACCTCCGACTTGTTGGCCATCTGCGCCAGCACCCGGGCGCTGGTGAGGCCGTGATTCCCGCCACAGGCGCCGCAATCCAAGGCCGATTCATAGGGGTTGTTCTCGGAGGTGCTGCCGTGGCCGGCCAACAGCACGAAGCGTGAGAAATCCTTGACCAGACCGATGGCGCGCAGGGCCGTGCCGACGAAATGGACCTGCTCATCGAGGCTGAAGCCGATACGACCCAGACGCTCCATCTGCAAACGGGCAAAAGAAGAGTTGATACGGTAGCCCTTTCGTAACCGCTCCACGAAGCCGGCCTTCCTGGTTTCATCCAGGTTCAATTCGGCCGCCATTTCGGTGCTCAAATCGGCATGTCCCAGTGCGGTTTCGCGCAACTCGCGGATCATTGCGTCGGTGATGCGCTCGTGGGGAAGGTTGAGTTCCTTTTCCACCGCTTTTTCGATCACCGCGCGCTGTACAGCGCGGACGATGGAGTCGGCCTGTTCCTGGCTGAGTTTGTCCAGCATGAGATGGGTGCGGGGTTTGTGCTCATGCAGCCGATGGCGCAAGCGGTTATAACTCTGCGGAGCGATGGTTTTACCCACCATGTCGAAGCCGAACAGCAGGCCGATGGCCTCGACGGTTACAAAGGGTGTGAGCACCGATTCCTTCAGATTGTGAATCGCCTTTTCCAGGGACGTGACTGCGGCCTCGTCACGGGGACCTTCCGCCGTCATTTCCAGTACCAGATTCTTTGGCGTCAGCAATACCGGGCAGAGGTGGTTTTCGCTACCCTTGCCCAGTTCCATGAAGCTCAACGGCACGCCGAAGAAACCGGCGATGCCAAAGGTCTGATAGTCACCGACGCCCTCCAGGTGTCGGCGGATACGTTCGGAGCGGGTATCGATGCAGAACATGGCCTGCGCGAAGGGACGTTTGTCCCGCGGCAGGGGTTCCTCCAGGCTAACGCCCGAAAGCAGGCTGCTCATGGCGTTTGCCTCCATGGCCTGTAGCCAGATCATGCCTTCATGTCGCTCGAAATCCCGCAGGACGTCCAGCAGCCGGCCAAGATCATCCTCGTTGAGCTTGTTTAGTGCAGTTCCCTCGCCGGCCAGTGCCGCCAGATCGTTGAGGCGCTTCGCCTGTTCCTTGGCCTGCTGTTGCCGCTTACGGCCAGCGTAATCGCGAAAAACCGCATCGATTCTGTCCGCATTTCCAATTTGCAGCGCCATTTCCACCGGATGTGCCATGGCGGGCAATATGGCTCCGCTGTAGAGCTCGTGGCGCAAATAGATTTCGCGCGTACGTTGCTGGATCGCCGTTTTGACTTGCAGAGCGCTGGACGGCTTTTGACCCCGGCCCTGCCGAAGGAGCAATGCCTGGCCCAGGGTCAGCCTGACCGCCAACAGGTCCACGAGATCACCGGGATAGCGCTGCGTCCAGTAATAATGTTGCGCCGACGATCGCCAGCGGATGAACCCGGCCCAGCCGTGCAAACGACTCAGTTCCCTGGTGAAGTAGCCAACCCATTGATCCTCGGGTACGCCCAGTTCTTCCATTACGTGGGCGATCACGCCCTCCGCGCTGTCGGGACCCTCGAGCTTGGCGCGAATTTCCCCCAACAGACGGCAGACTTTGCGGTCGGCCACACGGCTCCAGGAGGCAAAGAAACCGGCCTCACGTCCGGGCATCTCCCAAACAGATTGGCCTTCGTCGAAGAAATCCAGGCAGGCCCGGATGACCATTTCGTCCAGTTCCTGGCCGATGCAGGTGCCGTACAGGGCATCGACTGTCTCGTAGACGGGGCGGCCGCCCAGCAGGGTCTCGCTCAGCAGTGCCGCTAAGGCCAAGGGCTCCGGTTCTGCCGATGCTGCAGAGGGAACGCCCTTCAGCGTCGAGGCAATCTCGTGTACTTGGGTAAAACCGGTTGGAACGCTGACTGCCTGCTTCGTTTTGGTGAGCAGGGTGGTCAGCCAAGTGGCCAGATCGATTCCGGATATCGGGTCACGGTCTTGAAGATAGGCAGATACCTGTTCGGCCAGTTGGTCGGCACCGATCTTGCCTTGACGCAGATAGTTCTGATACACCTCGCGAGTCAGAAAACCACGGCCGTGGAAGAGGTGTTCGCCTCGCCTCACAGCATCTTCAAAGGGAAGATGCTCAAGGCTGTGCAGCGGGTTGTGGTGGATGAATGCGCGCATCGGCCAGAAATAAGGGATGGGCTCGGCAGCCACATAGGCCATGGCGCGGATTTTGAGCTGTTTGCCCAGCGCTAGACTCATGGCAATTCTCCGATCAGATACACACCGCCGACAGAGATGACGGTCAGTGCGATGGCCATTGACCACGTTGCTGCGCCACCGAAATCTGCCACGTCATCCGGCCCGGATGGCCCGACCACCAAACCCTGGACCAGACGCGCCCCCGCCCAACTCCAGAGCAGCCATACGCCGACGATCGCGGCAGCGGCTCCCGGCATCGTCGGTATGGCCTTCATGACCATAAACAGCAGTGAAAAAAACGAAGGAAATACCGGTGTGGCCACGGCCGCCAGCACCACGACGACCAGCACACCAGAGAATCGGGGCAGGTTCTGTGCCAGACCGCCGAACAGGTCTGTATAGGCGGCGCCCATGCGGCGTTCCAACCAGGCGGCGAGGAGGGCGAGCAACACAAACGGGATGCTGAAGGCAAGGGCGTACAGTTCAGCCGAATCTGACGCGACGGAAGGCGCGGCGGCCAACCAGAGCATGGCCCAGGCCGAGGTTGCAAGAAAACCGATCCACAGGCCCACTTCGCGCAGGGCCAAGGCACGGAACGCGTACAGGGCGGCCGTGGCAAGCGCCCAGGGAACGATCCAGGTAGGTATCGGATCGCCTGTTAGGTTCAACAACACCAGACCGAACTGCGGCCAGGCGAGCAACAGCAACGCACGCAGTTCGGCGTTGTGTACCCGGTCGAACAGGCGATTGAACGCCATGCTGAATGGAAATAGCGGCAGAAAGAAGGCCGCCAGCAGATACATCAGTTCCGACATCTCAACTCCACCTCAGCAAGACGTTCAGGCGGTTGGCCGTGTCAAGCAGCCGGCGCGATGCCTGGGCGTAGACCTCACCCAGGTAAAATTCGCGGTGGATGGTGGCGTAGAAGCGTGCCCATATGCCCGCCCTGTGCTTGTGGGTTCGCCGCCCCTGGCGCTCCGCATAGTAGGTCTTGATCCAGCCGGCGGCGACGATAACGGTGATCAGTCCCACCAAGACGTCGAACCACACCAGGTCGATCCCCGCAGCGGCGTAGATCTGGCTGCGGAATGCCGGATCGGGGTACAGGAAAACATCGAACGCGTGGCTGATGACCGTATACCCCAGCACCACCACGGTGAAGGAAAACAGGATCAGGGTAATGAGTCGCAACGGATTTTCGGTGCGCATTCTGTAGGTGGAGAACACCAGTTGTGCGCCGGTGACCCAGCCGAAGAACAGCAGCACGATGGCACCCTGCTGCTGGAAGTAGTCCTGTGACACCAGCCAGTGGGCAATGATCAGGATGATGGCCGGTACCGCCAAGGTGAGAAAGGCCATCACAAGCCAGGGCTTTCTCTGTCTGGCTGGCCGGCGTTCGACCACGAAGGTGTAGAGGTCGTCTTTTGGCACGCCGTCATCCTTGCGTGCTGCGTTGATGACGCCGCCCGCGCTGAGAAACAGCGTACCCTTGAACAGACCGTGAGCGATCAGGTGGTATACCGCCAGGGAGAAGGCACCCACGCCACATTCCATGATCATGAAGCCCATCTGTCCCATGGTGGAGTAGCCCAGGGACTTTTTGATGTCGTTCTGGGCCAGCATCAGCACAGAACCGATGACGGCCGTGATGAGGCCGACCAGAAAAACCCAGTGCAGCACGTCACCCGTGTGAACGAACACGGGGGCGAAGCGGTTGATGAGAAAGCCGCCAGCATTGACGATGCCCGCGTGCATCAGCGCCGAAACCGGCGTCGGACCGCCCATGGTGTAAGGCAGCCATGTATGTAGGAAAATCTGGGCAGAGCGGGCAAAGGCCGAAAGCGCGATCAGGCTCGCCACCACCTCGACCAAAGGCAGGCCGAACAAGGTCTGCATCTCAGGGTTTGCTGAAATGCCGGCGAATATCAGCGTTAGCGACCACGTGCCGAAGGCGTGGTAGAGCAGGCCGGCGGCCAGGACCAGGGGGAGATCGCCGATCCGATAGGTGAACAAGGTCCACAGCGCATAACGGTAAGCTGACTGGCTGCGCGTATCCTGGCCGAGCAGAAAATACAGCAGCACCCCGATGAGGTGCCAGACCACCAGCAGGGTGATGAGGTCCCCTGCCGCCACCATGATCAACAGTGCCGCGGTCATCAGGTCCAACAGCACGAAGAACCGCCCGTAACCCGACTCCTCCGCCATGTAGCGGACCGAATACATGTGTACCAGCAAGCTGATACCGGAGACCACCATCGCCATCAGCGCCGCGAGCGGATCGAACAGCAAGGTGCCCCATGAGCCCGTCGCACCGGTGAGCGTCGCCTGCTGTGCGGGTTCCCCGCTCACCGCCATCCACAACAGGGCCGAGGCGGCGAAAAAGGTCAGTCCCGCCGCACTGACGCTGATACGTGCCACTCCGCGCCCGAGCGTACCCGACAGCAGGTGGGTCAACAGGGCGGAAACCAGCGGCATCACCGGCACCACTATGATGAGTTTTTCTATCATCCCGGCTTACCTCGACTGGAGACTCGTCTGCGGCGTCGCGTGGTCATGCGTGATAATTGCGGATGGTGGCAATGCAACAGCCGATAATCCGCCACGGTGTTCGGAAATCCAGTCGCTTATGAGAGTTACAGGCGCCCACGAGGGGCTGGAGTCAGTCTACGGACTCGCCGGATGGGTAAAAAATCGATAATTTGAATAGAGTGAATAGAGGATCGTCTATTCAGTTGTGGCAGTTTTGGCAAGCATTAACGGAGGGACGCGCCTTGTTTCAATGGCTTGTGCGTATCTGCGCATCCTTGCAAAATGGCGCATTCCTACTGTTCTGTCTGCGGAGCCACTGTGTCCAACGCCAATCCAAAGATCGGTTTCGTGAGCCTGGGCTGCCCCAAGGCCCTGGTCGACTCCGAGCGCATCCTCACCGATCTGCGTGCTGAAGGCTACGATATCGTTGGCAGCTACGACGGTGCCGACCTGGTGGTGGTCAACACCTGCGGGTTCATCGATTCGGCGGTGGAAGAGTCCCTGGATGCCATCGGTGAGGCCCTGGCGGAAAACGGCCGCGTCATCGTCACCGGCTGTCTCGGTGCCCGCCAAGGCGTCATCGAACAGCACCACCCGCAGGTGCTTGCGGTTACCGGCCCGCATGCCTTCCAAGAAGTGCTTGGCGCCATTCACAAAGAATTGCCGCCTCCCCACGACCCATTCACCAGCCTGGTGCCGGCGGCGGGTATCAAACTTACCCCGCGCCACTACGCCTATCTGAAAATCTCGGAGGGCTGCAATCACCACTGCACCTTCTGCATCATCCCCTCCCTGCGCGGTACCCTGGTCAGCCGGCCGGTGGAAAGCGTATTGGCCGAGGCGGAGAACCTGGTCGCTTCCGGGGTACAGGAGCTGCTGGTCATCTCCCAGGATACCAGCGCCTACGGAGTGGATACCAAATATCGCCCAGGCTTTCACCGCGGCAAGCCGGTACGCGCCCATGTGGTGGAACTTGCCCGCGCCCTGGGCGAGCTGGGCGTTTGGGTGCGCATGCACTATGTCTACCCCTATCCCCATGTGGACGACCTTATTCCTCTCATGGCCGATGGCAAAATCCTCCCTTATCTGGACATCCCTTTCCAGCACGCAAGCCCCGGCGTCCTCAAAAACATGCGCCGTCCGGCCGGTGGTGAGCGTGTTCTGGAACGCATCCGTCAATGGCGCGAGGACTGCCCGGACCTTACCCTGCGCAGCACCTTTATCGTCGGTTTCCCCGGAGAAACCGAAGAAGACTTTCACGAATTACTGGAATTCCTCGACGAAGCGCAACTCGATCGCGTTGGCTGCTTCGCCTATTCTCCCGTGCAGGGTGCGGTTGCCAATGAATTGCCGGGAGCGGTGCCGGAAGAGGTGAAGGAGGACCGCTTGGCGCGTTTTATGGAGAAGCAGGCGCAAATCAGTGCCGCCCGCTTGCAAGCCAAGATTGGCCGGCGGTTGGAGGTGTTGATCGATGAGATCACGGAGGACGGTTTGGCTGTCGCCCGAAGCAAGGCGGATGCCCCTGAAATCGATGGGGTGGTGCTTATCGAGGACGGCGCTGATTTGCCGGTGGGCCAAAGACTGATGGTGGAGGTGGATGAAGCGCAGGAGCATGATCTTTGGGCGAGGGTTGTTTGAGCCGAAGGCCGGGCTGGCCGGTGACGCAGAATAGCGAAAAGGCAGTGCGCCGCAATCTTAGTCACGATTGTTATTTTTTTGTTGTGATGGTTTACGGGAGCATTCATTGAGAGCGGCCACGATCAAACTGTTTCTTGTTCATGGCAGCCCAAACGGGCTTAGAACTGCGGAGCTTTCAAATTGGTCTGGAAAAGCGGTTGCTGCTCCGCGAACAGAGATGTCTGAACTTCTGAAACGGGAGGAACTTTCAAGCCCGGGTTTTTATCTGCTGACAGGTGTAGACCCCGAATCGGGCGATAGGGCCATTTATATCGGGGAGGCGGAGAATGTTGCAACCCGCCTGAGAAGCCATTCTTCCAAAGATTTTTGGAATGCCGTGACCGTGTTTGTCTCAAAGGATGAAAATTTGACCAAAGCGCATATACGCTATCTGGAAGGCGTGCTTATAGAAAAAGCCATCGCCAACAGCTCCGCTGTTGTCATGAACTCGATGAGCAGCGGCGCACGCTTGCCTGAGTCCGATGCCGCTGAGATGGACGTGTTTTTGGAGAAATCTCTTCAACTATTGCCCGTGCTCGGTATTTCCGATCTCAACGAAAAGGTGGATAAGTCAAGCGAACCAAAGGACCTCCTGTATTGCAGGATAAAGGGGCTTACAGCAACGGGTAAGAGAACCGCAAATGGTTTTGTCGTGTTTGCGGGGTCTCAGGCGGTGCTCGAACACAGGCCATCGGCAAAACGAATGCGGGACAAACGTGAGCAGATGATTGATAAAGGATTTCTGAGGCAAGAAGGAAGTCATCTGGTTTTTACGAAAGATGTCGAATTTGGTTCCCCAAGCACAGCAGGAAGTGTTGTGCGCGGCGGCAATTCGAACGGCCTGACAACCTGGAAGAATGCAAATGGAATGCCGCTGAGGGAGATAGAAGATAATGAAACTTAGCCGCCTGCCTGGGCAGTTGAATGTTTCTGGGAAACCGGGGTTTTTCGTCTCCCTGGTTTTTGTGGAGTAACGATATAGTCTCGCGGCCATGGCGGGTGCCGATGACAGATACGTTGCAGACCGGCGTGCTTTGTTGTTCTCCTTTTCCGGTGCTGCTCCAGTCCTTCCGTCAATAATAGTCAGAGTTGAAGAGGATCCATGCCAAGCCGGCAGCGATGTTTCCGCTCGGTACGGAGATCGACAGCGTTGCGGCCATGGTTGCACAGATTGAGCCGGTGGCAGGTGAGTATGCCAAGCTGAGGACTATCTGGATAACGGTCCTGCTGGTCGGGCTATTGCCCTTGGTCAAAATTATTTCAACATCGCCCCCGGCATGGCGGACAGGTTTGCGGCTCCGCCGGTTTGTCCCCGCTGATACGAGAGCCGTTTTATCGTAATCGATTGCCCTCGCCGCCTAACAGGTGCCGTATCGAAACTAAAGCACTTCCAGGAAATGCCTGCCGGCATCGGTATCGCTGGCTCGAATGCGCAGGCTCAAGCCCTCGAATGAGACGATGCAGCGTGAGGGTGCACGCAGGCCGCGGAAATAGGCGTCGTTATCCCGCTCCACCTGTTCAAGTTCGAAATCTGTGCGCTCTGGGTCGTGGTGAAACATCACCAGATTGCGAACCTCGGCGTCGACTGCCAGACGCCGCACCTGGGAGATGAGCGAATGACCCCAGCCGTGTTTATGGGGCATGTCGCTCTCGGTGTATTGGGCGTCGTGTATCAGCAGATCGGCGCCGCGGCAGAATTCGACCCAGGATTCGTATCGCGTGGTGATGGTGCCGGGAGGGTCCAGCTCGTTGTCCGTGACGTAGGCCACTACCACCCCTTCCTCCTCGATGCGGAACGCCTGTCCGCCGCCGGGATGGTTCAGTGCCCGCGTGAGGATGTTCACCCCCTTCGCTTGAAGCCGTTGGACCATGGCATCGTGACCCACGTTGCTTACCCGCGAGGGGAGTTGGCGGGCGTGAACGGGGAAGGTCGCGCCATCCATCTGCCGCAAGATGGAAAGCAGATCGTCGTTGGCCTCGGCGCCAGAGTAGATACAGATCTTGCGGCCCGGTTGGTATACCGGCAGGAAGAAGGGAAACCCCTGGATGTGGTCCCAATGGCGGTGGCTCAACAGAAGAAACAGGTCCCTGTCCTGATTGACGATATGGCGGCCGAGCTGGCGTATGCCGGTGCCGGAATCGAGGATAAGGTCGGAGCCGGATTCCAGTCGAATGTGGATGCAGGAGGTGTTGCCGCCGTATTTGACCGTTTCCGGGCCCGGCGCCGGAATCGATCCACGGACGCCATAAAAGGTTAAAATCATATCGATATCCGCAACTGAAACAGGGTCTTGGTCCTTCGTCCCATTAGGGGCGGGTATTTCGTCGCGTCCCGTGATCGTAACCCACCGAGACAGGGGCCCGGCCCTGACATCTCCCGCCTGTGCTCGCCCGAACCTGTCACCGTTCCGGTGACACGATTTCGGCGTCCATGCTGAAATCGGCTCTGCAAATTGAACAACCCCGATACGGCTGGCAAGTTCGTTGTCGGTGTTAATCTGAAAGTAGACGACTATCTTCGGCGACGCAATTGCGGGTTAACCGGGTTGTACCGCGTACGCCGTGTCGCCCGATCCACCGTCGATCCAAGGCCACGAGGCAGGCTTTCGAACACAGACACGGACAGCAGGTTTGCCTATGCCCCGCTTGGCGCGGAAACCGCTCAGTGCGGCTGACAAGCTTGCCGCGCGCCTCGGCACCAGATCGCCGTATTTTTCGCCCCTCATCGTTCGATGAGGCTACACTGGTGGGGTGGTAATAAATAATAAAGGGGAGATGGAGGCATCGCTTTGCGGCGGATATTGGTGATAGACCCTTCGGCGACGTCGCGCTACGTATTGGTAAAGAGCCTGGGTAAGGCCGGCCATGACGTGGTGACCGCCAACGATTCCCAGGGTGGTTTCGAACAACTGAAGAAAGAGTCGGGTGAGGCGCGCTGCGAGGCGGTGGTGCTGCGCTGGCCGCCTGATCGTGCCGGGCTTTCCCCCAATGCCCAGGAACTGCTGGAGACCGCCACGCGTCGTGCCAGGGCGGTGGTGGTGCTGAGCGCCCCCGATCGTGCCGATTTGCCCGAGTGGAGTCGCCGTCACCGTTCGGTACGGATCATACGTCCGGACGATTATCCCCAGGCGGGTCAGTTGATCGCAACCATGCTCAGTGACAGTGCGGTCAATCACGATGCCCCAGCCGATACGCCTTTGGTGCAGGTAGGGGCAGGAACCCGCGTGCTGTTGGTGGACGATTCCCCCAGCTCGCGCACCGCCTACCGTCGTCTGCTGGAGCGGGAGGGCTACGAGGTGGAGACCGCCTTCGGGGTTTCCGACGGGCTGGCCAAGGCCAAGAAGGGCGGTATCGACATTGCCATCATCGACTACTTCATGCCCGAGGGGAATGGTGACGAGCTGTGCCGCATGCTGCGCGACGACCCGGATACCCGCAACATCACCAGCACGATTCTCACCAGCACCTACCTGGAAAACGTCATTACCGCCTGTCTGGAAGCAGGGGCGGTCGAATGCATGTTCAAGGACGAGGCGCAGCAATTGTTTCTCAGCCGCGTGGCGGCCATGTCGCGCATGGTGGGAATTCGCAAACAAGTCGATGCCGAGCACCAGCGCATGGTGGGTATACTCGATTCGGTGGCCGAGGGGGTCTATGGGGTCGACAGGGAGGGGCGCATCACCTTCATGAACCGCCCGGCCCGCGCGATACTGGCCTTCGGTCCCGGCATGGAGTCACCGGACGGCCGGGAGGCCCACGAGGTCTTTCATTACGCCAACGCGGAGGGTGAACGGGTCCCGAAAAAGTCGGATGAACTGCACCAGGCCTATCTCTCCGGTGCGGAACTGACCGACAGGGAATCGGTATTCTTTAACCGTTATCATGGCAGCGTGCCTGTGCAATACAGTGTGCGCCCCCTGCGGGTAACGGGCAAACTGGTGGGCTCTGTGGTGGCCTTTCGTGACATCACCGATCGGCTTACCGCCGAACAGCAACGCTGGCGCGCCAATCACGACAGCACCACCAGCGCCTTCAACAGTGCCCATCTGGACGAAAAGCTCAGTGAAGAGATGCATCGCCTGCGCCGCTCCCAGGGTTGTTCCGCCCTACTGCATGTGGATATCGACCATTTCGCCCTGCTGGTGGAAATGGTGGGCGAGGACAAGGTCGACGAGTTGTTGGCGCAGATCGCCCGCAGGCTGGCGGCCCGCTTGCGTGATGCCGACCTGCTTGCCCGTACCGGGCAGGACGAATTCGACCTGCTGCTGCGCGACGTGAGTGTGGACAATATCTACCCTTCCGTGGACCGCTTTCGCCATGCCCTGGAAGCGACGCCCATTGAACTGGATGGCCATCGCGTGGAGGTCCGGGCCAGTGCCGGCGTCGCCATTCTCGATCGGGATTCCACCAATCTGGTCGATTTGAAAGAGGAGGCTGCCCGCGCCTGCCGGACTGCCAAGCAACGGGGGCGCAACCTGACTCATGTGTACCTGGGGGACCGCCGTTCAACCCGCGTGCGTCGTTTTGAGGCGGAATGGCTTGCCAATTTACGCCGCGCCCTGGTTGAGGATCGGTTCGTTCTTTATCTGCAAGCCATTGCGTCTATCGAAGGGCTGGACCTCTCCGGGGTTTCGGAGACAGATGCGGAAGAGGGCATAGGTCTGCGGCCTGCCCGTTGCGAGGTGGCAGTGCGTTTGCTGGGGGCGGATGGCGCCGGAATTCCGCCGGAGGCCTTCATTGCCACTGCCGAGCAGACCAGTCTGATTCAGGAGCTGGACGCGTGGGCACTGGAGCAGGTGCTGATCCTGCTGAAGACTGCCAGGGAAGAGGGCAGACCCCGGCCGATGGCACTCAACCTGTCCATCAACACCCTTACCGACCCGCAGTCTTTGGAGCGTGTCGTCGCGCTTATCGGCAGGATTCCGCCCCACGGAGATGATCTCGCCATCGAGCTTGATGAGCTGGATCTCTTGGAAGAGCGCGAGAATCTTCTGGCGGTGCTGCGCCGTTTGCGGGCCCTGGGTTGCCTGATTGTGCTCGACGCCTTCGGTCTGGACCCGGAATCCCTGACCCGCCTGCGTGATCTGCCCGTCAACGCGGTGAAGCTCAGCGGCGCTTTTGTGGGCAACATCACCCGCTCCAGCGCCGATCGCGAGCTGGTGGCGTCGATGTTGCATCGCGCAAAGGATCGCCATTTGATTACCATGGCGGATCACGTCGACAATCTGGAGACCCTGCGTTTGCTGCAAGAGTGCGGTGTTCGCTATGTGCAGGGGCGCATCGTGGGCGAGCCGGGGCCGGTCGACCAATGCCAGATGTGAATCGTCATGCGCCGGATAGCCGCTCCCGCAAGCTGGCGAGGTCTTCCACAGGCGGTTCGCAGTGGCTGCCCCGGCATAGGTAGGCGCAGATCTCGCCTCGGGGAGATCGGGTGGCCAGCGCGCCAGGCAGGTCGACGGTGTCCGAGGGAATCGCGAACACCATACGATGGGGATGGTAGCCCTGGGTAAGCCGGCTCATCCAATCGTCCAGGTTTGTCTGGTCGCCGCGTATTACCACCGAGGTGACCGGCTGTAACAGCTCTTCGAGAGCCATCAGCAACGTGGTATGTGCATAGGGCATGCGTTGCAGGGCGGGCCAGGCCAGACGGACGGCACGTTCCGCCGCTTCGATATAGCGTGTTTCACCCAATAGATGCCCGAGTCTGTGCAGCGCCACAGCGGCAATGCCGTTGCCCGCCGGGGTGGCGTCGTCGCTGAACGGCTTGGGTCGCTGAATGAGGGTTTCATGGTCATTGGCGGTAAAAAAGAAGCCACCTTCGCGCTTGTCCTCGAAGCGTTCCAGCAGCTTGTCGGCCAGATGCAGGGCGAAGGCGAAGTGCTCGCTGTTCCAGCGTGCCTGTAACAACTCCAACAGGGCATCCAGTACAAAGGCATAGTCGTCCAGATAGCCGTTCAGGTGGGCGCGGCCGTCCTTGCCGGTGGCCCATAGGCGATCGCCATTCCAAAGGTTGGTGCGGAGAAAGTCTACGGCTCTGGTGGCCGATTCGAGGTATTCCGGCCGTCCCAGCAGCCGCCCCGCCCGGGCCATGCCCTTGATGGCCAGGCCGTTCCAGGCGGTCAATATCTTCTCGTCCCTGGCCGGCCATATTCGGCCATTGCGAACCGACAGCAGTTTTCGTCGGGCGCCAATGAGTCGGTTTTCGATGGTGTCGGAGTCTGTTTCGAATTCCCTCGCCAAACGGTCGAATTCGGCGAATTGGTGCAGATGCCAATGCCCCTCGAAATTCGCCGGCCTGTCCAGGCCGAAGCGGCGCGCGAACAGGGGGTATTCGGTTTCTTCCAGTGCCGCGCGGACCTGATCCCGGGTCCAGACATAGAATTTTCCCTCCTCTCCCTCGCTGTCCGCATCCAGGGTGGAGTAGAAGCCGCCGGCCGGGTCTTGCATGTCGCGAATCATCCAGTCCGCGGTCTCCTCCGCCACCGTGCGATAACGTCGGTCGCCGCTGATCTGCCAGGCATCGACATACAAAGACAGTAGCGGCCCGTTGTCGTAGAGCATCTTCTCGAAATGCGGAATCATCCAGTAGTCGTCCACCGAGTAGCGACAGAAACCACCGCCCAACTGGTCGTAGAGCCCGCCGGCCGACATCCGGCTGAGGGTGTCGAAGGCCATGTCCAGCTGTTCACTGGTGATACCGCCGCTCGCGCCAAGGCGCAGCAGAAGTTCCAGGTTGGTGGGGTGGGGAAACTTCGGTGCCTGTCCGAAACCGCCGTGGCGTGTATCGTAGCTCTGCTGCAACTGCTCTACTGCGACTGCCAAGGGCTTGCCATCCAAGCCGGGATTTTCTGCTCCGGCCTCCGGCGTCAGTGATTCCATATAGGCGATCAAACGACCGTTTTGAGCGTCGATTTGATCGAGGTTGCTATCGAAAAACGCGCGTACCTGGGTAAGCACGTCGCGAAACGAAGGCAGGCCGTGGCGTGACTGGGGAGGGAAATAGGTGCCGGCGAAAAAGGGTATTCGGTCCTTGGGCGTGAGGATCATCGTCAGGGGCCAGCCTCCCGGCCGTTGAGCCAGGATCTGATGGGCGGTCTGATAAATCTTGTCCAGATCGGGACGTTCCTCGCGGTCCACCTTGATATTGACGTACAGCCGGTTCATCAACTCGGCGGTTTGCGGATCCTCGAAGGATTCATGGGCCATGACGTGGCACCAATGGCAGGCCGAATAGCCGATCGACAGCAATATCGGGCAATCGCGCTCCTCGGCCAGCTCAAGGGCCTCCTTACCCCAGGGATACCACTCCACTGGATTGTTCGCGTGTTGCAAGAGATAAGGGCTGGTGGCCTCGGACAAATGATTGCGGCTGGTTGGCTTCATGTGCTTCGACTCCCCACTGGCGAGCCGTCACTATAACGCGCCGTTGAAGCCATCATAACTGCGAAAAAGCTGGGGTTGTGGGGCACCTTGTTGTGAATGGGGCCGCGGCCCTGAAACCTCCGGCCGATCGGTATATACTCTGCGCGTTTTGCCCGTTGCCTGACCTGTAAGGAAATTCACGCCATCATGTCTTGCCCGCCACTGTCTGGAACAGCGCAGTTGTTCCACAATGCTGCTGTGCCGTGTCAGGGGGTGTCGTGAACCCAGGCCAGTCGCTGCGTGCCAATACCCAGTGGGTGTTCACCGGCTCGCTGGCGTTTCGCGTCTTCGGGTTTATTTTTGGCGTGGTGCTCGCCCGGTTGCTGGTGCCGGCGGATTTCGGCACCATCGTCACTATTCAGATTTTCACCGGTATCCTGGGTTATGTGGCCGGCGGGGGCATGGGCGAGGCCCTGGTGCAGGCCAAGGAGGCGAAGCCGCAGGATTTTCGGGTGGTGTTCACCATCCAGTTGGCCATTTGTATCCTCATTTATCTTTTCCTTTTCCTGCTGGCACCCTGGGTCGCCGTTTGGTTCGACAACCCCCTTATCGTCGACCTGATGAGGGTCAATGCCATCAGTTTTCTGTTTCGGCCGTTCCTGAACATTCCCAGTTCGCTGCTGCGTCGGCAGATGAAGTTCAAGTGGGTGGCGATCAACCGCGTGGTGGGTTCCATCATCGGGGGCATCGTAAGCATTGCCTTCGCCCTGTTTGACTATGGCCCCTGGAGTCTGGTGCTGGGCGGGCTGGCTGGCTCAATCGCCAATCTGGCATTGTTCTATTGGCATACCCGCTGGGTACCCGGTTTCGCTTATGAGCGGGAGTCGGCGCGCAGGCTGGGTGGGTTCGGCATCAGGATGTCGGTCAATTCCATCATTGACTACCTGCGCAAGCAGATTCCCAACATCATCGTGGCGCGGGTGCAGGGGCCGGCCATGGTGGGCTTGTTCAACAAGTCTGACAGCCTCGCCAGCCTTCCGGTGGAGATTTTCAGCGGCTCGGTGTATCAAACCACTTTTCGCGCCCTGTCCAGTATTCAGGATAATGCAGCCGAGTCGCGCCGCCTCTATGAAAAGGCCCTGGCTCTGGTGTTGGTGTATACCTTGCCGATCTATGTCGGTTTCATCTGGACGGCTCAGACCTTCATCGTAGTTGTCTACGGAGACAAATGGATTGACTCGGCGGCGGCTCTGCAAATCCTCTCCAGCGCCGGCCTGTTTCGCTGCGTGAGCAATCTCTCCGGTGCCGTAGTGGCGGCTCAGAACCGCCTGGGCCATGAGATGAGGATACAAACGGAGACCACCGTGTTGCTGGCAGCCGGTTGCCTGCTGGGTGTGCAATACGGCCTGGAAGGGGTGGCCTGGGCACTGGTGTTCACCTACGGCTACCTGGCGCTGCGCATGGCCTGGTTGGCTCAGCGGTGCCTGGATTCCAACTGGAGCAATTTGTTTGGGGCGATCAAGCCGGCGCTGTACCTGAACATGCTGCTGTTCGCCGCGCTTGCGCTCACCCATTTGCTCCTGCCCGGTGATCTGCAAACCACGCATCCCGCGATCTATCTTCTGGTGATGGCCGCGATTGGCGTGTCGGTCTACGCGGCTGTTTTCCTCACATGGCGCTTTCCGATCCTGAATTCCGAGGTGGATCGTTGGTGGGGCAAGTTGCACAAGCTGCGCGCACGACTGGGCTGAGCAAGGACGGGTGGCGAGTAACGCGGGTCTTGCTATCCTGCGTGCGGGTATCTGGCATAACGAAGAACGGTGTACGAGATGATCAAGAAGACCCTCTGGAATCTGTTTGCCCTGCTTGGCCTGTTGACGCTGGTTCTCTCGGTGGCCGGCGGGGTCTGGGTCAAGAACACGATGCACGATTTCGATCCCGGCGCCGCGGACATCTATACGGATTTCGTCACCAAGCTGCTGGAGACCAAAGATCCCGCCAGTGCCATGGTATGGTCGGTTCCCGTGGCGCCCGACCTGGAGCCCGAAGACGTCATAGAGTCTCTCAAGAGCCTGGCGGTCAAGAACAATTTCCTGTTCGTCGGGGAGTCTCCCTTCTACAAACAGGCCGAGGCGGTTTCCGGCAGTCCGTTCCGGTTCGTATCCTTCCTGAACTTCTGTGACGTTCGTGTAGGGATGAAAATGGCAAACTACAACGATGCCTACACCGCCTTCATGCCCTGCACCATCAGTCTGGTACAAGACAAACAAGGGAAGTTATGGCTTTATTCGATGAACATGGATTTCCTTATCCACGGTGCCCGCGAGCTGCCTGAGGATCTCAAGCGTGATGCGCTTCGTGTGCGCACCGTGCTGCATAACATGATGCACGACGCGGCCAAGGGCGAGTTTTAAGCCCCGCTGCCGGTCTCGCTGGCCTCGTCCTCGAATTCCATATACGGCTGGGTCTGGTTTTCCACCACGGCCGCGTCCACCGTCACCTTTCGTATATCGTCCATGGACGGCAGCTCGTACATGGTATCCAGCAGCACATTTTCGACGATGGTACGCAGGCCGCGGGCGCCGGTTTTGCGTTCCAGGGCCTTTTGGGCGATGGCGGCCAGGGCATCGTCGCGAATCTCCAACTCACAGCCTTCCATCTCGAACAGCTTTTTGTACTGGCGTACCAGGGAATGCTTGGGCTCGGTAAGGATTCGTACCAGGGCGTCCACGTCAAGTTCGTCCAGGGTCGCCGTCACCGGCAGGCGACCGACGAACTCCGGTATGAGGCCGAAGCGGGTGAGATCCTGCGGCTCCACATCGGCCAGCAGTTCGCCGGTGCTGCGGCGCCGGTCCTTGGAGCGAACCTCGGCGGAGAAGCCGATGCCGGTCGTTTCGGATCGGCTTTGCACGATCTTTTCCAGGCCCGCAAAGGCGCCACCGCAAATAAAGAGGATATTGCGGGTGTCGACCTGGAGGAACTCCTGTTGGGGGTGTTTGCGACCGCCCTGGGGAGGAACCGAGGCGATGGTGCCCTCGATGAGCTTGAGCAGCGCCTGCTGTACGCCTTCACCGGAGACGTCGCGGGTAATGGACGGGTTCTCCGAGCGGCGGGCGATCTTGTCGATTTCATCGATGTAGATGATGGCGGTTTGCGCCTTCTCGACGTCGTGGTCGCAGCTCTGCAACAGCTTGTGGATGATGTTTTCCACGTCCTCGCCCACATAGCCGGCTTCCGTCAGGGTGGTGGCATCGGCGATGGCGAAGGGAACGTCCAGCAGACGCGCCAGGGTTTGTGCCAGCAAGGTCTTGCCCGAACCCGTCGGGCCGATCATGAGGATATTGCTCTTGGCCAGCTCCACCTCGTCGCGGCGGGTGCGGGAGTGCAGCCGCTTGTAGTGGTTGTAAACCGCCACGGCCAAGACCTTCTTGGCCTTTTCCTGGCCGATGACGTGTTCGTCGAGAATGCGCTTGATCTCGTGGGGTTTGGGCAGGTTGGGAACGGTATCCGCTCCATCCTTCGCCTGGTCCTCACGCACGATCTCGTTGCACAGGTCCACGCACTCGTCGCAGATGAAGACCGAAGGCCCCGCGATCAGTTTGCGCACCTCATGCTGGCTTTTGCCGCAGAAGGAGCAGTGCAGGACCTTTTCGCCATTCTGGCCGCCAGGGCTGTTACTCATGATCCAAGCCTATTCAGTAAGAGGGCGATGCCCCAAGCATAACCCAATGTCTTCGCAAAACACTACCGGCATATTACGGCAAGTGCAGTCGATGTGAACTTTCCCCCAAGTATCGGTCTCGTACCGGTACGGCTTGAGTCTGGCCGGCGAGGGCGATGTGCGGTTAGGGTATATACTCCCGGTACCAGCAGCAGGATGCCGGTCACTGGCCCGGCCCGCGGAGAGTGCCTGATGGCCCGATTGAACATACCCAGCCCATTTCCCCAGCCCGATCACGATCATAGCCGTTGCGTACATCGTGCCATTGATGCCGCCGAGCGAGCCTGCGCGCGCCGCGGCAGCCGCCTCACCAGTCTGCGTCGGCGGGTGCTGGAGCTGGTTTGGGACCGGCATGAGCCGGTGAAGGCCTACGAGCTGATGGACGAGCTGCGCGATGAGCGCGAGGGCGTGGCACCCCCGACGGTGTACCGCTCTCTGGAGTTTCTGCTCGACCAGGGACTCATCCATCGAATCGAATCCATGAATGCCTACGTGGGATGCGCCAATCCGGATGCGCCTCATGTGGGACAATTTCTGATCTGCGAAGTGTGCGGCGGTGTGGCCGAAATGAGTGATCCCAGTGTCTCTGCGTCCATCCATGGCGCTGCCGAACGGCTGGGCTTTCGGGTTACCGTGCCGGTGATAGAGATTCGCGGTCTGTGCCCGGCCTGCGACGGTGCCGGCTGATTGGTCCTCGGGTATGCTGCGTGTACAGGCGGTGCCGGCGTTTACGGACAACTACATCTGGCTGATTCACGGGTCCAGGAACAAGTCCGTGGCCATCGTCGACCCTGGCGATCACGAGCCTGTACTGCGGGCGCTGGAGCGCGACGGGCTGCAACCGGCTGCGGTGCTGATAACCCACCGGCATGGCGATCATGTGGGCGGTATCCGGGGCTTGCGGGCCCGCTATCCCGACCTGCCGGTGTTCGGGCCGGCAAGGGAGAGCATTCCCGATCGCAGCCGGGCCTTGCAGGAAGGGGATGTGGTCGAACTGGTGGAACTCGGACTGCGTTTCACGGTTTGGGATGTCCCCGGCCACACCGCCGGGCACATTGCCTACCTGGGACACGGCGCGCTGTTCTGCGGCGATACCCTGTTCGCGGCCGGTTGCGGGCGGGTTTTCGACGGCACGCTGGCGGACCTGTACCGATCCCTGGCGCGCATAGCCGCGTTACCGGCCGACATCCTATTCTATTGTGCCCACGAATACACCCTGGACAACCTGGGGTTCGCGCGCTGGGTGGAGCCGGATAATCCGGCTATCGAGGCCCGCCTGGCGCTTACCCACCAGGCTCTGGACGAGGGCCGGCCAACGGCCTGCGGGCCTTTGTCTGAAGAACTGGCCACCAATCCGTTTCTGCGCGTCTCCGTACCGTCGGTTATGCGTGCGGCACAAGCCAAAGCGGGGCACCGCCTGGATGGTCCGGCGGAGGTTTTTGCCGTTTTGCGAACCTGGAAAGATACCGAGTACGACTGAGCACATCATGATTTCGCGAATCCTGTTTTTCGTCCTGTTGGTTTCTTTTGTGCCTGTTCAAGCCGCTGACGACTTGAGTCTTGAGGGCAGTTATCAGCAGGGTGGCCTGTTGATCGGCAAGACCCGGCCTGGGTCCACCGTCGAGGTCGATGGTGAGGCGCTACGGGTGTCGCCACGGGGGGACTTCCTGGTGGGGTTTCATCGGGATGAGCCGGGCCTGCGCCACTTGCGGGTCACCTTGCCCGACGGCAGGCAGTTGGAACGCGACCTCAAGGTGGCGCAGCGGCAGTACAGGATTCAGCGCATCGACGGCCTGCCGCCGAGTAAGGTGAGCCCGAACCAGAAGCAGCTGGACCGCATTTGGCGCGAAGCAAAGATCATCAAAAAGGCCCGCAAGGTGGACACCCCGGCGACGGATTTTCTGGCGGGCTTCCAGTGGCCGCTCACCGGGCCGATCAGCGGTGTTTATGGCAGTCAGCGTATCCTCAACGGTAAACCCCGCCAGCCGCACTATGGTGTCGATATCGCCCGCCCGGTGGGGACCAGGGTGCGTGCCCCGGCTGGCGGCGTGGTCACTCTGGCCGAGAGCGATCTTTATTTTACCGGCGGTACCCTGGCAATCGACCATGGTCACGGCCTGTCGTCCTGGTTTCTGCACTTGAGCAAGCTTTTGGTGAAAAAAGGAGACCGTATCGAGCCGGGGCAGGAGATTGCCGAGGTGGGGGCGACCGGGCGGGTGACCGGGCCGCATCTGGACTGGCGCATGAACCTGTTCGAGAAACGCATCGATCCCAGCCTGTTGGTGGGGCCCATGCCCGCGGAGAATGTGGCAGACGGTTCCTGACGAATTGCAGGCATGGGAAATTGGCTTCACCAGCGTATTCGCGTATTCTCTTGCCTACGAAAATAAGAACGATTCGCTTTTGATCGTTCAACATCACCGAAGCAGAGTATTACCCGCAATGGATCGACAGGACATCAAAAAAGCCGGTCTGAAGGTCACTCTCCCGCGCATGAAGATTCTGGAGATTCTGGAATCGGCAAGCGCAAACCACATGAGCGCGGAGGACGTGTACAAGGAGTTGCTTACCGCCGGCGAGGAGATCGGTCTGGCCACGGTCTACCGTGTACTGACCCAGTTCGAGAGCGCCGGACTGGTGCAGCGTCATCATTTCGAGGGTGGGCATGCGGTGTTCGAGCTGGAGCGCGGCGGCCACCACGATCACATCGTGTGCATGCAGTGTGGCTACGTGGAAGAGTTCGTCGACTCGACCATAGAATCACGCCAAAAAGCGGTCGCCAAGGAAAATGGTTTCCAGTTGGCCGATCATTCCTTGATCCTCTACGGAAACTGTACCCGGGAGAATTGTCCTCACCGGGAACGTTGATTCCTGCCGTTCAGGCGCTGGGACGGCTGCCGCGGCCTTTCAGCCACTTGATCAGCGGCTGCCATTCCTCCAGATCCCTGGCCACGGAGCGCTCCGGCAGGTCGAAGATGCCGGCCCCCGTCTCGGCGGCACGCAAATAGACCTGGGCGTCGCGAAGGTGGGTGATGAAGGGAATGCGCGCCTTGCCAAGAAACACCTCCAGGCTGTGATAGGCCTTGCTGCGCTCTTTCACCCGGTTGGCCACCAGGGCCAGCCTCAACTTCTTCTGGCTGACCCGCCGTTCGCTTAGGATTGCCTCGATGAAGTGCCCCGCGGCCCGCATGTCGATGGGCGAGGGGATCACCGGGATGACGAGCGTCTCGACCAGTTTGAGCAACTCGCGCATATCCTTGCCGTGCACCGCTGCCGGGGCGTCCATGATCATGACATCGGTATCGGGGAACTTGCGAATCTTCTCCTCGACGCCGGACATGCCGTAGATGGGGATGAGCTTCTTGTCGGTATCGCGGGCATCGATCCATTCGAGGCTGGATTCCTGAGGGTCATAATCCACCAACAGGACCGATTGTCCCTGATTCACGTAATAGCTGGCCAGGTTGGTCGCCAGCGTGGTCTTTCCGGACCCTCCCTTGGGATTGAAAACCATGATCGTGCGCATGCGCCGCTCCAATACTATTGCGGAGAAAGTCGACTATTGCGTAACCGACGATTGTCGAATAGCGGACACGGTCACTACCCTTGCAGTCGGAATCGAACGGGTTACGATTACCAAATCTTATCGCAGATCTTCAAAGGTTCAATCCGAGTCCAGACCCAGATCAGACCAAATTGCGTCCACCCGCTGTTTTACCTCGGGGTCCATCAGGATCGGCCGGCCCCACTCGCGCGTGGTTTCTCCGGCGATTTTGTTGGTGGCATCGAAGCCGATCTTGGAGCCCAAGCCGGACACCGGGGAAGCAAAATCCAGGTAATCTATCGGTGTGTTCTCAATCATTACCGTATCGCGGGCCGGATCCATGCGCGTGGTCATGGCCCAGATCACGTCATTCCAGTCGCGCACGTTCACGTCGTCGTCGGTAACAATCACGAACTTGGTGTACATGAACTGCCGCAGAAAGGACCAGACGCCCAGCATCACCCTTTTGGCGTGGCCGGGGTATTGTTTTTTCATGCTGACCACCGCCATCCGATAGGAACAGCCCTCCGGCGGCAGATAAAAATCCATGATTTCGGGAAACTGTTTGCGCAATATGGGAACGAACACCTCGTTCAGCGCCACCCCCAGGATAGCCGGTTCGTCCGGGGGACGACCTGTGTAGGTGCTGTGATAGATGGGGTCGGGCCGATGGGTGATGCGCTCGATGGTGAACACCGGGAAGCGTTCCACCTCGTTGTAATAGCCGGTGTGGTCG
>JAGRGI010000086.1 GCA_020445565.1 Chromatiales bacterium
TGCGACGAACCCACCAGCGCCCTGGACGTCTCGGTGCAGGCCCAAATCCTCAATCTGCTCAAGGACCTGCAAGACCGTCTCGGACTCAGCTATCTGTTCATCACCCACAACCTTTCGGTGGTGGCCTATCTGGCACACGAACTGGCGGTGATGTATCTGGGGCGCATCGTCGAGCAGGGTCCGGTGCGCGAAATACTTGAGCAGCCCCGACACCCCTATACCCAGGCGCTGTTGTCCGCCATACCCAGCCTCGATCCCGCCCATACCCGCCCCTCACGTGGGCTGACCGGTGATCCGCCGTCGCCCGCCGCGCCGCCGCCCGGTTGCCATTTTCGTCCTCGCTGTCCCAGTGCCATGGCGGTTTGCGCAACTGCCTATCCGCCGCAGGCCAAGGTCGGTACGGCGCATTATGTGCGCTGTTATTTGCATTTCCCGGATCAATGACTCGCCGGAAGGCGTTACAATAGAAGCAATTCTGCGGGCTATCTGAAAATCATGAGTATTTCCGTACGCTATTTTGCCCGGCTGCGCGAACAGCTGGGCCGCTCCGGGGATGAACTGGATGCCGAGGGTATTCGCACACCGGCCGATGCCTGGGCACGGGCCAATGGCGGTGACACCCTGCCGGCGAATACCCTGGTTGCGGTCAATCAGGACTATGCCTCCCTGGACAGCACCGTGCGCGACGGCGACGAGATCGCCTTCTTTCCTCCGGTGACCGGGGGGTGACTCCGTGACCAGCCGCATCCTGACGACCCCTCTTGAGCCCTGGGCCGCATTGGCCGATTTCGAGCGCCAGCGCTTTGCCGGCAGTGCCGCTCATGGCGCCAGCGCCGTGTTCGTGGGCACCATGCGCGACCTCAACGAGGGGGACGAGGTGCACGGTATGATCCTGGAACATTATCCTGGCATGACCGACGGTTATCTGGAACGCCTGCGAGAGGAAGCCGCGAAACGTTGGGAATTACTCGAGACCCTGGTATTGCACCGGGTTGGCGAACTGAACCCTGGCGACCCCATCGTACTGGTAGCCGTGTGGTCTGCGCACCGTACGGCCGCCTTTGACGCTTGTCGATGGATCATGGAAGAGCTGAAATCCCGGGCACCCTTCTGGAAGCGGGAAACCCTGGCACAGGGCAGTCGGTGGGTGGAACACAACACGCCGGGCTGAGCAGGCAAACCGGTAGTTCTGGCCATGCGCTGGCTTCTCCCCAAATCATTTCTCACCCTGATCCTGATCGGTTTCATCCTGGTGTCGGTGCCGTTGCTGTACGCCCTGGTGAATGCCTTGGTAGAGGCGGATCGGATTTCCAAGCGGGGTGGGGACGCGCTCTACCGGGTGGTCAAGGTGACCCGCATCGGTCGCAGCGCTGTCTCTGACCAACTCGACATGGAACGGGTGGCGCGCAAGCACCAGATACTGGAAGAAGAGGAGCTGCTGGGCAACTACGTCAACCGCCGACAGGTCTGGCTCTATAAGTTGAACGAGATTCTCCGCATACAGGCATCGAAAGGGATCAACCAGGCCGTGGACACGATGCTGGCGACCGAAAAAAGCGTCTATCTGGCGTTGGTGCGCAAGGAAGGGCCGCCGGGTGAGCCCTATGTCCACGCCACTTTTCAGCGCCTCACCGAGGCATCGGACGAGATGCTCAGTCTGGCAGAAAAGGTGGTTGATCAAGAGGTTGCCCGGCTGGAGGCAAAGACCAAACGAACCTCTCAGTCGGTGGTTCTCAAGGCATTGTGGGTGATACCGGTCACCTTCATCCTGGTGCTGTTCTTCACCTTCCTGATCGTCAGGCCCATCCGCCAGCTGGCCGGTGAGATTCGTCGCCTGGGCGACGGTTTTCTGGATAGCCCCGTGCGGGTCGGGGGCACGGCGGACCTGGAATATGTCGGCGAGCAGTTGGACTGGTTACGCAATCGCCTGCGCTACGTGGAGAGTGAGAAGGTGCGTTTCATGCGCAGTGTGACCCATGACCTCAAGACGCCTTTGGCTTCACTGCGCGAAGGCAGCGAATTGCTGGTGGGGGGCGATCTGGAGCCGCCGCTGCACGAAGATCACCTGGAAGTCGCCCAGATCATGCTCGATGCCAGCATACGTTTGCAGCGTCTCATCGATGATTTGTTCGACTATCACAAGGCACAAGAAATCAATATCTTGCGAGCCGTCACCAAGGTTTCGGTGGACGCGCTTGCCAAGCAGGTGATAGCGGACCATATGCTTGCCCTGCGTAACAAGCAGTTGAAGCTGGAAACGGAGATCTCCGCGGTTTCCATCTTCGGTGATCAGGAAAAGATTCGCGCGGTGATCGATAATCTGGTGTCTAACGCTGTCAAATACACGCCTGTCGGTGGGTGGATCAAGGTGAAACTAGAAAAGTGGGCGGGACGCGCCGTGTTAGACGTCATCGATTCGGGGCCGGGTATCGCCGTCGAAGATCGCAAGCGCATCTTCGATGTGTATTACCGGGGGCGGGAACGGGCCAAAACCTACACCGATAGCACCGGTGTCGGTCTTTCCATGGTGCGCGATTATGTATCCATCCATCAGGGCACGGTCGAACTGCTCGATAGCGAGCGGGGTGCCCACTTCCGCGTTTCACTGCCAATGCGCGTGGAGGTGGCATGAAGCCACATCTGCGCTCGTGGTTTCCCGTGGGGCTGCTGGCCTGCCTGGGATTGGCAGGCTGCGAGACCATACCCAACGGCCAGACCGCCGGGTCTTGCGGGTACCCCACGGTGGAGCTGGTCAACCGAGTCGCCATCCTGGCCTGTTATCATCGTCAGATGCAGGGCTGGGGCGCGATGAATCTCACCTCGGAATTCAATCGCCTGCAGAACCGCTTTCAAAAAGACGGCAACGAGATGGACAGGTTGCGTCTGGTGTTGCTGCTGTCGAGGCCGGATAGCCCGGTTCTCGACCGTCCGCGTGCCTTGAGCCTGCTGGATGACTATCTGCAAGACCACAGTGGCAGAGATGCAGTGGCAGACTTCGCCGGTCTGATGCGGGAGCTGCTGAGCCGCCAGCAGAACCTGGAGATTGCACTGGCCGCCGAATCCGAACGCTCATCGGCGGATCTCGCACGAGAACAGGCCCGCACCTTGTCCGAAGCGCTGAAAAAAAAGGCCAACAGCGCAAGAGCAAGAAACCTGCAAGAGGATTTCGAGGCGCTCAAACAGGACAAGGCCCGACTGGAGGCGGAGAACGAGAAGCTGCGAGAAGACCTTGGCGAATTGCGCTTCAAACTCGACGCCCTGCGCGAGATAGAGCGTTCCATGGAAACCAGACCGCGACCCTGAGGCGCGTACCTATGCAAGGCAAGACCATTCTTGTGGTCGACGATGACCCGGATCTTCTCAAACTGGTCTCGATCCGGTTGAAGACCAAAAAATTCAAGGTGTTGACCGCCGAGTCCGGCGACAAGGCCCTGGCCTTGCTTGCCACGACCCGCCCCGACTTGGTAGTGACGGATCTGCAAATGGACAAAATGGACGGTTTGCAGCTTTTCGAGCAGATCCATACCGACCATCCCGCTTTGCCGGTGATCATACTGACTGCCCACGGCACCATCCCGGATGCGGTAAGCGCAACCAAGCGTGGTGTGTTCGGATTCCTGTCCAAGCCTTTCGACTACCGGGAATTGCTCGAGCAGATCGAGGCGGCGCTGTCGCAAAGCGGGGCGACGACCGCAGACCTGTCGGATGACGAATGGAGCGAGGCAATACTGACACGTAACCCGAAGATGCGTGAGCTGCTCAGTCAGGCGCATCTGGCCGCCCTGAGCGAAGCCAGTGTCTTCATCCACGGTGAGAGCGGCACCGGCAAGGAACTGCTGGCCCAGGCGATTCATCGTGCCAGCCGACGCAAGGATCATCCCTTCGTGGCCCTCAATTGCGGCGCCATACCGGAAAGCCTGCTCGAGTCCGAACTGTTTGGTCACACTAAAGGTTCGTTCACCGGCGCAGTCGATAACTACGACGGTATGGTGCGCGGTGCCCACAAGGGCACGTTGTTCCTGGACGAAATCGGCGACATGCCCTTGCAGCTTCAGGTGAAACTGCTGCGTGTGTTGCAGGAGCGGCAGGTTCGACCCCTGGGGTCGACGCGATCCATTCCGGTGGATGTGCGTATCATTTCCGCCACGCATCGCGATCTTCAGGAAGAGATCCGGGCCGGACGGTTCCGCGAGGACCTCTACTATCGCCTGAACGTCATCCCCCTGGCCTTGCCCAATCTCAGTGAGCGCCGCGAGGATATTCCCCTGCTTGCCAATCATTTTCTGGCGGAGTTTGCTGGGGTCAACGGCAAAAAGGTCACGGCATTCGCCCCCAAGGCAATGGAGTATCTGATCGGGGCGTCTTGGCCCGGTAACGTTCGCCAACTGCGCAATGTGGTGGAGCAGGCCGTGGTGCTGAGCACGTCCAGCCTGATTCCGCCGCAATTGGTGAAAAACGCCCTGCGTGACGTTCAGTCGGAGATTCCCAGCTATGCCGATGCCCGCCAACGTTTCGATCGTAATTACTTCGCCCAATTGCTCAAGGCAACCAGCGGCAACGTTACCCGAGCCGCCAATCTGGCTGGCCGCAATCGCACCGAATTCTACAAGTTGCTTCAACGTTACGAGTTGAATCCGGCTGATTTCCGCGCCGACTGATCAGGCGCTGCCAAGCCCCGACCGGGAACGGTCGCAGTTTCCGAAAGATTGATATGGCGGGCGTATTCTCGCTCGTGTTGACTGCTGGCGGGCGCGAATCAATAACATTTAAAGAATATTAGCGATTGATTTCTGTCGCGCTTCGGCGACACTCACGGCTACGCAACGGCTTGCGAACGATAGAGCGGAAAATCCTGGGCATTCTCGTGACGATGTCCGCTCCTCCTGCGATGGCGGCAATCAGGTGAGACCGGTTGCGCACAATTTGCCTTTCCGAAGTTCCTGCCTTGCGTCAATTTTGTCATATCGTGTGACAAGCCTGTCACAATGCGCAATAAACCCACAAATTTTGAGGCGACTGTCTCCATGTTGAGACAGTTTTCCGGTATTTCTGCCCTGCGATTTGTGGCGGAACAGATCTGCAACACTCCTTTACAGTTATTCAGATTTCTTTTGATTCGGCTGGAATCATAAAAAATATCTATTATCATTGCCTTACAGAAACTGGCGAAGGCGGCTATCAGACTCGGGCCTGTCAGGCAACGAATAGGCCCGAATTTTGCTAAGCAGCTCACATTTTCCAACGCTCTCTCGCCAAGTAGTGGGAGGGTGATACTTGTGTCAAATTCTTGGGCCATAGCGAATGTTCGACGATCAGTATGAAGTCTTGCTGGCGGATACGGACGAGGCGCGTCAGATCAACTATCGCTTGCGTTATCAGGTGTATTGCCTGGATAGGCGCTTTGAACCGCCAGAGCGTTTTCCCGATGGCATGGAGTCCGATGGGCACGATGATCAGGCGGCACATTTCATCGTCCGGGAACGGCGTACCGGTGAGTGGCGGGGAGCCACCCGCGTGATACTGTCTGCGCCGGAAGAACTGCCAATGAATCAGGCTTGTCAATTCCTTAACAACGTCCGCCAGATGGGTGCCGAGCGTATCATGGAAATGTCGCGGCTGTTGATCACCCGGCCTCCGACGCCGCCAGTGCCTACCCTCTACGACATCAAGGCCAGGGTAACCGATGCTGAACAACAGCGCGGCGCGGGCGGATCCGACTCGGCGATCCTGCTTGGTCTGATTCGCGCAGCCCAGCGCTACGGACTGGAAAATCAGCTTAGCCACATGGTGTTTCTGACCACGCCGGCTTTGGCGCGCATTCTGCGGCGCCTGCAATTGGACCTGCGCCAAGTCGGCGCGCCATGCGAGCATCGGGGGCTTCGTGCCCCCTTTCTATTGAGCCTGACGGACGGTTTCGATCAGCTGGCGAGTCAGTCGGAACCCATGCGATCCTTTTTCGAGAGCGACTTCGCTTATCAGAGCTTTTCGTCCCGGCACCGGGAACGACGTTACGCCCTTGCTTCGTGATCAGCGCAATGCCTGGGCCGGCGGTGTGTGCACGCTGCGGCCCAGGCTCGCCAGTCCGGCCAGTGTCACCACGCCCAGGCCCAATCCCATGCCGGTGATCCACATCCAGGGATTGCCCTGATAATCCAGTTCCAGAAGCTGTGTAGAGACCGACCAGGCCACGGCTGCCGCGCCAGCAGTGCCGATGATGCCGGCGATGGCGCCAAGGGCGAGAAACTCCGCTGCCAGCCCTTGCCAAAGCGTGGCGGAACTGGCGCCCAGGGTGCGCAGCAGCGCGCTTTCCTGGCGCCGCTGTTCTGCCGATTGCTGTATGGCGGCCCACAGCACGGTTGCGGCGGAGATCAGGCTGAACAGGAACAGGAACTCTATGGCCCTTGAGACCTGATTCAGCAAATCGCGCACCTGACGCATCAGGGCCACCACGTCCAGTATGGTGACGCTGGGAAAGCTGCGTACCAGTCCGGTCAGTCGTCCGCGTTGCTCCGGGGGCAAGTGAAAGCTGGTGATATACGTGGCCGGCATGGAGTCCAACCAGGCAGGGGGACCGATGACGAAGAAATTGGGCCGGAAGGAATCCCACTGCACGCTTCGCAGACTGCTGATCTGTGCCTGGGTTGCCTGGCCCGCCACGGTAAATTCGAGCCTGTCACCCAGCTTCAGCCCGAGAGTTTGAGCCAGACCGGCCTCCACCGAGATTTGGTCGGCGCGCAGAGGATCGGCCAACAGCCACTGACCGGCGAGGATTCGGTTGTCCTGCGGCAGATCCAGGGTGTGGCTGAGGTTGAACTCGCGGCTCAGCAAGCGCCGGGCGCGCTCGTTCTCGTAGCTCTCAGTGTCTACCGGTTGGCCGTTGATGGCAGTCAGTCGCCCGCGCACCATGGGGTACAGACCCGCGCTCTCAATACCCAATTGGCCCAGCCGCTCGCGCAACGCGCCGACATCGGCCGGTTGGATGTTGATCAGAAAGTGATTGGGCGCGTCCTCGGGCAGGGCGCGTATCCAGCCGTCCATCAGATCCGAGCGTACGAAAGCCAACAACAGGATCGCCATGATCCCCAATCCCAGTGCGCTGGTCTGAGCAATGGTGGTCGCTGGGCGGCGCGCCAGATTAGCGAAACCAAAGCGCCAGCGGGTGCCGACGCGTTGGCGTAAACGCCCAAGCAACCACACCAGCAGCCAAGCGGATAGTGCGGTCACCACGACCGCGGCAATGCTGCCAACCGCAACATAGGCAGTGAGTTTGGCATCCCTGGCCTGCCAAGCGAGCAGGGCGACACTGCCGAGCAGCGCGGCGACGTACAAGAGCAGGTTGGAAAGAGCCGGCGGCGCCAACTCGCGACGCAATACCTTCAAGGGCGATACCTTTCCCAGGCGCAGCAGCGGCGGCAAGGCAAAGCCAAGCAGCAGGAACATTGCCAGCAGCAATCCCTGAACCACGGGAAGAACGGACGGCGTGGGCAGATCCGCCGGCAACTGTCCCACCAGCAGTTTGATGAGCACCAACTGCGTCAGCCAGCCAAATACCGAACCCAACAGCGCCGCCGGCAGGGCCAACCAGAGTATCTCACTGAGATGCAGAGTAAGCGCGCGTCGGCGTGATACGCCCAGGCAGCGCAGCAGGGCGACGCCGTCAAGGCGGCGATCGACAAAACGTCGGGTAGCCATGGCGATGGTGATACCTGCCAGCAGCGCCGCCATCAGCGAGACCAGGCCAAAATAGCTTTGTGCCCGCTTCAAGGCCGTGGCCAGCTCCGGGCGGGCATCGGTGACGTCTTGGACTTTGAAGCCCTTGGATAAACGCGGGGAAAGCCATCGCGCGTAGTCGCTCACGGTGTCCGCCGGTCCTGCAAGCAGCAGGCTGTAGCGGACCCGACTTGCCGGGGTAACCAGGCGGGTCGCGGGTAGATCGATTTTGTTCATGAGCACCCTGGGCGCTATACGGATAAGGTTTCCACCTCGATCCGGCTCGTAGGTCAGCACCCGCGCGATACGAAAACGGGAGGCGCCCAGCTCCAGCTCATCCCCCACGTTCAGGGCCAATTCGCGCAACAGCCGTGGTTCCACCCAGACCTCGCCGAGTTGGGGAATGGCGTCGATAGCCTGCTCCCCTTCGAACAGCGCGCCGGCCGTGCGCAGCCGGCCACGCAGGGGGTAGCTGTCCGATACTGCCTTGACGGCGGTCAGGAGCGTTTCTTCCTCGGTTAGGACAACACTGCCGAAGGCGATGCTGTCAGCCGTTTGCAGGCCGGCCATGGCGGCCTGTTGCCGCCATTCCTCCTTGATAGGGTAGGGGCCGGACACCACCAGGTCGGCGGCCAACAATTCGGCAGCCTGACGGCTCAGGGTGCCGTTGATGCGGTCGGTAAGAAAGGCAACGGCGGTGACGCTGGCCACGGCGATAACCAGGGCGACGGCAAGCAGGCGGATCTCTGCGCTAGTGCGTTCACGCCATAGCGAACGAAGGCCGCCAATGATCAGCTGCATCATGCCATCGCCTCTTGATGCAGGCAGCCGTCCTCCAGGTACAGCCGTCGATCGCAGCGCGCCGCCAGATGTTGGTTGTGGGTTACCAGAACCAGAGTGGTGCCATGTTCCCGGTTGAGTTCGAACAGCAGTTCGGCGACACGCTGCCCCGTGTGTTCGTCCAGGTTGCCGGTAGGTTCGTCTGCGAACAGCAATTGCGGTTCAGATGCAAAGGCGCGGGCGATGGCCACGCGCTGCTGTTCGCCGCCGCTGAGCTGACGCGGATAATGTTTGCCCCGTTCCTTCAAACCCACTCTTTCCAGCAGGGCAGCGGCGCGCTTGCGCGCGTCGCCGGCGCCAGCCAGCTCCAAAGGGAGGAGGACATTTTCCATTGCGTTCAATGTTGGCAGCAACTGAAAGGATTGAAACACGAAGCCGACGCGGCCGGCGCGAAGGGCGGCGCGACCGTCCTCGTCCAATGTCTCCAATGTCTGACCACCGAGGAGAACACTGCCCGAACTGGGCAGATCCAGGCCAGCCAACAACCCGAGCAGCGTAGATTTGCCGGCTCCGGATGCCCCCAGGATCGCCACCGATTGGCCTTGATATATGTCCAGGTCGACCTGGTCCAGGATGACCAATTCACCCTCGGGGCCGCTGACTTGCTTGTGGAGTTGGCGTGCTTGCACAATGGGGGGAGCAGAGGACATGGGGATAGGCTTTGTTGAAGATGAAATTCTTGCGCCCCTGGGCGGCGCTTTGGATGACCGTAACGCTGGGTTGGTCCTGGGTTCAGGCGGACGAAGCGCCCAAGGTCATAGTGCTCGGCGATAGCCTCAGTGCCGGCTATGGGCTACAGCACCCGCAGGCAGGTTGGGTAGGCCGGCTGCAGCAACGCCTCAGCCGGCAAGGCTACCCGCACGAGGTTGTCAACGCCAGCATCAGCGGCGACACCAGTTCCGGCGGACTGGCGCGTTTGCCCAGGCTGTTGCAGCAATATCGGCCAACCCTGCTGATCGTTGAGCTGGGCGGTAACGACGGTCTGCGCGGATTGAAGTTAGGACGCCTGCGCGACAATCTTGGTTCCATTGTCGACATTGCCAGGGCAGCCGGCAGCCAGGTCATCCTGGTGGGTATTCGCCTGCCACCGAACTATGGCGTCGCCTTTGTTGAACGCTTTCTTGGTGTGTTTCAACGTGTTGCAAAGGATCGCGGTGTTCCCTTGGTGAACAATCTGCTGGCTGGCTTCGACGAAGACAGAGAGTCGATGCAGGACGACCAGATTCATCCTCGCGATGAGGTGCAGGAGGCCATGCTCAATAACGTCTGGCCCACACTGCTGCCACTCCTGACACCGGCCGGCGAGTCGGACCATCGAGCGGACCAAGGTGTTGAGCGGGCTATCGGTCAGCAGCTTTGAACTCTAAGCTCATCAGTTTATTTATTATAATTAATTCAACAAGTTGATATAAAAGTAAGTACCGTTCCGAGCTGTTTGCCCTTTCAAGCCCATCCCATTCAAGTCAATCGGAGAAGATGCCGATAACTTGCCGACACTGGGGCGATTGGGGGGTAGAGGATGAAGAAAGCACAATATCGTTGGTCCAAGGACACGGGTTGGAGCTTGGAGTCGGGTAGCGCACTCGATCACGAGGATATACAGCTCGTTGTTGTGTTCGCTTCGCCCCAATGTATTCACGGCCCCGGCCTGGGTGAGCTTCACGATCGATTTCCCAATGCGCGCATCGTGGGTGGTTCCAGCGCAGGTAACATTCTCGGTCCTCACAGTACTGACGACGACATGGTCGCGACCGCAATCCACTTTGACCACAGTCGGATTGAAGTCAGGATGGTGGAAATGGACGCCTCGAGAGACATCTTCAATGATGTGAGCGAGATGGCGCGGTCACTGCTTCAGGACGATCTTCGGCTGATCATGACCTTGTCTGACGGACTCAATATCAACGGTAGCCGGCTCGCTGAAGCGGTCTCCGTAAGCGACACTATCCCTGTTGTCGGCGGCCTGATGGGAGACAACGGCGATTTCAAACAGACCTATGTCATTCTCGACGGGAAGATCCATAGCGATGCCGTGATACTTATCGGGTTCTACGGCGAGCAACTCAAAGTCGGCCACGGATGCTACGCAGGATGGGATGAATTTGGCATCAACCGAACGATCACTCGCTCAGAGAACAATATCGTCTATGAAATCGACAACAGCCCTGCATTGGAGCTGTACAGGAAGTATCTGGGCAATGACGCGAACAGCCTTCCTTCCAGCGGCCTGCGTTTTCCACTGAGCATCACGAACAAAGACGGCGTGCCGTTGATTCGAACCCTATTGGCGATTGACGACGCCAATAACAGCCTCACCTTTGCCGGCGACGTACCCGAGGGTTCCATAACGCTATTGATGAAAGGAAATACGGACAATCTCATCGACGGTGCCGGAACCGCTGCCCAGAGAGCCAAGGTGCCGACGGATTCCGAGGGGTTGGCGATCGTCATCAGTTGTGTTGGGCGTCGGATGCTGATGGGGCCTATGGCAGACGATGAACTGGAGGTTGTCGGCGAGGTTCTCGGGGAGAACGTGGCACTGACTGGATTCTATTCCTATGGCGAACTGGCTCCATTCAGTAAGGACCATGGGGACTGTTTACTGCACAATCAGACGATGACCCTGTTCAGCCTGCACGAGTGATTCTTGATGAACCGCCTGCTGGAGCGACAGATAAAACGATTACTCGGCAAAGACTACGCAGCCTCCCCTGAGTATGGAGCGCCAGCCTTCTCGGCGTTTCTTGAGGCCATCAGTTCGGCCTATGATCATTTCAACAAAGAACAGGCTCTACTCGAACGGACCTTGGAGATCAATTCTGAAGAACTGAACGAAGCCAATCGCCGATTACTACAAAAAAATGAAGATATTTCACGGCTTGCAACGACAGATGCGTTGACGGGGCTACCCAACAGACTCGTATGTCATCAGCGTGTTACGGATTCTTTGAACAGGGTTAAGGAACACGGTGGCCAGTTTGCGCTGTTGTTTATCGATCTGGATCGCTTCAAGACAATCAATGATACGCTGGGTCACGAAGCCGGCGATCGTCTGCTCAAAGAGGTCGCAAAGCGATTGACCGATAGCGTGCGTCATTCGGATACCGTTTCCCGCTTAAGCGGGGATGAGTTCACGGTTTTGCTTGAAGATGTCTCCAGTGCCGAGATTGCCAACGTTGTAGCTCAAAAAATACTCGATGCCTTGTCAAGGCCCTATGAAATATACGGCAAGGAACTCAACGTTACAGCCAGTATCGGAATCGGAGTCTATCCAGACAACGCGGACAATATCGTCGATATCTTCAAGTACGCGGATACCGCGATGTATTTCGTCAAGGAAAACGGACGAAACAATTTCAAGACCTACGATCCGAATATGCATGATCGTGCCGTAAAGGCAATGGAGATCGAATCGTCATTGAGGTCGGCCATTTCAAATGATGAACTAAGTATTCACTATCAACCCATACTTGACATGGAATCGGGAAGAATCGTCAGTTGTGAAGCACTGCTGCGCTGGACGCATCCAAAACATGGGCCGATTGGACCCGATGTTTTCATTCCGATTGCTGAGTCATCCGGATACATCACACAGTTGGGCGATTGGGTATTGCATCATGCCTGTCTGCAAAACAAGCAGTGGCAGAAAAAAGGACTTCGTCCAATTCGTGTCGCTGTCAACATCTCCGCGTTGCAGTTCCGCCTGCCCGGCTTCATCGATTCTGTTGAAGACACCCTGCGTGATTCGGGCTTGGATTCAGAGAATCTGGAGCTGGAAATCACCGAAAGTACCATTATGGATGCCGAAGGCGTTGTGATGGATAACCTGCTCAGTCTCCGGCAGCGCGGCATAAAACTGGCCATCGATGACTTCGGGACGGGCTATTCATCATTGAGCAAACTCAAGCACTTTCCGATTGACAGATTGAAAATCGATCGCAGTTTCGTGCGGGACATAGCCGTGGATGCCGACGACGCGGCTATCGTTACAGCCATCATTGCCATGTCGAACAGCCTCAATATCAATGTCGTCGCTGAAGGAGTGGAGACTACTGAGCAACTGAATTCCCTCGTCGAGGGCGGTTGCATGTACATCCAGGGCTACTGGTTCAGCCGGCCACTACCCGCCGATCTGTTCGAACAGTTGCTGGCCAAAGACCCGTTCGTTCCCAGGGAGCAGAAGAGGCATGTAACGCTATGTTGACCTTGTCCGCGGTGCTCAGTGCTGCCAGTTTTCGGAAAACGCATCTGCGCGGCAACAAACCAGGCGTGCCTTTTACTTTCTTGGCTTGAGAAGATTATGAAAAAGATACCTTTTTATAAGCTGAAATGGTACGTAGGAACAAAGATCCAAAGGGATCTCATTGTCTATATCATCTCTATCAGCCTGATTTCGCAACTGTCTGTAATCGTTGACGGCTTGATCGAAGACAATTCAATCGACCCGTCGTATGGCCAGTATCTCCTGCTGATCATACGGATCGTCTACTTTGGTTATATCGTCTATGGGTTCTGGCTTTCCAACCGTATTGCGGGACCACTTTTCCGCTTCGAAAGGCATTTGCAGGAAGTGGGTGAAGGAAAGACCGATTGCGAGATTCAATTTCGCAAGAGCGACTATGGATCGGAAATTGCCGAGGCATTCAATCGGGTTGTTAAAAAACGACTCGAATAGTGACAGAGTATGGACATTGGCTCAGCTATCACACCCAGAGGAGATGGTTTGATGAAGACCTCAAAGGGAAACCGGTTGGCTTGCGAAAGTCCCTAAAAGCCCTGGTATGTAGTAGTCGCGTAACCGGTCATTCTGCACCGTA
>JAGRGI010000087.1 GCA_020445565.1 Chromatiales bacterium
TGTCGTTGATGATCGCCAGCAGGGACTCGGCGCTGCGCTTGATGACCGTAGCGCGTTCGCGTTGCGTCTCCTCCAGGGCGCCATCGAGCAATAGGTCCGTCATTCCCAACACACCATTCATGGGTGTGCGTATTTCGTGGCTCATATTGGCCAGGAACTCGCTCTTGGAACGGCTGGCCGCCTCGGCCGCCTCCTTGGCCTCGCGAAGCGCACTTTCCACCTGTTTGCGCTCGCTGATGTCGAGGTGGGTACCGATCATGCGCCTGGGCCTGCCATCAGCCTCCCATTCCACCACTTTGCCGGTATCCAGCACCCAGACCCAGTGACCAGCTTTGTGACGCATGCGCGCCTCGCAAACGTAATATGGCGTCTCCTTGCGCCAGTGACTTTCCAGCAGTCGCTGCGAAGCCTGGAGATCGCCGGGGTGAGCCAGATCCAACCAAGTCTGAATACTCACCGGTGCCAGTTCCGCCAGGGTGTAACCGAGGATTTCCGCCCAACGTTCGCTGAAATCCGTCTCTCCGGTCTGGATATTCCAATCCCAGAAGGCCACCGCGGTGCTCGCGAACACCAATGTCAGCCGGTCTCTTGCCTCCCGCAGGGCCTGCTCGACCTGTTTGCGCTCCGTAATATCGGTTCGCATGGAGACATAGCTCACGGGCTTACCGGAGGCATCCTTGAAGGGGACGATGGTGCTGTCCACCCAGTAGAGATCACCATTGCTGGCGCGATTGCAGATCTCGCCGCGCCAGACCTGCCCCCTGGCAATGGTGCGGTACAGGTTGCGGAAAAATATCTGGTCGTGCTTACCGGAATTCAGCAGCCGGTGATTCTGCCCGAGGAGGTCTTCCCGGCGGTAGCCACTGATCGCGCAGAACTTGTCATTGGCATAAGTGATCGTGCCGGCAACATCGGTTATGGCGACGATAGCATGCTGATCCAGGGCGTATTTCTGTTCCTCCAGTTCGGCCAGGGCTCGAAGCGTGTCGCGATTACTGGTTTCCAGAGCCTTTTCGTACTCTCGGCGCGCAACCAGCATCTCGTTGAAGGCCAGCGCCAGCTCACCGATCTCATTGCTGGCCTCCACTTCCACACGGTTATCGGTCTTGCCGGCCGCAACCTCACGACTGACCTCAGCGAGCCGCACCAGTGGCTTGACGATTCTCTGCACCTGCACCAGCCCAAGCAGTGCCGCCCCGATCCCGGAAAGCAGGACCAGCCCCAGGGTCACCCGACCCAACCAACTGGCGGCCTCCAACGCCTTGTCCCGTTCGATCTCGCTGATCAAGGCCCAGTTCACCCCCGGCAACCCCACCAGGTGATGCAGACCGATCACGGTGTGGCCGGTCGGCCCCAGGTACTCAAAGGCAACCTCCTTCTGCGGGCTACTGATCAACCCGTCCGGACCGTGTTCGCGCATCCAAAGCCGAAACTGCTCGGTTGCGACAGTTTGCTCCAGCACCCCGGTAATGCCTGTCCCCATGGGGCTGCGCAATAGCCCGTCATCCCCGACCAGGTAGTGAAATCGGCCGGACTGCGGATCGGATACGGACGCCATGCGTTCATACACCCGCTTCAAATGGAGCTGCATGACCAAAACGCCCACCGGCTCCCCTTGGATGTTCCGCAACGGGGCACCGAGAAAACCTGTCAGTTGACCTGCTGAGAGGTGATAACGCTCGATATCGGAGAACAACACCGCCCGCTCTTGGAGCACTCGACGAACCAGTGCGGCAAAGCGGCTATGGGCGAGTTGCCCGTCAAACAGGGAGCTTCCCGGCACCAGAAGCCCCCTCGCTGAAAACAACACCTTACCGGATGCGTCAATCAAATAGATGTCCTGGAGGTAGTCGTAGGTCTGCCGCAGTGCGATCAGCTCCTCAATCGTCATACCGTCCTTATCCGTCAGCGTCGACGAGCGGCCGTGGCTTCGTAGCGCGTCGTTCAGGTGTTCGGCAAGGGCAATAACGTGGCTGTCGCCTGCCTGACTGCGAATATCCATCAAGCGGTAATCGAACCAGTTTTGAATAAAAGCAATATTTGCCTGAGCGGCACCCTGGAGGGTTTGAACCGCAGAGCGGGTCAAGGTCTGTTCCGCCTGCCGATAGCTGATCCAGGCCACAACGATCATCGGCGCCAAAGCCAGCAACACGAACCACACAGTCAAGGTGCGTCCCAGTGTTCCGCCGAAGCGTCGCGACTGGGAGGAGTGCGGCGGTGACGCTGTGGTTTCAGCCTTTGATGACATCGACAATGTAGCGCTCTAGCCCGAAACGGGTCGTTGGAATCGCGTCTCCGGCCCCGCGAGGAAGGAGTGTGGGCCTTGTCCATAGGCTAGCGGCCAAGCGAGACAGAGCTTGAATTCGCGGTTCCGGGAAGTCCGCCAAATGGGTTTGCTTTTTGCCTGAAAATCTGGCATGTATGGCGCGGTTCGAGCGCCCCGCGCCCGTCCACAGGACCCAAAACGTGGAGGTGTCTGTGTACGACTTGGCTCAGGAAGTCCTGCGCACCGATGTGTCGGGACTGCCGCTGGAGTGGATCAACTACCAGGAGGCGGTCCGGCTCTACTGCCTCGACCAGGTGGCCTTCACCTGGGGTAATCCGTTGTACGAAATTCACGGGGGCATCAATGCGCGTACCGGCGTGCCGAGCCGTATCAGCGTCAACTCCATCGTCGCCACCCACGCCAACAAACGCGCCATCAAGATCGCCCATAGCGGCTACACGCCACCGCTGAACAATCGCACGCTGTTCCGGCGAGACGGCCATCTGTGCCTGTACTGCGGCAACCCCTTTCCGATCCGCATGCTCTCCCGCGACCATATCAACCCGATCAGCCAGGGCGGAAGAGATGTGTGGACCAATGTGGTCGCCGCCTGTGTACGCTGCAACAACCACAAGGCCGGCCGCACCCCTGAGCAGGCCGGCATGGAATTGCTGGCGGTACCGTTCACCCCCACCCATGCGGAATACATCTATCTGAAGGGCAAGCGTGTGCTGGCGGACCAGATGGAATTCCTCGCCGCCCATTTTCCCCGTACCAGTCCCCTGCATGACCGCTTGTCGGGGAATTTGCGATAATCATAAAAAATCCCACGGGCGGAAAGCGAATCCGCCCGACCGACGAGCCAAAGGCGGATGATGAGCACAGCCGATCAATACGCGGTGGTGGGTAATCCCATCGAACACAGCAAATCTCCCGAGATCCACCGGATGTTCGCGGAGCAGACCGGCCAAAAGCTGGAATATCGCCCCCTCCTGGCGCCACTGGACGGCTTCCGTTCCTCGGTTGAGGCGTTTCGCGAGGCCGGCGGCCGGGGCCTGAACATTACCGTTCCTTTCAAACTCGAAGCCTGGGAGTTCGCCTCCCAACGCACCAACCGCGCCGAACGGGCAGGGGCGGTGAATACCCTGGTGTTTTACCCCGACGGTCGCATCCTGGGCGACAACACCGACGGCGTCGGTCTGATCGCGGATCTCACCCGCAACCACGGACTGGTGCTCGCCGGTAGACGCATCCTGGTACTGGGCGCGGGCGGTGCCGCACGCGGCATACTCGGGCCGCTTCTCGATGAGGGACCGGAAGAGATCGTCATCGCCAACCGCACGGCGGAAAGGGCTGAAATGCTGGCAGAGTCCTTTTCCAACCTGGGGCCGGTCAGCGGTTGCGGATTCGACGCCTTATCGACACGTGAATTCGACCTGATCATCAATGCCACCTCCGCCAGCCTGGAAGACTCTCTGCCGCCGCTGCCCGGACATGTGTTGAGTTCGGACGGTTGCTGCTATGACCTGATGTATGCCGATAAACCCACGGCCTTCGTGCTCTGGGGGCGCGAGCACGGCGCCTTGAAATCCCTGGATGGGCTGGGGATGCTGGTGGAGCAGGCGGCGGAATCCTTCAAGCTCTGGCGCGGTCTGCGCCCGGATACCACGTCAGTGATTCAGGCCCTGCGCACCTCATGATCGTTCGGGAGACCTTCTTCCGCCCCGAACCCATCGCCAGCAGAGACTGGGCGCTTTCCGCCGACCTCTACAACCGTGCGCTGCTGCTGCGCAGCAAGAGCAAGGACGGTTGTCTGTTCGTACCGATTCGCAGCATGCAGTTCCAGGCCATCATCGATCGCGAGGAAATCCTGTTCGTTGACGGTCAGGGAGGCTACCGGGTCATCGACGGCCAGGGTGGCCGCATGGTGGACATGAGCTGGACCGCCTTCCATCCCCAAACCCGTAACGACCTTACCGATCCAGTACCCTGCCGGGTGGAGTTCTATCGCGAAGAGGCAGTGAAACTGCTCAACCGGGTGGTGAGCGAGTTCGACACCGCACTGGATCTGGCCAGCCAGCGCAAGGCCCCATCCTGCCCTCCGGGAGGAGCCGCCATCGTGCGCCTGAAGCGGGATTGATCGCCAATAACAGCCAAAGGCTGTTCGGGCTCGGAGTCAAAACCGAAAAGAGTTTGGCGGTGGCGCTCAGAAAAGTGCGTAGCTCAGTGAGAAATGCAGGCCGGAATCTTGCGGGTCGTGGCCATTGTTGTCGATATGGCGCAGGGAATAGGCGGCGTAGAGTTCGGTCTTTAGCCGATCGTTGGGTTCCCAGCGCAGGCCGATACCCACGCTGGCCAGTGTCTTCGGGGTCGGGGTATCGGCCTCACGATTCCAAGCGCTGCCCCAATCGGCGAACAGAGCCAGTTGCGTTTGGCTGGCGCCGAATTCGTCGGCAAATACCGGGTGGCGGTATTCCACCGAAGCGCTGATGCCACTGTCTCGCACCAGTTGATTTTCGCGATAGCCGCGCACACTGTAACGCCCTCCCACGCCAAATTGCTCCAAGGGCAGCAGAGGTTCAAATGCCTGCTGCCAGTCGGCGCGGGCAATGATCTGCGCCCCGGTTGCCGGGAAACGCCGGGCATATTGACCTTGCACCAGCCAGGTGAAGAACCGGCCGTCCGGTTCACCCGCTTCCGTGGTCGCACCGAAGGCATCGAAACCGACACTGAAGGTGCCACGCAGGGCTATCACCCTATCGGGCTCGCGGTCCAGGTAGTCCGTCACCACCCTCAGCACGCTCACAGCGCTCTGGCCATTGATCACCCCGGGAGAAAATGAAAAGCGCTCGCCGAGCAGATAAGTGGTAGAGCGACGCTTCTCCAGAGACAGACGCAGATCCAGATTACGATCCAGCTCCCGTAGCAGGGGACGGCGGTAAAAGAGTGCCGCATCCTGAGTGTCACTGACGATATCCAGTTCATCGAAGGGGCGTTCCACCACCAGGGAGTGGGTCTTGCGCAGCTCCAGACCGACAGCCGCGCCACGGGGACCGACTGGATATTGATAGGCAAAGAAATAGTCTTCCAGACCGGAAGTGGTACGAAAACGCGCGTCGAGCCGATCACCGGCCCCGGTGATATTGCCGTGCCATGCCTCGATACGCGGTTGGATTGAACCGATGCTGGGGGAGCGGTAATTGTCCACTCCCACGACCACTTGGTAAGGGCGATCCTCCTCCACCTCAATGCTCAGAATGCTCTCACCCAATACCGGGCTGGGCTCCAAACGACTGTCGATGCGCCGGATCAGCGGGTCCAGATGCAGGCGCTGCAACTCATTGCGCAGGTTTTCCACGTTCAGCGGGGCCGCGGCACCCAGCCGAGCCCGCTCCCGAACATAGTCCGGGTCGAGCCGCCCGTCGATGCTGACCTGTATCTTGGCCAAGCGGCCCTCGATGACCTGAAAGGTGACCAGACCGTCCTTGACCGTCTGATCGGGAAGGATCACCCCCGAGGTGATGTAGCCCGCATCGACATACAGTTTGGTGAGCCTGTAGCGCAGCTCCTGCAATTCGCCGGAGCTGATCACCCGCCCCACGAATGGCGCGGCGACCTCAGCGATACGCTCCGGTGGAAACACCGTGTTGCCAAGCACGCGGATGGTCTTGACGAAAATCCGGGCTTGGGCAGAAAGAGGATCGGTTGCCGATGGCTCCGGCAGCGGCGGAAGCACAAAATCGCCGGGCTTTTCGCCGCCTTCGAACTGCGGTGCCGGCAAGGGTTGCTGATAGGGCTGCTGCCGACTGGCAGGGTCCTGCGCCAGGGAGGGTGCACTGCACAAAAGGGCGGCCAACAGGCCAACTGGCAGCGAGGCGGTAGTGAATCGACTGAGATCTGACATCGCCAAGGTTCCTGGTCGAGTGGCCTGCTGAGGATACCATAGGCCGGCCACGGCGATAGTCCGAACCACATCGGGAAAGGCCGCCCTGAGGCGGCCTTGCATGGCACTTACATGCCGAGCTTTGACTTGATGGCGGCCACAACCACATCGGAGGAGGTGGCCTCGATGTCCATCAGGTTGCCTTCCTTGCGGTAGAAATCTGCCAGCGGGGCCGTTTTTTCGTTGTAAACGTCGAGACGGTTGGAGATCGCCTCTTCGGTCTCGTCATCGCGCTGGACGACATCGGCGCCACAGGCGTCGCATTTGCCTTCCACCTTGGGCGGATTGGACTTGACGTTGTAAATGGCACCGCAACCGACACAGGTACGACGGGTGGTGAGACGATCCAGAATGACCTCGCGGGGAACACTCAGGTTGATGACGCCGTCGAGTTTTTCTCCCATCTCGGTCAGCATGACTTTCAACGCCTCGGCCTGGGGAATAGTGCGGGGAAAGCCGTCCAGCAGGTAGCCGCTCTTGCAATCGTCTTCCTTGAGGCGCTCCTTCATGATGCCCATGATGAGGTCATCGGGCACCAGATCGCCGGCATCCATGAAGGCTTTGGCCTTTTTGCCCAGGTCGGTACCATCCTTGACGGCGGCACGCAGAATGTCGCCGGTGGAGATTTGAACGGAACCGTCGATAGCGGTGAGCATTTTGGCAACCGTGCCTTTACCGGCACCGGGGGCACCCAGAAGAATCAATTTCATCGTGCAAGACCTTTGGAATGAGGTGAGAAAAACGGCCGCGCTTCGCCGAAGATGATCGGGAGGCGCATGTGGGGACGGAATTCTGGACGAAAACAGCATGTTATTGCAACGAAAACCGCTGAATACATGCCTAAAGGAAACCAATGGGAAGGTGACCGGGCATCTGGACGAACCCCGCGTGGCTGACGGGCTCCCTGCCGGACGAGGCATATCGTCTCGTCCGCACGGTCACTTTTCGCCACGCCGGCCGATTTCTGGGGTGCTGACTGGCGGTGCCGAAATCCGTAGAACTTCAAATTCCACCGCTCGCCCCGCGGCTACTTGCGATAACCACACCGACAGGCGGTAGACATCCGCACGTCCCCGGCGCCAGGGATCGAGAACAAACGCCGCGGCCTGTCTATCGGCGTGAAGCAGCTCGTCTCGCGCGATTCGGCGAGGATCGTACACCACAACGGCGTGGTGTTCCCGCAAGCCACCGCGACCGACACCGATGCCCAGGGCCTTCCAGCCTTGCTGACGGACGGTGTCCGCTACGCCGTCGAATACCGCCTGTTGCCAGTGAAAACACAGACCGCGACGGTCTCCGCCCAACTCGTTCACGACGATGTTGCCCATCCAGCCGCTATACCAACGGTTGTGTCCGGAGTTGAGCAAACCGGCTACGCTGGACCGGTAGGCCGAATCAATCGGCACGAACTCCAGCGGGAGAACCTCCCCCCGCAGGGCAGGGACCGCGCTACAGGCGACGAGATTGAGACAGAACAGGATTGCCGGCAGACGAAACGCTGTCGAGCCCAGACTCACCCACTCAATAGCGGCTGCGCCGGCGCCGCCGGATGGGGTGTTGGGAGGGGATTTCCAGGCGCGCACCGCAACACTTGCAGATCGTCTGGTGCATCCCGACATCCAGCCCACAACCGCAGGACGGGCAACGGGCGTTGAGCTTGAGAAACACCCAGGTCGGCAGGTTCAAACCGACCAGCAGCATAAGCATGGGGATGATCTTCCAGCCGTGGGATTCGTGAGGATCGCCCTGCCCTCCCAGGCTCTGGATCAGAATCAGGCTGAAAAGAAACCAAAAAAAGCCAATCACCAGAATCAATCGCTGGCGAAAGCGCTTTTTCCGAAATTCGAGGACTGTCGTCGGGTTATACACGAATGTCTATCCCTTTGCCCCGACACGATACGGTTCGGTCGTGACAGATCCCTTCGTTAGAACCAATTCGGTCGGCCCACCGCCGACTACCAACCGCACCGAACGCCCATGCGTTGCGGTAGCGGCTACCAAGCGCGCAAAGTTTACCACTTTCTTGACCATTCGTAGCCCGAATCCGAAAAGCTCCGGCAATTGACCGCCTGCGGGACGACAAACCTGTCGCCGCGAAACCATTTGAATACAGTTCCCAGCAGAACCTGTCGGAGAACAGGGGAACGACCGCGGACAGGCTCCTATCGAGCGGGCATTGACCCAAAAGGGTCCCTGGCCTGATAGCCATCGGGCATGCGGAACAGTTCAGCCGACAGGGCGGAAGTGGAAACCGACAGCAGCCGGGAATTCTTGCCGCTTTGCAGGTTGTGGGTCTGCACCGGAACCCCCCCCATGTCCGCCAGGGCGCCAAGCTCTGTCATGTCCGTATCGTCGCCGTCCAGGCTACGGGCGGACGCAGCCATGTCGCCCAGAAAAGAGAACAGCGAACTCAGGGCAGAAAAATCCTTTTCCGACATGCCCAGGGTCTTGCGGCTGGCGACGCAGAACTCCTTGATCTTCTGCCCCGATTGACCGAGCGTGTACTGGCGGCAGCGGTAGCCTGCAACCTCCTGCTCGCTGCCGGTGGCGCGGAGATCCGGCTTGGAAGCCTGCCGCTGTGGCGCCTGGGCGGCGAGCAGGCCGCCCATTTGCTGCTCCACCATGCGACGCTGATCGGCCGGCAAGTCTTTCAGACGCTCACGCAGTTGGGCTTGCATCTGTGACATCATGCCCTGCATTTGCGACATGCGCGACTTCAGCTCTGCACGGTTCATACGGAAATAGGTCTTGTCATTGCGGTCTGCCACGGCGATGGTGTCGCCGGCCACATTGTAGAGAGACAGACCGTCACCGGTTTCCATTCGCACCATGCCGTCCTTCACTGAAATAAGCGTGGTGTCGCCGCTGTGAGAGTCGTTGAACTTCAGTTGCACATCGGCAGCGGCGGGCACCACAGCCAGGCACAGGACAATCAGGGTGGCAGTTACAAAACGCATCGCTCTCTCCAAATACATAGCGCCGCAAGCGGCCTTTTGAATTTCACTTCTCGCCGATCTCAAAAACCGCCCGAGCCAGGGTGTCGATCTCCTTGGCGGCGGAGGAGCGCGGCGCCCATTCGGCCACGCCAAGACCTTCTGTAAGACTTCTACGCATCAGTACGCGATAACCGATGCGCACCGGCGCCAGACTCAGCCCCTCCACCTGGGAGAGGGCCTCTTCGGTTTCCTGGGTTTCTCGCACACTGGCATTGGTATCGGCCTTGTTGATGACGGCCATTACCGGCAGATCCGGCTTGCGTTGGCGCGCCTCGTCGATCAGCGGCATCACGTCATCCAAAGCCCACACATCGGCCTGTCCGGGCAACAAGGGGATCAAAACCTTGTCGGCGGCCTTCAGCGCGGCGCGAAAGCCGGCGATGTCGCCGGCGGCGATATCGACGATGACGTCATCGAAAAGATCGGCGACGCGATCGACCTCCTCCTGCACATGAGCCTCTTCGGCGACCAGACTGTAGATCACCGGCTGATGGCCTTCCTCCTTGCGCACGTGCAACAGGCTTGCAATGGTGTGCAAGGGATCGGTGTCGATGAGCAGCGTGCGGCGCAACTGGTAGGCGCTCCACACAGCGAGGTTAAAGCTGATGGTGCTTTTACCGGTTCCGCCCTTCAGGTTGCCCACCAAGAGGATCATTCATCCGCTCCAACGGCCAATTATTGGTTTTCACTACACTTATACCGCGTCCATGGTGGAAAATGCCATTGCACCCACCGTGAATCGCCGGTTTTTCGTAACCCTGCGGGTTATTTTGCGGGCAATTTCCGCAAAGGATCGGCGCCACCTGACAAGTAAGAGATTCGCCCCTTGAGCTACCTGCGCCGTATCCAGTCCTGCAATCACTACGACCTTGAGCGTTTTCAAGGCTTTTATATAGACGGCCAACGGGTCGGTTGGATACGCAAGGATGCGTTGAACCATATCGAAAGGCACCCGGAAACGTTCACGCGCCAGGAAGACGGGATACACCTGCACCGGCAGCTGTCAGGTTTCCGGGAGCGTAGCGATGCCCTAGCCACCGTTTTGATCGATCTGGTTCGACAGGGCGTGCTGGCAAAAATTCGCAATGAGCCCTATCCGGTAACCGCGGGCCCGCGAGGTCAGGCCGTTTGCCTTGTGGACCGGGCGGCCGCGGGATTTTTCGGCATCCGCGCCTTCGGACAACATCTCAATGGCTATTGCCGCACGGCCGACGGCATCGAAATGTGGCTCGGCAGGCGCGCCAAGGACCGCGGCCTCTATCCTGGACGTCTGGATCAATTGGTGGCTGGCGGCCTGCCGCATGGCATCTCCTTGCGCGACAATCTGCGCAAAGAGTGCCAGGAGGAAGCAGGCATCGCGCAAACCCTGGCGGATCAGGCCCGCCCGGTGGGTACGGTCAGCTACCTCACCGAAAGCCCCCGCGGGCTGAAACCGGACGTACTCTACTGCTACGATCTGGAGCTGGCGGCGGATTTTCAGCCGGTGTGCACCGACGGCGAGGTCGACGAATTCCTGCGTCTGCCGCTACAAGAAGTGGCCCGAATCGTGTGTGAGACAGAAGAATTCAAACCCAACTGCAACCTGGTGGTGATCGATTTCCTCATCCGCCACGGCGCTCTTGAACCGGAACACCCGGATTACCAGGAGCTGGTTTCGGGACTGCACGTCAGTCTGCCATGAAGGTTATCGCGTCAGCGGGACCAAAGGGCCAGTCCAGCTCGGCGCCGTCGCACTCGCGCCGCAACACGGGGATGCGCAAGCCGTAACGGTCGTGTAATTCCACGGCGCTGTCGATATCCCGCTCCTGGCAACGGGACCACAACCCGGCCAGGCGCAGCAGCTCGCCGGCTTCCTCACACAAATGACAGCCGCTGCGGCCAAACAGGGTGAAATCCGCCATGGTCTTGGATACTCCGATAAAGATCCGGACGAGCCGGTACTTCTACTCCGGGTGCTAAATGGGCATGATACGCAGATTGCAGCCGGTTTTGCGTACAGTGTTACTGCTGGCGATGTCGGGTGCTGTCGCCCTGGCCGAGCCACCCGTGCGGGTGGAGTACGGCGACAGCGTGCTGGTGGAATACGAGATCACCGACCCACAGGGCAAGGTCTGGATCAGTACGAACCAGGGCGGGCCGGTACGCATCCCGATACTGCGCTCACCTGTTCTGCCGGCACTGGTGCACCCCCTGCTCGGCCTGTCCGCAGGGGAACGCAAGCAGGTGATACTGACACCGGACGACGCCTTCGGCCCCCACCGGCAGGAGGCGGTGCTGCGAATTGCCCGCAGCGAGCTGCCTGACGTCACGGCCGACCTCGGCCAGGCTGTGGAGCTGCGGCTGCCCGGCGGAGAGCAACTGCGCGGCCGCGTCGTGGCGGCGGACGCGAACCATCTGACCATTGACACAAACCATCCCCTGGCGGGGAAACTCCTGTACTACCGCTTGCGTGTATTGGAGATCGGCAAGCCCTGAACCACCGGAGATTGCACGTGGACGACACAACCCGTACCGAACTCGAAGCAGCAGCATTTCGTTCCCTGGTCGCGCACTTGCGGGAGCGCACCGACGTACAAAACATCGACCTGATGAATCTTGCCGGCTTCTGCCGCAACTGCCTTGCCAAATGGTACAAGACCGCCGCAGAGGCAGAAGACCTGAGCATGGACTACGAGCAGGCGCGCGAGGCCATCTATGGTATGCCCTATGCCCAGTGGAAAGACCTCTACCAGAAGGAGGCTAACGCCGAGCAGCTTTCAGAGTTCGAACGCAGCCGCCCCAAACACGCTTTTTGATCGGCGATGGCGGAAACCGAGCGGGAAGGCGTCAGCAAGTTCGACCTGCGCTTCACGCCGGCGGCCCCCATCCGCCCCGCCGCCCTGCACGGACTGATCGGCTGGCGTGACATCCTCTTCCGGCTCGGCCTGATCGGGCAGGATCCACAACGTTATGGTGGGCTCGCCTACGGCAATGTCAGCCTGTCACTGGGCGCAGGGGAGTTTCTGATTTCCGCCACCCAGACCGGTGGCCTGACGACACTCACCGAACACCATTTCGCCCATGTGCAGCGGTGCCAGCCGTCCCTCAATCGCGTATGGGCGAGCGGGCCCCTGCCCCCTTCCTCTGAGGCGATGACCCACGGCGTGATCTATGCCAACCGCCCGGAGGCAGGTTGCGTATTGCATGTACACAGCCCGTCGATCTGGCGGTCCGCCGAGTACCAGGGTATCCCCGTCACCGATGCCGCCGTTGCCTACGGCACGCCAGCCATGGCCCAGACCGTGCGAGGGCTTATCGACACCGAACGAATGATACACAAGGGGCTGTTCGCCATGGGGGGGCATGAGGACGGCGTGGTGAGTTTCGCCGGTGATGTGGAGACCGCCGCCTGTGCCCTGCTGCGCGCCTTGGTGGATTGACCGGCAGGCAACCGTACCCAACGGCTACTTCTTTCCACCGGCCACCTCATCCAGGTCGCCCAGCAGGTCGTCCAGATCGTCCAGATTGGCCAGCAGATCGTCGTTGCGGGTCGTCTTGACCGACGACGGCGGCTCGTGGTCTGCGGATTCTGCCAGGAGTTCGTCCAGGTCATCGAGCAGATCGTAGTTCTGCTCCGCCACCGGGCTGTCCGCCTCATCTTCCGATTCCACCACGATGTCGTCCGGGTCAAGCTCATCCTCCTCGACTGACGACTGGGCCGCATCCTCAGTCTGGTCGATACCACCGAGCAATTCATCCAGATCATCGGCGTCCATGTTCTGCCCGGCGAGGTCGCTCTCATCGGCCTCCTCTACGACCAGGTCGTCCAGATCCAGCATGTCGTCGGCCGGCAAATCCTCATCCGGGGGTTCTTCGCCCGGCAGGGACGGGGCTTCATCCAGGACAGGCTGAGGCTCGGTACCCAGGTCTTCGGGTAAATCCTCCAACGACGGTGCGATCGGCGCCGGTTCCGGCGCAGTTACGGACGCACCGCCCCGCAGCATGCTGGTGAGTGACTCCACGTTCAGTGTTGCCAGCTCGGCGTTGCCGTCGTTGCCATACATGAAGGCGTACTCTGACAGCACTTTGCTGAGGGTCTCCATGGTGATGCCCAGTTCTTCTTCCAGCCTGCTATTCTTGCGGGTCAGTTGGTCGATTTTTTGCTGAGCGACATCGGAGATTCCATCTTCATCCGGCGCGGAAGCCGCGAGGCTTTCTCCCGTATCGGCCGACTCCCCATCCCGGTCGACCGGCGGGGCTGCCTGCGCCGTCAACGGCAGCGAACGATAGCGTCCCAACAGATCGTCCACCGCCTCGTCCACGCTGGCGGCCTGCTTGTCGTCCCTACCCAGGTAAATGCCCACGAATCGCTTGTAGAATCGATTTTCACCCCACAGCAGATCATTGGCCGCCGCCGGTGCATCATGATCAGGCAGTCCAACCTTTTCGGTCAGAAAACGGCGTAGCGCCTCGAGACGCTCGGGTTCGGAATCGCGCAGGCGCTCCAGCAAGGCGGCAACGGCGTTGCGCGCACGTTTCTGCCCCTTGAGCTGGCGCGTGGCGAGCCACCCGAATCCGAACAGGGAGAGCAGGAGCATTTCGCCCCCGACGATCAACAGTAGCAGGCCGAGACCGGGCATGGCTCAGTCCTCCCCCAGATTCAGTTCCAGGTCCACGGACGGGCTGCGCAGACGCCGAAAGAGCATGAAGCCGCCGCCGAACAGTAGCAGGTTGGCTAATAACAACCCCCCTCCCGCCAGCCACGGGTTGAGGACTTCGTCCTGCTCAGGCTCTGAGGACTCGGATGGAAGAGGCGTTTCGGCTGGCGGTTCGGCGACAGGCTCCGGCGCCTTCCGGGCCGAGGGCGGCAGCACCGGCGGTGGCGGTATGTCGGTCTGACCGGTGAACGGATCGAAGCGGATCGCGGGCAGCTCCTGCTGGATAGGCTTGCCGCGCAGGTTCAGCCCTTCGACACGCACCACCGCTTGGTATTCCCCCGGATCGGCCAAGCCCTGCACTGCCAGCGCCCACCCCTGCTCTGTACTGGGTATGTCGAAGTCCTGACTCTGTCCGGCAGGACCGGTGAGACTCAGGGTAAGCTTCATGCTGTCGGTCTGGATGAGGCCCTCATGGGGCAAAACCTGAAACGTCGCCCCTCCCAAAGCGCCTTCGGCATTGGGGGTAAGTTCCACCTCCACCGGACTGGAATGCACCGTGACCCGCTGGCGATGTTCGCGCGAGAATGTGTAGCCATCCACCTCGACCACCAACTGGTGCTCGCCACTTTCCAGGGTCTCGCTCAGGGCAAGTTCGAACACGCCGTCACCGGGCTGCCCGTCTCCGTCCATGCCGTTGTCCTTCATGGGCCAGCTCCAACGCTTTTGAATGCCTTTCTCCTGCACCAGGGTGATGGAGACCAACTCCAGGAATTTCTTCTTCTGGATGACCTCGCCCTCCTGTTGAAGGCTCGCCTGCAAATGAAACTCCTCGCCCAGATTGATATGGGTGGGCAGATCCGAGACCTTCAAACGCAGATTGGTGACGACCATGACGCGATTGTCCTCATCGGTCTGGGCGATTACCTGCCAACCACCTGCTTCGGGCTGTTCGACCGTGATCAGGTCATAACCGCCTTCGTGATGCCAGCGCGCGTTGGGAGGAGCATCCCCCGCACCGAATTCAACTCCCTTGGGGCTAACAAGACGGGTAGGCTCGGCATCCTCGTCATGAAAAATCAGCAGGGTCATCTCCTGCACACTCTTGTCCACGTTGAAGCGGTTGTCAGCCAGAGGCACGGTGTCGCGCCGGGACGCACTTTCGAACATGCGCAAAAAGACGCGATTGAGTTCCTCTGAGGTTTCAACCTGCTCGAAGCGGCCGTCCGTGCCCAGCGACAGGCGTTCCAACAGTCCCCGGTCGGCGTTTTCAGACAGTGCGATGGTATGTACCTTGGCGCCCGCCTGGCGCAGCCGTGGCAACAACTCATCGATGATGCGCGAGCGCGAGGCATCGCTTTGGGCAGCATCCTTGGAGACGTCCACCATGCCGTCGGTAAGCAGGATCAGGTGGCGTTCGGCAGCAGGGTCAGGATCGTTCCAATCGAAGGCCGCCTGGCGGATCGCCTCTTCTATGTTGGTAAACAGGCCACGGGAGTGAACCTTCTTTGCACCCTGCTCGGCCTTCTGGCGCCAAGCGTCATCGACGGAACCCAGAGGGACTTGCAGGTTCACGTATTGGCCGAAGGTCCAGACTCCTGCCTTGGAACCGGTTTCGAGCAAGCCGGTGAGGAGCTTGAGCGCCGGTCGACGCAGGTTTTTCGGGTCGTTTTGCTTCATGCTGCCGGACACATCGATAAGGACACGGATGTCCGACACTGGCTCGGCAGCCGGCAACGCGGCCCAGGCGCTGGTAAGCACCAGGACAAAAAATATCCGCGCAAACAATGGATTTCTCCGCGGTCTGTGGCATTCTTGCACGGGTAGCGGCTTTCGGTTGCATTGCTTTAATTTGTCATCCTTTGCCTCGGTCGGCGAAACGTCCCAGGCCAGCACAAGGAGGTATTTCCCATTGTTGATCATCCCTTTCGACCGCCCCATCGACTGGCGCAGTCCGCCCTGGGCGACGCTCTCCCTGGTCGCCATCAATCTGCTGGTTTTCTTCGCACTCCAATGGAACGACGATGAGCATCTGCTCGATGCCCTGGACTACCAGTATCACTCGGGTCTGGCGGCCATGGAGTTGACGCATTACCGCGGCTTTCTGAAGGCCCGGGGGGAATCGACCGAGGACTGGCCTGACACACAGCCCACCAAGTCCGTCGAAGGCATGGATATCCCCAGCCTGGAGAGACAGATCGAGATGCTCTTCGATGCGGGCTTTCAGAAACGCCTCAACGACGGTCGGGTAATCGTGCCAGGCAACCCGGACTATGCACGATGGCAAGAGATGCACGGGGAATTCGAGCGCCGCCTGGACCGTTCCCTTGCCTACCGTTGGGGATTCAAGACCGCCAACCCCGACGCCTGGCCGGCCTTCGCCAGCATGTTTCTGCACGGCAGTACCCTGCACGTCATCGGTAATATGATCTTTCTGGTGGCGCTCGGGTTTCTGGTGGAATACACCCTCGGCGCGAGCTGGTTTCTTGCCTTGTATGTGTTGAGCGGACTGGGGGCAAACGGCCTGTACTATCTGCTCAGCCCCGAGAGTCTGGCCTTCGGTGTCGGTGCCTCCGGCGCCATTGCGGGGTTGATGGGGCTGTATACCGTACTGTTCGGGTTTCGCCCGGTGCGTTTTTTCTATTTTCTCTGGGTCTATTTCGACTACATTCGGGCCCCGGCCATTGCCCTGCTACCCTTCTGGCTGGGCTACGAGATCTATCAGTACGTTTATTTGTCCGACGGGTCGAACGTCAACTATGCCGCCCATATGGGAGGCATTCTCACCGGCGCGCTGTTGGGGTTGGCCGTCAAGCACTTGCCAGGGGCCGCCAGGACGGACTATCTGGACGCCAGGCCTGTCAAAACGGTGAACCATGAACAGGATTTGCAACGGGCGGAGGCGCTATTGCACGATCTGCGGCCGGAGCAGGCTCTGCTACTGTTCGAGTCCGTATTACACAAGAACCCCAAGGAACACCGGGCCCTCGCCGGGCAATATCGGGCCACGCGCTTCCACCCGGAGCAGCAGAGCTACCACCAGGCTGCGGCGGCCATCTTCGACAAAGCCGGCGGCAACCCGGCCGGTGAGCGCTTGATTCTGGAGACCTTTCGTGACTACATGGACAAGGCCAAACCGCTGCCGCGACTTAGCGCAGAGCAGGCGCGCCGCCTGACCGACCGTTTTCTGGCCACGGAGCATCTGGCCGAGGCCGGCAGACTGATTGCCCTGGGGCTGCGCGCCCAATCGCCCTCGCCCCGGCTGTTGAAGCAGGGGCGTGACCTGGCCATGCACTGGCACAAGCAGGGCGAGTCGGAGCGGGCAGAGCGGCTGTTGACCGTGCTGGATCGACTTGAGCCGGCTCAGGCGGACAACGCGGAACGGTAGAACTCCAGGGCCTGGACGGCAGGATCGTCGCCTAACAGACGGATACCGAAGTCCAGGATCTTGCGGGCAGCGGCGTCGTTGCCCTGATCTTCGGCGTAAATCTGCGCCGCCAGCAGATACAGCTCGGCGGTGTCGATATGGCCGGGGTGACGGCGATGAAAGCCACTGATCAATCCCAGGGCCTGACGATGGGATTGACGCTGACGAAGCACCTGCGCCAGCGGCAGATGGGTCTCGGGCTCAACCGGGTGGAGCGGCTCGTCTTCAGGCCATGACTCCTCCATGATCTCGGCCGCCTGGGCGACCTTGCCCGCTGATACCAGTCGGTCCAGCAGGGTCGCCGCTTGCTGACCGACCGTTGCCGGATCGGCCGTAAGCCGCAGCAGCCGGTGCATGAGTTGAGGGTATTCCAGATTGTTCGGTTCATCCTCCATCAACGCCTGCAAGGCCTCGGTGGCGGCCGGGTAGTTTTCTTCCTCCATGAAGCGCCGGTAGCGCGACCAGCCGGAATTTTCCGGCGGCGGTTTGCTGCCCTCCGGGCCGCTGGGGGTCAACCCCAGGCGTTCATGATACTGGTACACCATATAGCCCATGAGCACGAACATGCTCAGGGTATAGTGAAATCCGATGAAGCCGACTATCCATTCGCCCAACAAGCCGGGCAGATGCGCTTGAAACCAGCCGGCTGCGGTGACCGAGGCGCCGTTGAGCAATAACAAGAGCACGAACACCGCCAGGTAGGGAAACCCGATGGCGATCATCATGCGCACCAGCAATACCGGATTGGCCGCAGCCAATACCCGATGGGTGGAGGCCAAAACGATGACACTGGCCGGAATCGCCAGGGTGACGATGATGCCGACGATCACCGCCGCCGTCGGCCCCAGATAACGATAGGCGGAGTAGACCAGGCCGATCAGGATCAACAACACAATCCACTGTTTGGTAGGCAGGGAATAGCCGTCCCGAAACACAGGATCATCCAGTCGCGGAGGATCGATCTGACCGTCCACCTGCAATTCCAATACGCCGTAGGCGACGCGAAGAAACACCAGGGTGGCAAGCAGACTCAGTAATGCCCCCATGAGCGTGAACGGTGACAGTGCGACGGCCAGGGAGAGCCCGATGGTGGCCGGCAACATGCGGGGCGAGGCGGGAAAGGTGAAAAAATAGGGAAACCGGTTCCAGAACGGTTCGATGTAGACGGGGGTCTTTTCTTCGTACATATCCTTACCCCGCGCCGCCACAGGCGACTTTCTCCAGCCGATCGAAGATCACCACCCTTTCCGGTTCGCCATATTCGCCGGCAAACATCGCCATGGTTTGCCGGTACAGTTCCGTGACGTCTTCCTCGCGGTAATTCACCCGCTGTACCAGGGAGGAACTGCCGGAAACCTTCAGGCAAAGCGCGGTTTCTTCCAGGCCCTGGGACCTATATTCGTTCAGCTGCCGATAGATTTCCTCGCTGGCCGGCATGACCATGCTGCGCGAGGGGGTCCCATCTTCGTGATTGGCGGAAAAACTGGCCCGGTAAAGGGGGTCCATCCCCCCCAGGGGATAGGCACCGACGATGAAGGCTGCCAAACCGATGTCCTCGCCATATAACTGCAAACGCCCGTCTTCGATTTCGGTGATGTGCAGTTTCAACGAGAACCTTCCCTTCGGCTCCAACAGGTAACGCGTATCCTCGCGCTCGGCAGAGGCATAGGATTGCCCCAGTTCGCGCTGGATGACCGGCACCTCCCAATCGCCGGAAGAAGCGGTGGATTCGTAGTAGGAGTCGCCGGAAATCAGACGCAACAGACCGGCAAAGACGACCAATACGGCAATGACGAAACGTAGATCCATGCAAGGCAGTTTCCGTTGCCGGGGCCGGTGTCCGCTTGACGATCGTCTGGACGCTGCCTCCGGACAGGCAGACTCCTAGTGTTGTGACAGGTCGACCAGTTCGCCGATCAGTCGGTCTTCCAATTCGATACGGGCGGCCAGATCTTCGCCCAGAACGGAAAGATCGGAGGCAAGCTGCCCCAGATGACTGCAGTAGTGATCCTGGCAGTATTTATCGTTGAAGGCCACCGCCCTTTGGGTAACGGCCTCGATCTGTGGGACCAGCTTTCGCACCAATGCCTCGTAAGATGCATTTGGCCCATCAGCCTCGCCAATACGTTGATAGACCTCGAAGTGCCCCATAGCGATGTAGTCGACCATCACCTGGCAGAACTCTTTCAGCAGATCCTGCAAAGGCTTGCGACAGGTATACGGTTCCAGACCCGCTACTTGGCAAAACAGCACCAACATCTGCTGTCGCTCATCCACCAGCTGATGGATCATCTGGTGAGTCTTCGAGGAATAGTCGTTGCTTTGAACGGTCTCAGTCAGCATGACTTAAAATGCCCGGTTTATTTTTCCCCGGCCGCCGTTATACCAGAGCCTTGAAGCGGTGAAAACCGTATCGCGCAAACAGATTTTACCGGTTCAATCGCTTTTCGACTCGCTATAGAGGCCGTCGATCTCATCTGCGAAACGCTCCAACACCTTTGCCCGCTTGACCTTCAAGGTAGGTGTCAGCAAACCGTTTTCCACGCTCCAGGGCTCCTTTTGCAATAGCACCCGCCGAATCTTCACATAGCCGGGAAAGTCTTTGATCGCCTCACCGATTCGCCCCAGCACGGCATTCTTGAGCTTGGGGGCATCGACGCTTTCCGCAGCCTGTGGATCGAGCCCACTGTCGCGGGCGATGCTGTCCCAATGTTCTGCCGACACCACCACGATCGCAGCGAGAAAAGCCTGCCCCTCGCCAACCACCATCACCTGATCGATCCAGGGGTCCAGGCCGATGGCCAGCTCCAAATCGCCGGGAGGCACCTTTTCGCCATTGGAGAGCACCAGAATATCTTTGATTCGACCGGTGATATACAGATGGCCGTTTTCCATACGCACCTGGTCTCCGGTATGCAGCCAGCCGTCGGGCTCAAGAATCGCGGCGGTAGCCTCAGGGTTGTTCCAGTAGCCCAGCATCACCCCCGGACCCCTGACCTGCAATTCGTCGTCCTCGCCAAGGCGGACCTCGATCCCCGGCAGCGGCAGGCCGACGCCCAATGGGTCATTGTCCTCGGGAATATTGACGCTGATAACCGGACTGGTTTCGGTCATGCCATAGCCTTGAAGGATGGGGACGTCCAGCGAGGCGAAGGCCCGTGCGACCGCCCTGGGCAGGGCCGCGCCGCCGCTCACCACCATGCGCAGGCGCCCGCCCAACAGGCCGCGAACCTTGCGTGCCACCAGACGATCCAACAACGGCCAGGACAGGGTCCAGACGTTGTGCGATACCCGCCCCTGCGAGGCATTGAAGCGCCGCCAGCCGACCCGCACGGTGAAGTCGAACAGGTGCTTCTGCCAGGACGAACGCTTATCCATCTGCGCCTGTATGCGCCCGTAAACACGTTCGAATATCCGCGGCACAGCCACCATGACGGTGGGGCGTACGGTCTTGAGATCATCGGCCAATTGCATCACCGAGCGCGAAAAGGCAACGCTGGAACCGGCCATCGCCGGCAGATAGTAACCGGCGGTACGCTCCAGGGTATGAGAGAGCGGTAGAAACGAGAGAAAACGATCGCAGGGATAACAATCGACCCGCTGCAGGCTCGCATAGGCCACCGACAGCATATTGTCATGACTTAGCATCACCCCTTTCGGTCGGCCTGTGGTGCCCGAGGTGTAGACGATGGAAGCCAGATCATGACCGTCGGCCTGGCGCTCAATGGCCGATGGCCCTTCGTCGGCCAGCCATCCGGCCACCATGCGTACGCGCCCGTCGTCTGCAACCCCATCACCGGCGAGCACCAACACGCGCCGCAGATCCGGCAGGTCGACTGCGGCCGGTGCCAGACGCTTCCAACGTCCGGCATCCTGTATCAGCAACAGCCGCACACCGGCATCGCGCAGGATATAGGCGATGTTGTCCGGGCGGTCATCGGTATACAAGGGAACCACCACCAGCCCCAGCCCCAGGGCGGCCTGGTCGAAGGTTATCCAGTCTTCTCCGTTGCGCAGCAAAAGGGCAACCCGGTCACCGCTGGCCAGCCCCTCGCGCGCCAACGAAACCTGCCAGCGGCCGATGCGCCGCCCCATATCCTGCCATGAAGTCTCCACCCAGCCGCCTGCGTCCTTGTGGTGGCTGATATAGGCAACGGTATCGGGACTGCGCCGGATCCGTTCCACGAACATTCTGTCCAGGGTGGGGGCCATAGCCGGCGAAATGACGTCGGTCTGTTCGCTTGTCATTCTCTCAACCGCGGTTGCCGCGCTTTTCACGCACTATCGTGTACAATCTAGCCCGAATCTTCGGTCACGAAACGCAACGGTACAATGCCTATGGAAATCGTCCTCAATGGCGAACGCCGCGAGGTACCCGATGGCGTCACCGCCGCGGGCCTTATTGAGTTGCTGGAACTCGGCGGAAAACGCGTCGCCATGGAAGTCAATCTCGACATCCTGCCGCGCAGCCACTACCCGCAACATCAGTTTGCACCTGGAGACCGGGTGGAAATCGTGCACGCCATAGGCGGCGGCTGAGCCTGACCTGTCATCCTCAAAGCGGAGCCAATCATCCCTATGTCCACTCCGGCTGAATCCCTGCCCCCTACCCCAAACGATTCCCTGTCCATCGCCGGTGTCGACTACCACTCGCGCCTGCTGGTAGGCACGGGCAAATACAAAGACATGGAGGAAACCCGCCGCGCCATCGAGGCCAGCGGGGCCCAGATCGTCACCGTGGCCATTCGCCGCACCAACATCGGCCAGAACCCCGACGAAGCCAATCTTCTGGATGTCATCCCACCAGATCGGTATACCATTCTGCCCAATACCGCCGGCTGCTACACCGCCGCCGACGCGGTTCGAACCTGCCGTCTGGCGCGGGAACTGCTGGGTGGCCACGACCTGGTCAAACTGGAGGTATTGGGTGACGAAAAGACCCTGTTCCCGGACATCACAGCCACCCTGGAAGCGGCACAGACCCTGGTCAGCGACGGCTTCAAGGTGATGGTCTACACCAACGACGATCCCATCATCGCCAAACGGCTGGAGGAAATGGGCTGCGTGGCGGTGATGCCCCTGGCTGCGCCTATCGGCTCCGGGCTGGGCATCCGCAACCCTTACAACATCCTCACCATTGTCGAGCAGGCGCAGGTTCCCATCCTGGTCGATGCCGGCGTGGGCACGGCCTCCGACGCCGCCGTGGCGATGGAATTGGGCTGTGACGGCGTTCTGATGAACACCGCCATCGCCGCGGCCAAGCACCCGGTGTTGATGGCCTCGGCCATGAAAAAGGCTATTGAGGCCGGCCGCGAGGCCTTTCTCGCCGGCCGCATGCCGCGCAAGCGTTTCGCCTCCGCCTCATCGCCCCTGGACGGGACTTTTTTCTGAACCAGCCAAGCGACTCTCCGGGGCATCGTCCGATTCGCAGCTTCGTGCTGCGGCAAGGGCGCATGACCGCCGCCCAGACCAAGGCCCTGGACACGCTTTGGCCACGCTATGGCCTGAACCTGCCCATGGACACGCCCCTGGATCTGGAAGAGGTCTTCGGGCGTTCGGCGCCTCGCACCCTGGAAATCGGTTTCGGCAACGGCGAGGCACTGTCTCTGCTCGCCGGGCAACACCCGGAGCGCGATTTCCTCGGTGTCGAGGTGCATGGCCCAGGTGTCGGCCAGTTGCTGCATCGGGTCGGTGCCAAAGGGCTGGACAATGTGCGGGTATTTCGCGGTGACGCCCTTCAGGTGCTTGAAACGGCCCTGGCACCGGCCTGCCTGGATGAGGTCTTGCTCTGGTTCCCCGACCCCTGGCCGAAGACAAGACACCACAAACGGCGAATTGTCGATACCCGGCTGCTGGATCTGGTGCACTCGCGCCTGCGGGCCGGCGGGCACTTTCACCTCGCCACCGACTGGCAGGAATATGCCGAGTGGATGCTTGAAAAGCTCAGCGCCCGACCTGATTTCCGCAATGATGTTGCCCAGGGGGGCTTTTTGCCGCCCCCCGCCCCCCGGCCGCAAACCAAATTTGAACGCCGCGGTCTGGGCCTGGGACACCAGGTATGGGACTTGCGTTTTCATACCTTGGACGCGGCTGACCTATAGTCTTAGGTAGGCAAAGCCGACACCGGAACATCTGCGCAGCCGGCGAGCTGCGCAATTCCCCAACTGCGGCCCTGCTCAGAGGGCACGGAGACGAAATGCTCGACGGTATTCTCGACTTATCCCTAGGTGGTTACGTGATCGCCACCGTGATTCTTACCCAGATCACGATTGCCTCGGTGACGCTCTATTTACACCGCCATCAGGCGCATCGTGCCATAGATCTGCACCCGCTGGTCAGCCACTTCTTCCGCTTCTGGCTGTGGCTTACCACCGGCATGGTCACCCGCGACTGGGTATCCATCCACCGCAAACACCATGCCTACTCCGACCGTGAGGGCGACCCGCACAGTCCCGCCGTGTTCGGCATCCGCAAGGTACTTTGGCAAGGCGCGGAACTCTATCGCGGCGAGGCCGACAATGCCGAGACCATCGCCAAATACAGTCACGGCACACCCAATGACTGGCTGGAGAACCACGTTTACTCCGCCCACAGCGGCAAAGGTCTGGTCCTGATGCTGCTCATCGACCTGCTGCTGTTCGGTGTCGCGGGCATCACCATCTGGGCCATTCAACTGCTCTGGATACCCTTCTGGGCCGCCGGTGTGATCAACGGTATCGGGCACTTCTGGGGCTATCGCAACTTCGAGTCCCGCGACCGAGCCACCAATGTCAGCCCCTGGGGCCTGTGGATCGGCGGCGAAGAATTGCACAACAATCACCATGCCTACCCTTCCTCGGCCCGGTTTTCATCGCGCTGGTGGGAACTGGACATCGGTTGGTTCTACATCCGACTGCTCAGCGTCCTGGGCTTGGCCAAGGTACGTAAGACAGCCCCCCGCCCGGTAATCCTCCCCGGTATAACGCGGGTGGACATGGAAACCTTGCGCGCCGTCATCGTCGCCCGGCTGGACGTGACCGCCAACTACGCCAAACAGGTGGTCTCCCCCGTACTGCGCCAGGAACTGGCCCGCGCGGACCGCAGTTGGGGGCGGGCGCTCAAACAATGCCGGCAACTGCTGCTGAAGGGACAGGAGGCTGTGGATCTGAACACCAAGGAAAGATTGAGCGCAGTGCTGGAGCGCTACCACCGCCTGCGCACTGTGGTGCAATTTCGCCAGCAGTTGCAGGACGTCTGGGAACGCACCAGCAATAACCAGGAGCAGCTGCTTCGGTCTCTGCAGGATTGGTGTCAACGCGCTGAAGCCACCGGCATCCAGGCCCTGGCGGACTTCGCCCGCTCCCTGCGCGGATTCCGGCTGCAACCGGCGTAAACGGTGTCAACCGACAAGCATCCGCGCCCTGCGCGGGGCTTGTTCAGCCATATGAGCGAATCCCGCCCGCCACCTGACGCCCTGCTGCTGCTCGCACCGGGCTGCCCTCACTGCCCCAAGGTTCTTACCGGACTTGCCGACTTGGTGAAGTCCGGACAGATCGGCCGCCTGCACGTCATCAATCTGGCCAATCACCCGGAGGAGGCACAGAGCCGGGGCGTACGCTCGGTCCCCTGGACCCGGATTGGGGATTTTCACTTCAGCGGTCTCCTATCACCTAAAGAACTCGCAGACTGGAGCGGGCTTGCCGGAACGAGCGAGGGGTGGCGGAAATACATTGGCCACCTGATCGAGACCCAGCAATTGTCGGAACTGGAGACACGGCTGGCCAAAGATACCGACTTACTCGCCATCATGCTGCCAATGCTCGCCGACAAGGACACCTCCCTTCCGATGCGTTTGGGCCTGGACGCGGTACTGGAGACGATCCCGCCAGAGAAACTGGCCGGACATTTCGATCTGCTGCGCACCTTGATCGAAAACCCGGAACCGCATATTCGCATCGACGGTATTCACTACCTGAACAGCAGTGGCCACCCGCAAGCACAGACGCTCATCGAGGCCCGCCTGATGGATGAACACAAGGCGGTACGCGACGCCGCGAAATCCACGTTGGATGACCAGGACGATCCCAGAAACGGATAGCCGCGTTGTAACATAGCCACCCAGTGATCCAACCGCTGGTAACCGCCATGACCGAACGCGAACTCATTCCTCTGAACATTGCCGTGCTGACCGTCTCCGACACCCGCACGGAAGCAGACGACAAATCCGGACAAGTCCTGGTCAAGGGCGTGACCGAGGCAGGTCACCGTTTGGCCGACAAACGCATCGTACCCGACGACATCTATCAGGTCCGCGCCGCGGTCTCGCAGTGGATCGCCGACCGCGACATTCAGGCAGTAGTAACCACCGGCGGCACCGGCATCACCGGGCGCGACGGCACCCCGGAGGCAGTGCTGCCCCTGCTGGACAAGGTGGTGGACGGCTTCGGCGAGGTGTTTCGGATGCTCTCCTACGAGACCATCGGCACCTCCACCCTGCAATCGCGGGCGCTGGCCGGCGTCGCCAACGGCACCTTCGTGTTTTGCGTGCCGGGTTCATCCGGGGCCTGCCGGGACGCCTGGGACAAGATCATTCGCCACCAGCTGGACTACCGCACGCGTCCCTGCAACATGGTGGAACTGATGCCCCGACTGCTGGAAAAGTGACAGCGGTCACTGTTGGCAGCGAATACCCATGGATTTCAAGCCACTCAACATGGACATGATGTAGGCACTGTTGGCCGCCAGATCGCCGCGCCCAACGCGGGAGGCGGATCGCAGATGCAGACGGGTTCCCGCACCGGGCGTCGTCTGCGTGCTTATCGCCATGTCGTCCTTGAAGCGCCATAGCGGCGTGGTGATGACCGTCGTAAGGCGGTTATCCGCTCTTTCGATCTGCCCCCACCCCATGGACCGAGCCACTTGCTCAACCGCAGCGAGCACCTGCGAGGCTTGTTCCGCACAAACCGGAGTACGCAATTCGGGATAGACGGAATCGTCGCTGGTTTCCGCCACATTGGTGGACAGGTAGGCGAGCAGTCGCGGCCCCAAACCAGGAGGGGCACTGAACGAAGGGGCGTTTCGCAGCAGTGCCACCACCAGCAGCAGCACTGCCACGGCAATCAGGAGCACAACAAGTTTACCGATCGTTGCCAAGAGCTTCTCCTCAATGACACAGGCAATCCGGGGGGATTCACTGCCCGGATGCGCCGACAAACTCCGCCAGCGGCCGTGAAGCCTCACCGTGAAATATGCGAGAATCGCGCCCTCACTCCCCTCAGGACTGAATCACCATGGCGCAATACATCTTCACCATGAACCGGGTGGGCAAAGTCGTACCGCCCAAACGCGAAATTCTGCGCGACATTTCCCTCTCTTTCTTTCCAGGCGCCAAGATCGGCGTATTGGGTCTGAACGGTTCCGGTAAGTCCACGTTGCTGCGTATCATGGCCGGTGTGGACAAGGACTACAATGGCGAGGCACGGCCCCAGGCCGGCATCAACATCGGCTATCTGCCTCAGGAGCCCTCCCTGGACCCCGCCAAGGACGTGCGCGGCAATGTCGAAGACGGGCTGCGGGAGGTGAAACAGGCCATGGCGCGCCTCGACGAGGTGTACGCCGCCTATGCCGAACCCGATGCGGATTTCGACGCCCTGGCGGCCGAGCAGGCACGCCTGGAAAACATCATCCAGGCCGCTGATGCCCACAACCTGGACCACAAACTGGAAGTGGCCGCCGATGCCCTGCGCCTGCCCCCCTGGGATGCGGACGTGACCAAGCTCTCAGGCGGCGAGCGACGCCGCGTGGCCCTGTGCCGCTTGTTGCTGTCGGCGCCGGACATGCTCTTGCTGGACGAACCCACCAACCATCTCGACGCCGAATCCGTCGCCTGGCTGGAACGCTTCCTTCATGACTTCCCCGGCACCGTCATCGCGGTCACCCACGATCGCTATTTCCTCGACAACGTGGCCGGCTGGATACTGGAACTGGACCGAGGTCACGGCATTCCCTGGGAGGGTAACTATTCCTCCTGGCTGGACCAGAAAGAAACCCGTCTGGAGCAGGAGAAACGCGAGCAGGCCGCCCATATCCGCAGCATGAAGTCGGAGCTGGAATGGGTACGTTCCAACCCCAAGGGTCGCCATGCCAAGAGCAAGGCGCGACTGGCCCGTTTCGAAGAGATGCAGTCGCGCGAATTCCAGGCCCGCAACGAGACCAACGAACTCTACATCCCGCCCGGGCCGCGCCTGGGCAATGAGGTCATCGAGGCCCTTGACGTTGCCAAGGGTTTCGGTGGCGAACTGCTCTACGAGGGGATGAACTTCGCCCTGCCACCCGGCGGCATCGTCGGTGTCATCGGCCCCAACGGCGCAGGCAAAACCACCCTGTTCCGAATGATCACCGGCAGCGAAGCGCCGGACAAAGGCGAGATCAATGTCGGCAAGACCGTGCAATTGGCCTATGTGGATCAAAGCCGTGACACCCTGGACGCTAACAAGACGGTATGGGAAGAGATCTCCGACAGCCACGACACTATCGTCGTGGGCACCTACGAGGTGAGTTCCCGCTCTTATGTGGGCCGCTTCAACTTCAAGGGGTCGGACCAACAGAAACGCGTCGGCGACCTGTCCGGCGGCGAGCGCAATCGCGTGCACCTGGCCAAGCTGTTGAAATCCGGCGGTAACGTCTTGCTGCTCGACGAGCCTACCAACGACTTGGACGTGGAAACACTGCGCGCACTGGAAGAGGCATTGCTCGCCTTCCCCGGTTGCGCCGTGGTCATCTCCCACGATCGCTGGTTCCTGGACCGTATCGCCACACACATCCTGGCCTTCGAGGGCGACTCGAAGGTGGAATGGTTTGAAGGTAACTACGCCGACTACGAAGAGGACCGCAAGCGTCGGCTGGGGGACGAGGCCAACCAACCGCACCGTATCCGCTACCGCAAGCTGAAGGCTTGAGCGGGTAGAGGGTTCGGCGCCAGCGCGCCGTCAAGGAGTACTAACGCGCCACCAAGACGCTAAGAGCCGCTTTCGCGCCCTGGCCAACACCGGGGCGTCGGAGTAGGCCAAAACGTGGATAGGGTGCATGTCGCTACACCGCAGGTTACAGGCTTGTTTGATGCGAGTCTGAACGTAAACGGCAATGAACGTGAAATTGGGCCATCCACACTTGCCCACAGCAGAACCTCCTGCGATCGCATATCCTTACGGGTAGGTCGTGTCGCCTCCGTAGCCGGGCGAACCGCCGGCGCCACCCCGCCCCAAACGGTGAAAGACCAATGTCTGACCATCCTCGCCACGCATGACCAGAACCTTGCTGTTGCGCAAATACTCGTATTGTCTGGCTATGCCTGACTCCTGGTTGCGCAGGATCATGCGATCGCCCTGGGTATGGATCTCGCCACCGCTTCGGTTATCGCCGGCCTGGATGCGAAATTGACTGCCTTTGATGGCGAGCAGCTCACCATTGTCGCTCTGCCAAAGTCCGTCGAGATTGCCGAACTCTGTGTTGGGATAGGCCGGACCAATGCCCTTGCCCTGTGGCATGGCCGAGAGAAATCGGTTCCACGCCTGACCGGCCTGCTGATTGGGCAGATTGGCGAAGTTGGACCAGTTCGGCATTGCGGGCATCCCTGGCATCGCCCCCATACCGGGCATGGAGTTCATGCCCGGCATCATTCCCATCCCCGGCATGGCGCCCGCATAGGGCCAGGCGCTCATGGGGTTCATCATCGTTCCCATGGGATTGCCCGACCAGCCATTGCCCATAAAGGGCATGCCTTGGGGCGAAGCGTTGTCTTTCAGCAACCCCATGATGTCCGCCATGGTCCACATCATGGTTACCAATGGGTTGTTTCCCTCGACATGCATTTCCTGAGCGTGAAGCGGGCCACAGGCGCCTGCCAACATCAGCGGGATAATCAGAGGCAAGCGGGTGCGGATAGCCATCATTGCTCAAGTATATGCGAGATGGCCTATTTTTTCCGAAAAACTCCCTTGACATCCGTGGCTTGGGCGCCAAAGTCTGCAACTCACGCAGTACCAGGCAAAGCAGATATACTATCGAGCATCTGCGGCAGGCTCATCGATCCGGAAATTTCGAACCGGAACCGACTGTCGACCGTGAGTCGCCCGACTTCAGGCCAAGCCGATCCAACGATCAGGAGGCATTTGTGGTAAGAACATCTTCTTTGGCGTCAATCAGTTTGGCGTTTTTGCTTTCGTGGTTTTTCGCCGGGGTCGCCATCGCCGACAGCGAATCGCCTCACGACGTGGTCAAGACGGCTGTCGAGGATGTACTCGCTCGCCTGCAGAGCGATAAGGCGGAGATTGAGAAAAACCCCGATCGCATCTACAACCTTGTGGAAGAAATCGTTCTGCCACACGTGGATATGGACGCGGTATCACGCTCCGTGCTGGGTAAATACTGGCGAAACGCCACTGATGTGCAGCGCCAGCAGTTCGAGGACGAGTTCAAGGTATTGCTGATGAGGACCTATGGAACCGCCCTCTCCGCCTACACCGGGCAAACCGTCAACTACCTGCCGGGCAGCGTGCAGCCCAGTGATCGGACCAATCTGGTGAAGCTGGAGATCGATCAGGGCGGCGGCCCCCCCATTCCCGTGGCCTTTGCCATGCATCGCAAGGACGATCGCTGGCTGCTCTACGATTTCAAGATCGACGGCGTGAGCTTGGTGCAGAACTATCGTTCGAACTTCGCATCGATCATACGGCGCGGCGGTATGGAGAGCCTGCTGGATCACCTCCAGAAACACAACGCCGGCCAGGCCTGACGGTCTCTGAAATCAAAATTGAAAACCCGCCGGCTGGCGGGTTTTCAATTGTCGATGACTCAGCTCACCCCGCCTTGATGGCGTTTAGCACGTCCGCCTGGGTTATGCGCTTGGCGGCCTTGCCGATCGAATGCATACGTTCCTGCAAACGGGTTGGCGTGCGGCCGAGGCGCTGTTCGTATATCGCGGTGTAGGTGAGTACACGGCGGACATAGTCCCGGGTTTCGCGGAAAGGTATGGATTCCACCCAGACGTCCGCGGCCATCTCGCCCTGTTCAGGCAACCAGGAGCTAACCCGATGAGGCCCGGCATTGTAGGCCGCCGTAGCCAGAACCATGTTGTCATCGAAACGGTCATAGACGCCGCGCAGATAGGCGGTGCCCAGACGAATATTGAGGTCGGCCGATAGCAGATCGTTCTTGCTGTGCAGGCGCGTTTTCAGCTCCTTGGCCACGCTCTTTGCCGTGCGGGGCATCAACTGCATCAGACCCATGGCCCCGGCGGGAGAACGGGCGTCTTCCGCAAAAGCACTCTCCTGGCGCAACAGAGCGAACACCCAGGCCACATCCAGGCCGCGCTTGCCTGCCTGCTCGGATACCCGCTGGGCATGGGCAAGCGGAAACCGTGTGTCCAGATCGTCCCAATGGTGGGCCTTGGCAACGGTGGCAATGGCCCGGTCATGCCACTGCCAGCTGTGTGCCAGCTTGGCCGCCCGCATGAGTTGGCGTTTGTTCATGTCGGCAATGGCGTCGCGCCATTCGCGCCGTGCATCCAGCGTGCGATCCAACTGCAACAACTCGTAAGCGCGCCCCATGCCGGGTATGCGCTTCAGGGCCTCCACCTCGCTTTCTGTCACGGGCAGCGGTTCATGGTCGATACGATACCCCACCCCCAGCCGGTCGGCGGCCAGAAAACCGTAATAACTCCGCGCCAGGGAAAGCCCCGCGAAGTATTTGCGGGCGCCGTGAGGCTGGCCCAGCTCCTCCAGACAACGACCGCGCCAGTAACGATAACGTTCCGATTGCGCCATGGCATCCGGCAAGGACTTGATCCACTCCAGCGCCTGCTTCCAGTCGCCCGCCTGCAAAGCGCTGCGTACTCGCCATTCATGGATTTCGTCGTCCAACGCCTCAGCAGATAAGGCACGGAACGCCTCCACTGCTTCGGGATGGTCACTGCGAGCCATGCGCAGCACAATGGCACGATCGACTTCGATGCGCTGCGCCGGGGTGAAGCGGTAACGCTTTTGCAACTTCTTCCAACTGTGCACGGCGTCCAAGGCATCCTTGCGGGCGAGGCGTTCGACGCCGTACACCAAAATGGCTTCGCGCATCGGATGAGAACCACGAAAACGCGCAAAGTCGAGAATGCGTTTGGGTTTCTTGTACACCTCGCGCCAGAGGTCCACCCAGTGGCGATCCTTGTCTTCCAGGAATCCGGCCAGATAGCGGGCCAGCCCGGCGTTACCCTTTTTCATGCTCAAGGAGATCCGCTGCCAGACCAGGTCGGAATTGAGGTGGCCGGCATCCCGCCAGGCCGTGAACAAAGGGTCGCAGGCGCGCGGCTGGGAATGGCCGACCAACCAAAGTTTCTTCACACGCGGATAAGCCCGCCCTGCCTTACCGGTCTTGATCAGCGCCAGCAATTCACGGCACTGCGCGGAGGTGTTGCGGGTCGGTTTGTGGAACTTCAGGTACTCCGCCCATTGTTCGCGCCGGGCCAGCAGTCGCAGCCAGGCAGAACGCAGGTTGTCCACCATGGGGGTATCGGGAAAACGTTTGATGAAATTGTCCACATCGTCCGAGCTGGCTTGCGACAGGTAACGGCGCAGTTCCCAGTATTCGAGGTAAGGATACAGAACGTAGTCACTGGACTCTTCCTTGAGTTTGCTGAATCGCTCGTGATCACCTCGGAGCAGGGCCTTTTCGGCCTCAAGGAAGGCAGCCCGCTGCTCGGCAAGGGTCTTTGCCCCGGAATCAACGCTGTCCTCGGCAACGGCCATGAGGTGAGTCAGGCCGATAGCGGCGGCCAGCACGATTGCCGACGAGGCTCGAACCACGGATTTGCCTCCTACGACAGCGAATAAGGCGCTTGGTGTCATGCTCATGTTGCGGTATCCGGAATCCGCCCAACCTTTGCCGCCCTACGCACGTGGCGTGTTCCAGCCAGTACGAGACGGGCAAACGGTATCAGATTTTCATAGGGTTATAGCGCAAACCTAACCAATAGCAACAGGAAAACTTCAAAAATAGCGATTTTTGCTACCATTATTGTGAAACAGATCGAACTTCAGACCCACCCAGGGCGTGCTCCTCTGGTAACTCGGCCATAGCGTGGCGCGAGCTGCCCAATTGGTGGATAGCCGCCGAGTCCTCTATCGTCCACTCGCGCTTGAAGACATTACGGGCACTGTCGCCTTCGAAAAGCAACAGGCTGTATTTGCCGTAGTGGGGCAGCTTGCGCGCCAGCGCATCCACGGCGGCCGGCGATAGACCTTGCACGATACCCAAGGCGGCGGCGTCCCGATCCGCCGTGGCAGCAGCCAGACTCACATCCGCCAGGGTAAGGCTTACTTCGCCCACCAGCATAGACGATCCTGCCAGGTTCGTATCCTGTTGTACCAGCTTTTCCATTACATCGGCCGCAAATCGATTCTCTTTACCCAGCACCCATACGGGCACCTCTGTCGGCAGTTGATCCACGCTTCGGTCGTCGATCAAACGTAGCCCCGGATAGCGCCGCTGCCAGCCCTTGGCAAGGCGCAGGTAAGCATCCCGGAAGCTGGCGTCGGCCTGGGATGGCAGCACGGCAACGGCCTCTGACGCCCCGAACAGCCGACCCAGGGTTACCGGCAGCTCATCGGCGGCCAGCCGGCGAAACAGATCGAAGCGCGGATCCATATCCACGCGTATGGGACGTTGCCGGAGGCTGAAACGGAACGCCGTCCGGCGCCGGTCGGATTGCACGATCCGCATCTCCGCCAGGGACTCCCCATCCAAGGTAATCGCCAGGGGAAGCGCCAATTGATAGGGGGTGCCGCCCTGGCGCTGCACCAACTCGCCTTCCAGTACATACTCATCGCCCTGGCGACGCACGCTCACACCGACCAGAACCGGATCCGGCGCACCGCTGCGCTCGATCCATTGGGAGAAGTACGCTTTCAGGTCTCTGCCCGATACGTGCTCGAAGGCACGTCGCAGATCGTCGAACGAGGCGAAGCGGAAGCGGTACTGCTGGTAGAACCGCCGCAGACCGTCGATGAAAAGTTCATCGCCCAAGAGTCGGCGCAGCATATGGAAGACCATCAGCGTCTTGCTATAACCCACCGCCTGGGTAGCGTCGTTGTGGCGGCTGACAAATCGTCGGATTGGGAAATCCTCCCCGGCGGAGACGTAGTCGGCATAGCGCTTGAGCGCATCACGCCGGTACGCGGCCCCCTTGCCGGATTGCTCCTGAATCCAGTGGTCGGCCAGATAGGCCGTCAACCCTTCACTCCAATTGCCGCCCCGAAAATCGACATAGACACCGTTCCCCCACCAGTTGTGCAGGATTTCATGTGGGTAGGAACTGTGCAGGATAAACGGCAGCCGAATCACCCGCTGCCCTAGCAAGGTAAAGGAGGGCATGCCGTAGCCAGTCTCTGCGTTGTTTTCCACCACGGCGAACTTGGCATAGGGATAGGGGCCGATCAGCCTGGCGTAGGCAGACAAGTAGTATTCCGTTACATCCAGGTAACGTGCCGCCAGTGCCGGGTCATTGCTGCGCAGATAGGCTTCCGCGCGCGCGCTCGGACCGTTGCGAACGCTTCGCACAAAGGGGCCTGCGATGAGATAGATGGTGTCCTGAGGGTGATTTTCGGTCCATAGAACCGCTCCATCCGCATCTTCTCTCTCTCCCTGGCTGATAACGTCCCAGGAGTCGGGCTTTTCCACCCGCAGGCGGAAGCGAAGCAGATCCGCGCCGGTATCCGGGTACCAGCCATCGCCGCCATCCCAGCTCAGACCATCGTTGCGCTCGGTTTCGATTTGTCCGAAATAGCGTACGCGAAGCTCAGAGAACGGTTGTTCGGAGTACAGTCGATACACTACCCTGGAGCCACCCTGTTCGGTACCCAGGCGTTCGACGGCCACTTGCCCCTGCATGTCCTCGAACTTCAACGTTGGGGCAAGACGCACCAGCAAATCGCGTACTTTTGTCCCGTCGAACGTGATCCGGTCGCTGGCACGAATATGGCCCTGCGGATCGATACGCACATCGAGTTCGTGGTGGGGCGTACTGTCGGCCCGCGCCATCGGCATAGCGAGCCAAACCAACGCGAAGGCAAGGATCAGAGAGGGAACCTGCATGGCCTGGGCCTGTCAGTTTTGAAAATGTCGTGTGGATGTCGGTGGAGTCGAACCCTATGAGAAAAACCTGCTCCTTGTCCAGGCTGGCCTCGATCTTGGCTGCCGCTACCCTGCTGACCGCCTGCTCCATCGGACCCGACTCGGTGCGGGCCGGCGCCTCACAGCAGCCGACTGCCAGCGGCGGCGTGATGACCCTGCCGCTGAACAGCCTGCGTGGCCTGGACGCATTCACCGCCGATCTGGCGGCCAAACGGGTGGTCTTCGTGGGCGAGACCCATGATCGACTGGAACATCATCTCAACCAACTCGAAGTGCTGCAAAAACTCCATACCATACACCCCAGGATCGCCATTGGCGTGGAATGGTTCCAACAGCCCTTCCAAAATGTACTTGATGATTACATCGCCGGCCGCATCGACGAGGCCGAGCTGATTCGCCGCAGCGAATACTACGACCGCTGGCGTTTCGACTACCGCTTGTATCGCCCGATACTCGATTATGCACGCAAACACGCCATCCCGGTGATCGCTCTCAACCTGGAGGCCGAGATCACACGCACCGTGGGGCGCGAAGGTTTCGACGCCCTCGACGCGGACCAGCGCGCGAGAATTCCACCAGAGTCAGAAATCGACCGCAACGACGATGCCTATCGCGAGCGACTGCGACAGGTCTTCGACCAGCACCCCATGAAGGGGCGCTCTTTCGAGAACTTCGAAAATGTGCAGCTTCTCTGGGACGAAGGCATGGCCTCCCGTGCCGCAAAATTCCTGAACAACCACCCGGATCATACCCTGGTGGTATTCGCCGGCTCCGGGCACATTGCCTACGGTGACGGCATACCCAAGCGGGTGGCCAGACGGACCGGAGCCGATTTTGCCATCGTGCTCAGCTCCAACGATGACCGGCCGGACCCGCAGGCGGCCGACTATCTGCTATTCGCCGATCCGAAACCACTTCCCGCCAGCGGCCGCCTGGGCGTGTATCTGGAAAATGCCGACGAGGGGGTGATCATGAAGGGCTTCGCCGACCAGAGCGGCGCCAAGGATGCCGGCCTGGAGGAAGGCGACCTGATCGTGGGGCTGGACGACAGCCTGGTGAAGAGCTATGCCGATGTGAAGATCCACCTCCAGGACAAGAGCCCCGGAGACACCGTGCTGGTCAAGGTCAAACGCAAAAACTGGCTGTCCCAGATGAAGGAGCACGAAGCCCAGGTGGTTTTGCGTTGAGCACGTACAATGCTATTGCCTGCTTCGTGCGGCTTGCATAAAATCGCCGCCATTGCGGGTGTAGTTCAATGGTAGAACTGTAGCTTCCCAAGCTACTAACGTGGGTTCGATTCCCATCACCCGCTCCAATCCCTCCCCGGCGATCCAGATCAAGGCTGGTTGCGCGCTTCAGGATACACTGCGGGAAGTTTCTTCCGCCCCCCCTTCGACTATGCCTGCTTCCGAACAAGTCATTGGCCGCGCGTTCCGACGCTCCGTCCTGTTTATTGTCGTCTTAGCGGCGTTCGCCGGTTCCCTCTACTGGCTGCTCAAGAAAGAGGAGCCGTCCAAGCCGCCGGTGGACCAGACCCCGGTAGCCGCGCCAAAGAGCGGCCCTACCGGCGGTCAGGCACCGACGGTGCGCTTCTCCGACCAGACCCAGGCGGCCGGCATCGGCTTTATCCATCGCAACGGAGCCCAGGGCGAACGGCTTTTGCCGGAGACCATGGGCAGCGGCGTCGCCTTTTTCGATTACGACAGCGATGGCGACATGGATCTGCTGCTGGTCAACTCCGACCATTGGCCGAACGGCGATTATGGCGATGAGCCGCGCCCCGGCAATGCCCTCTATCGCAACGACGGCAAGGGCAACTTCGAGGATGTCTCCCAGGGTTCGGGCCTGGAGACGCCTGCCTACGGCATGGGCGTGGCCGTGGCGGACTATGACGCCGACGGAGACCAGGACGTATTTCTGACCAACCTGGGAGCCAACCGTCTCATGCGCAACGACAGCGACGGACATTTCACCGACGTGACGGCACAGGCCGGCGTTGCCGGCCCCGATACCGCCTGGAGCACCTCGGCGACCTTTTTTGATTACGATGGCGACGGCGACCTGGACCTGTTCGTCGCCAACTACGTGCAATGGAGCCGGGAGACCGATTTCGGCGTGGACTTCCGCCTTACCGGCATCGGCCGCGCCTACGGGCCGCCCACGGCCTTCGGCGGCAGCCACAGTCTGCTCTACCGCAACGATGGCGACGGGTACTTTACCGACGTGTCCGCCGAATCAGGCATCCAGGTGGACAACCCGGCCAGCGGAAACCCGGCGGGCAAGGCGCTGGCGGTCCTGGCCGCCGATCTGAACAAGGACGGGCGCCCGGATCTGTTGGTCGCCAACGATACCGTGGGCAATTTCTGGTTTCGCAACACCGATCAGGGTTTCGTGGAGGAAGGCGTGCTGGCCGGCCTTGCCTATGACCGCAACGGCGTCGCCACCGGCGCCATGGGGGCGGACGGTGCCGATTATCGCAATGACGGCGACTTCGGCATCGCCATCGGCAACTTCGCCAACGAGATGACCTCTCTTTACGTCACCCAGGCGGGCGAACTTCCACTGGCGGACGAGGCCATCGTCGAAGGTATCGGCCCGGCGTCCCGTCAGGCGCTGAGTTTCGGTGTGCTGTTCCTGGACTACGACCTGGACGGTCGGCTCGATTTCGTTCAGGCCAACGGTCACCTGGAGGAAGAGATCGCCAAGGTTCAGCCCAGCCAGAGCTATCGCCAGCCGGCCCAACTCTTCTGGAACTGCGGCCCCGATTGCGCGGCCAGCTTTCAGGCCGTGGCGGACCCGGGCGATCTCGGCGAACCCATCGTCGGCCGCGCCGTCAGCTATGCGGACATTGATGGCGACGGCGACCTGGACCTGCTGCTGACCCAAAACGGTGGACACCCGCTGTTGCTGCGCAACGAGCAGCAAACCGGCAATCATTGGCTTCGTGTCCGCCTGCAGTCGGACGGCCCCAATCAGGACGGCATCGGCGCCGAGATCCGGCTCCGCGCCAACGGTATCGAGCAGCGCCGCCTGGTGATGCCCAGCCGGGGTTATCTCTCGCAGGTCGAACTGCCGGTGACCTTCGGCCTCGGCCCGGCCACCGAAATCGAGTCCTTGCAGGTTCGATGGCCGGACGGCACGGAACAGCTTGCCAGCGTATCGGCCGTGGACCGGCTGGTAACCATAACAAAGGGATCGTCTCAGTAACGCACTTCTCCGGCATGGCAATTGCTGTGCCGACTATTTGCATCTTGGCCAACTTGGCAGCGTCACACCCGTGGCGTGGAGCGGTTTGTGAATAGTCCCTTTATTCAATTGCTTGTACTCATCTTTCTCCTCTGGTGCGCGGCGCTTTCCGTACCAGCCAGTGTCGCCGCGGAACGACAGCAAGACACCCCGTTCAGCCGCGAGACCCTGCTGGAACTGGCACGGGGCCTGGCGGGGCAGAAATACCACCCGCCCAAGGCATCGCTGCCGCAGGCGCTCAAAGACCTCGACTACGACGCCTTCCGCGCCCTGCGATTTCGCCCGGACAGGCAGATCTGGGCCGAACAGCGACGTGGTTTCACCCTGGATCTGTTGCCTCCGGGCTTTCTCTACCAGGCTCCGGTTGAAATCAATCTGGTGGAAGACGGCCAAGTCGTACCCATCGCCTTCGAACCGGAGCTGTTCGACAGCAGCCAGACAGGTGTGGACCTGAGCGGACTATCCGGCCTGTTCTTCAGCGGTTTCCGGGTGCGCTATCCCCTGAACCGGCCGGACGTGATGGACGAGTTCCTGGTATTTCAGGGCGCCAGCTATCTGCGGGCCGTGGGCAGGGGGCAATTGTATGGCCTGTCCGCCCGCGGCCTGTCGGTAGCCACCGGCGCCGCCGAAGGTGAGGAATTTCCTCGCTTCTCGCGTTTCTGGATCGAACGCCCCAGCGCCAACGCTACCCATCTGGTGGTGCATGCCCTGCTGGAAAGCCCTTCGGTGGTTGGCGCCTACCGCTTCGACATCACGCCGGGGGTGGACACCATGATGGAGACCGAGGTGAGTCTGTTTCCACGCCGCGAACTGCACACGGTCGGCATTGCCCCGCAGACCTCCATGTTTCTGTTCGACGCCGCCAATCGCAGCCGCTTCGACGACTTTCGTTCCGCCGTTCACGATTCCGGCGGCCTGCAAATGATCGCCGGCAACGGCGAGCGCATCTTTCGGCCCCTGGCCAATCCGGTGCGCCTGCAAGTGTCGTCGTTTCAGGACACCAATCCCAAGGGCTTCGGCCTGGTGCAACGCCAACGCGGCTTCGATGCCTATCAGGACGCCGAGGCACGCTATGAGAAACGTCCCAGCCTGTGGGTCGAACCCCTGGGCGACTGGGGGCCGGGGGCCGTGGAATTGGTGGAGATACCCACGCGCACCGAATACAACGACAACGTGGTGGTGCTCTGGCGCCCCAAAGAGCCGCTACAGGCCGGCACAGCCTACGCCTATCGCTATCGCCTGCACTGGTCCGACTACCCGCCGGACGATATCCCCCTGGCCCGCGTGGCGGGCACCCGCATCGGCGCCGGCAGTGTTGCCGGGGCACGCTTGTTCGTGGTCGATTTTGAAGGCGGCGGGAACGGCTCGCCGGCTCTGGAGTTGAGCAGCAGCGCCGGGGCAATCTCCCGCGTCAACCGTCTCAGCCTGGACTCGGCCAACCGGTTTCGGGTGAGTTTCGAATTCGATCCTGGCGACAGCGATGTTGCCGAACTGCGCCTGATGTTGACGCTGGATGAGCAGCCCTGGGCGGAAACCTGGTTGTACCGGTGGAGCCGATGAACGCGAACGTTCGCGAGGCTGCCGTTCCACCGCGTCAGCCGCTGGAGATGCCGACCCAGGACCTGAGACGTGCCCCGCAGGCACCCGCCCAGCCATCCCGGATACGAACCCGCCTGGCGCGCTGGTTTATCGCTTTGTGTACCGGCGGACTGACAACCTACGCCACCTGGCAGATGTGGCTGGTGATGAGCGGCGCGACAGTCACTACCCTGCAAGCCCTCTGGGTCGGTCTGTTCGGGCTCACCTTCGGCTGGATCGCGTTTTCTGCCTGTGCCTCCCTGGCCGGCCTGCTGTTCTCGCCTCCCACGCGCACGCACAATCCGCCAGCAACGCACCGTACCGCTCTGCTCATGCCGGTTTACAACGAGTCGGCCGCCTCCACCAGTGGCGCCCTCTGCGCCATGGCCTGGGAGCTGCACGCCAGGGGACTGGCCGCCGGATTTGAGATATTCCTGCTCTCCGACACCAAAAATCCCGAGATCTGGATACAGGAAACCGCCGCCTTCGACCATCTTCGCCGCAAGCTGCGCGGGGTGATGCCGGTCTGGTATCGGCGACGCCATGACAACCAGGGACGCAAGGCCGGCAACATCCAGGAGTTTGTGGGAAACTGGGGAGGGCGTTACGAATACATGATAGTGCTGGACGCCGACAGCTACATGACGGCCGATTCTCTACTGTCCATGGTGGCGGAGATTCAGAGCAATGCACGCCTGGGCCTGGTACAGAGCGTTCCGGCCTTGATCGGTGGCCACGGACTGCTGCCGCGCATGCAGCAGTTCGCCGGCTTTCTCTACGGCCCAGTGGTTGCACGGGGAACCGCGGCCTGGCAGGGAGACGACGGCAACTACTGGGGACACAACGCCATCATCCGCACTGCCGCCTTCGCCAGCGCCTGCGGCCTGCCCCGGCTGCGCGGGCCGGCACCAATCGGCGGCGAGATCCTGTCCCACGATTTCGTCGAGGCGGCCCTGCTGCGCCGGGCCGGCTGGGGCGTGCGAATGCTGCCGCAATTGGCAGGCTCCTACGAGCAGGGCCCACCGGCTCTGGCCGAGCTGGCCGCCCGCGACCGTCGCTGGGCACAGGGAAACCTGCAACACGCAGGCGTCATCGGCGCCCGCGGCCTGCACGCGGCCAACCGCACCCACTTTCTGATCGGCATTATGAGCTATCTGGCTTCGCCCTTGTGGCTGTCGCTGCTGGCGCTTGGCCTGCTCATCACCCTGCAAGCCAACCTGATTCGTCCGGAATATTTCAGCGGGGGTTTCCAACTGTTCCCGACTTGGCCGCGCTTCGACGCCGAACGAATGCAGGCGCTGTTCTGGTTTTCCCTGACGGTGCTGTTCTTTCCCCGAGTCCTCGGCCTGATCGAGACCTTGGTCGATACAACGCGACGCCGGGCCGCCGGGGGTGGACTGCGCCTGCTGGCAAGCACCCTGTTGGAGACCCTGCTGTCCACCCTCTACGCGCCCATGTTGATGCTGATCCAAAGTCGCCAGGTGCTGGAGATCCTGCGCGGCAAGGACAGCGGCTGGCAAACCCAGCGCCGCCACGGGGGCCAGACGACTTGGACCGACAGCCTGTTCGGCTACTGGGTCTATACCACCCTGGGGCTTCTGGCCACCGGTCTGGTACTAGCGCTCGAACCGCAACTGGGGATCTGGCTGGCCCCCACCCTCACGGGCCTGATCCTGGCCGTGCCGCTCGCCCATTGGAGCGGCAGCCAGCGCCTAGGAAACGGGCTGCGTCGGGTAGGATGGCTGCTGACCCCGGAGGAAACTGCCCGGCAAGCGCCGAATAGCGAAGCGATCCAACTGGGAGAATGGTTCGAAGCCGCCCTGGCGAATCTGGATCTGGCTACCCTTGTTGCGGACCCCCATCGGGCTGAGATCCACTTTCACGCCGTCCAGCCCGGCCCGCAACCGCGTCCGGATCGTCCCCACCTGGCCTCCCTGTCCGCCGCCGCCAAGATCACCGGCGCCGAATCCAGCGGGCAGGCACTGCAATGGCTGGAGCGGGACGAACGACTGGCTGTGCTGTCTGACCGACGCCTGTTCGCCGCCTTGGTGGGCTGTGATGGGCCGAAATTGATACAGAGGGCTGTCCCACAGACCAAGCTGGCATCATAATCAGACGCTGTAACGACCTGCTGCCTGTCGCCGTTCGCTTGTCGCCGGTTCAGCCGGCCCAGGAGCGGCTACGCCTGCCCCAGAGCCCCGATCTATGCGTCTATTCCTGTCCTTTGCCCTTATCCTGACTTCCCTTGCCGCCGTTTCCGCCCCGCCGCTGTTCACCGAAGAGGCGGCCACACGCGGCCTGCGTTTCACCCAATTCAACGGCATGTCCGGGGAATTCTACTTCGCCGAGAACCTCGGCGGCGGCGTCGCCCTGTTCGACTACGACAACGACGGAGATCTGGATGTCTACCTGACCCAGGGCCACATGCTCGGCGAGGGCAAAACCCTGCAAGACGCCCTGTTTCCGCCGCCGCCGGACATGCCCCTCTCCGACCGTTTGTTCCGCAACGACCTGGACGCCAAGAGCGGCGCCCACTTCGTCGACGTAACCGAACAGGCCGGCATCGAGGCACACGGCTACGGTATGGGCGTGGCCACCGGCGATTACGACAATGACGGTGACGTGGACCTGTTGGTCACCAATCTGGTCGGCGTACAACTGTGGCGCAACAACGGCAAAGGGCGTTTCGAAGACCTCACCCTGGCGGCCGGCCTGACCACCCGCAGTTGGCCCGTGAGCGCCACCTTTCTGGACTTCGATCGCGATGGCCTGCTGGATCTCTACCTGGCCAACTACGTAGAGTTCACCACCGCCAGGAACAAACCCTGCTACGCCCCCACCAGCGCCCGCGACTACTGTTCGCCGCTGGTCTACCCGGTGGGGCAGGACCAGCTCTACCACAACATCGGTAACGGCCGGTTCATCGAAGTCACCGACTCTGCCGGCATCAATCAGGCATCGGGTCCGGCCCTGGGGGTGGTGGCCGCGGACTTCAACGGCGACGGCTGGACCGATATCTACGTGGCCAACGACGCCGCCGCCAATCAGTTGTGGATCAACCAGAAGGACGGCAGCTTTCTGGACGATGCCTTCCTGGCCGGCGCGGCGGTCAATATGGATGGCAAACCCGAGGCCAGCATGGGTGTGGACGCGGCCGACTTTGACGCCGACGGCGACGAAGACCTGTTCATGACCCACCTCACCGGTGAGACCAACACTATCTACGTCAACAACGGCGAAGGCTGGTTCGAGGACCGCTCCCTTGCCACCGGCCTGGCCGCCCCCAGCAAGGGCTACACCTCTTTCGGCACGGCCTGGTTCGACTACGACAACGACGGCCTGCTGGATCTGTTCGCCGCCAACGGCGAGGTACGCACCGTGCCAATTCTTGCCCATGCCGGCGACCGCTATCCCCTACACCAGCCCAATCAACTGTTCCACAACCTGGGCAACGCCCGTTTCGTGGAAACCACCGCCGAGGCCGGCGACTCTCTGAAACCCTCCGAGGTATCACGCGGTTCCGCCTTCGGCGACATCGACAACGATGGTGATACCGACATTGTGGTGGCCAACAACAACGGCCCCGTGCGCCTGCTCATCAACCAGACAGGCAACGCCAACCATTGGATCGGTCTGCGACTGGTGGACCGGCACGGCCGTGACGCCATCGGTGCCAGAGTGAAGTTTTCCCGGAAGGGCCAAGCCGATCTGTGGCGGCGGGCACGTACCGACGGCAGCTATGCCTCCGCCAACGATTCACGCATCCTGCTCGGTCTGGGCGACTCGGCCACGGCGGTGACGACCGAGGTCCACTGGCCCGACGGCAAGGTCGAGACCTGGAAAGACCTGGGTACGGACCGCTACCACGCGCTCACCGAGGGAGAACCGCCCCAATGACCCGGATCGTCTTGCTGGTGCTGGTTTTCGGGGTCGCGCAGGCCGCCGATGAGATCGCCCTGCCGTCCCTCAGTCTGGCGCTGGATGGCACGACCGTGGAACTGGCCGCTGTCCCCGAACCGAATCTGGATCGCGTGGAGCCCAGCATCGTCGCCGGCCTCGCCCACGAGCGCGCCACCGTGGCGCGCCTGATGCAGCAAGCAACACCCGACCGGCAAAGCCTGACGCGCGCCTACGGCAGACTGGGGCAGAGCTATCAGGCCAACAGCATCTACGCACCGGCCGAGCCCGCCTACCGCAACGCCATCGCTTTGCAGGCGGATGAACCACGCTGGTGGTATTACCTGGGCTACCTCTACCAACAAAGCGCCAGGGCCGACCACGCCCTGCCCCCCTACAATGAAACCCTGCGGCTGCAACCCGACTACGCCCCGGCACGGCTGCGCCTTGGGTTGGCGCTCATCGAGCTGGGCCGCTCGGCCGAAGCCATCGCAGAATTGAAAAAGATTCAGGAATTACCGGGGGTCAGGGCCGAGGCGCTGGGAGCCATCGGCCGGGCCGAGCTGGCACAAGGCAATCACCGGGCCGCCGCCGACGCCCTGCAGACCGCCCTGGCCGAAAACCCCGCCGCCAGCGAACTGCATTACCCCCTGGCCATGGCCTTGCGCGGTCTGGGTGACGTGGCCGGTGCCCGCGAGCACCTGGCTGCCCGCGGCGAAGGTCAGCTCCCCCTGGATGACCCCTGGATAGCGGCCATGACTCAACGCATGACCGGTGCCCGCACCCACTACTTCCGCGCGCTGCAATACGTCAACGAGGAGGACTTCCAAAAGGCCGCAGAAGGCTTCCAGTTGGGCCTGCTCTCCGACCCGAACAACCGTCGCGCCCGCACCAGTCTGGCCAGAACCCTGTTCCTGGCCGGCGACCGGCAGGCCGCACATAATCAGCTGTTGGAAGTGGTCAGGCGCTGGCCGGAGCATCCGCTGGCGTGGTTTCTGCTCGGCCTGCTCGCCGACGGTGACGGCGATGAGCAACAGGCTCTGACGTACTACAAGCGCTCCCTGGAGGACGAGCCCGACCATGCCGGCGCGAACTTCTTTCTTGCCTACCAGGAAATGACCGCCGACAACTGCCAGATGGCGGCGGAACGCTTCGCCCGTGTGGTGAGGCAGACACCCGAAAACATCGTCGCGGTGCGCAGCGAAATCCTGTGCCGCTGGCAGAGCGGTTCCTCCGAAGCGGCTCTGCTGGCCAGTATCGATCACGCCCTGATCCGCCATCGCGATGACCCGGAGTTGTCGGCCTGGCGGATTCGGCTGCTGGCGACCGCCACCGACCCCCGCGTACGCGACCCGCACACCGCGCTGAAGGCGGGCGAAAAACTCTACGAGTCCACCGCGCGCCCCGATGTATTGGAGGCCCTGGCCATGGCCCAGGCCGCCAACGGCTATTACGAAAAGGCCGCCGCCAGCCAGGACGTGGTGGTGGGACAGATGATGATGTTCGGGGCCTTCGACATCCTGCCGCCCGCCGAAGCCCGGCTGGAACGTTATCGACAGGGCTTGCCCGCCGAATCCGCCTGGTTGCCCGACGACCCGGTGTTTCGGGCGCCGCCGGTGGACGTGGACGGCGCCTTTCGGCACTATCCCATGGATATGGCCTATTGAAACCGACGTAGCTCCACAGCAAAAACACGATGCGAATCAAGGCAGCCCTTCTGCTTGTATCCCTTACCCTGGCCGGCTGTACCCCGGAACGGCACGGCCCGGACGAGGCGGCCATCGCCACCAACAATCGCGGTGTCGCCTTGATGGGGCGGTTCGAGTACGGTGAGGCCGCCAAGCAATTCGAGACGCTGCTGCAACGCTATCCCGACTGGCAGGACGTGCGCGTCAACCTGGCCATTGCCGTACTCAATCGCCAGGGGGAGGGCGACGAGGCCACCGCCCTGGCCATGGTGGACAGCGTTCTCAAAACCGACCCCGCCAATCTGCGCGCCCACTACGTGGCCGGCCTGCTAAGGCTCTACCTGTCCTCGCCCGCCGACGCACTGGCGCATTTTCAACGCGTTGCCGAGGCCGACCCCGAGGACGCCTATGCCGCCTACTACCTGGGTCAATGCCTGGCGCAGTTGGACCGACACGCCGAGGCCCTTCCCTGGTACCAAAATGCCATCGACCACGACCCCTACCTGCGCAGCGCCTACTACGGCGCCTTCCAGGCGCAACAACGCCTGGGCGATCGCAAAGCGGCACGGGAGCTGGTCACCGTCTATCAAAAACTGACGAACAATCCCCGTGCCCGCCTGGCGGAGTTCAAATACACCCGCATGGGCAAACGCGGCGAGGCACGGGCACTGGGCAGTGAAGCTGCGGAGAATGCCCCGCAAACCGACGGCCCGCTGTTCGCTCCCCGCAAATACCTGCCCGCCAGACCGCCGGCAAGTCACGATGCCATCCGCCCTGCCAGCCTGACCGCCGTCACCCTCATGCAGGGACGACCGCCCGCACTGTTTATCGCCGACGGGGGATCCAGCGCTACCCTGCTGGAGGCAGACGCGGATGGCGCCTATGTCTCGACCGCGCGTTTCGAACCGGCCGCTGGGGATCGGATCAATACCGCCGCCTGGGGAGATTACGACAACGACGGGCTAATCGATCTGTACCTGGCCCGTAGCGGAGCCAACCAGCTCTGGCGGCAGACCAGCCCCGGCAATTGGCAGGATGTCACCAACGGCACAGGCACCGCCGATGGTGATGCGGACAGCGTCAATGCGGTTTGGCTGGACGCGGATCATGACGGCGACCTGGACCTGTTCGTGGTAAACCGCGACGGCCCCAACCAACTCTTGAACAACAACCTGGACGGCACCTTCCGGCCTATCGCCGAAACACAGGGGATCAGCGGCGGCGACAGGGCCTCGCGCACCGTACTCGCGGCCGACCTGGACGGGGACCGCGATACCGACCTGATCGTGCTCAATGAACACCCCCCCCATGAGGTCTACCGCAACGATCGACTCTGGCGCTATCAGCCGGCGGCGGGCTTCGACAGTTTTCGATCGACACCCGCACTGGGGGCAACCGTGGCGGATTGGGACGCCGATGGTCGCCCGGAGATCTACAGCCTGCACCCGGACGGCGCCCTGCTCCAATGGACTCCCGGCGAAGACGGCACGATGAAGGCCCGCTCCCTGGGAGAAGCGGATGCCAGCGACATCGCCTGGGCAGCCCTCTCCGCCCAGGACTTCGACGGCGACGGCATATTGGAACTGTTGCTCAGCAGCCCGCGCGGCTGGACGATCTTCACCCTGTCGCAAGGCGGGGCGGCGCCACGCTTCCAGATCCCCCGCGAGGCCATGCGTGGGGCGGCACCGGTGCTGATCGACGCCAGCCACGGCCCGGCGATCGTCGGTTACGGAGGCGACGGCAGACTCAGCCTATGGCCCGCCGGCAGCGGACGCCATGCCTTCGTCGCCCTGGAAACCAGCGGCAGGACCAACAAGGCCGACGCCATGCGGTCCAACGCCTCCGGCATCGGTACCCGGTTGGCGCTGCGCACCGGCAGCCGCTGGACGCTGGCCGATACCCTGCCTGCCGGCGGGCTGCCCGGACAGAGCGCCCAAGCCCTGGCCCTGGGCCTGGGAGACGCGGTTCAGGCGGATTTCGTGGCCATCGACTGGTCAGACGGCGTGTTTCAGACCGAGCTGGACCTGAAGGCCGGCCTGCACCGCATCAGCGAGACGCAGCGCCAACTGTCGAGTTGCCCGGTGCTGTTCGCCTGGAACGGCACGGAATATCGCTTCGTCTCCGATCTGCTGGGGGTGGGCGGCATAGGCTACAACCTCGGCGCGGGTGAGTATGCCGAGCCGCGACCCTGGGAATATTTTCTGTTTCCCGAAGGCAGTCTGGCGCCCCGCGACGGCAAGCTGTCCATCAAGATCGGCGAACCCATGGAAGAGACCGCCTACCTGGACCAGGCCCGGTTGCACGTGGTCGATCTGCCGCCGGGCTGGGACGTGGTGGCGGACGAACGCATGGGCATCCTGGGACCGCAACCTAGCGGGGAACTGTTGTACTTTCGCGAGGAATGGCTGCCGACAACGGCAGTCAACGAGCGTGGCGAGGATATGTTGGATCGCCTTCTCGCGGCCGACGGCGATGCCGCGCCTCCCGGCCCCCTGGACCCGCGCTTCATCGGCCGTCTCCAGGGAGAGCATGTCCTCACCCTGGGCTTCGAACAGGCGCTGCCCGCAACCGCTGGGCAACTGGTACTGGTGGCCGACGGCTGGGTCGAATATCCCTATTCCCAGACTTCTTTTTCCGCATGGCAGGCAGGCGCCGAGTTCGCCGCACCGACCTTGGAAGCCAGGGGCAAGAACGGCCGCTGGCAGGTACTCCGGGAGCAATTCGGCTACCCCGCCGGCATGCCGCGACGCATGGCCTTGCCGCTGCCGGAGCTGCCCCTCGGCACACGCGAACTGCGCCTGCGCACCAATCAGGAGATCTACTGGGATCGCCTCTCGGTGGTGCGCGCCGAGACGAACGCAGCCATTAAACCAACCACCCTGCTGCCGAGGAGAGCCAAAGTCGCCAAAACCGGTTTCCCACGCTGGCAGATCAATGCACAAAAACGCCCTTTCTACGACTACGCCCGGCGCTCACCTTTCTGGGACACCCGATACCAGGACGGCTTCTACACCCGCTTTGGCGAGGCAACGGAACTGGTGACCGGGCAGGACGACGCCCTGGCCATCATCGGGCCTGGAGACGAGGTACAGTTGACCTATTCCGCCCCGGCCACGCCACCCCAAGACTGGCGACGCCGTTACATTCTGGAGGCCCGTGGTTGGGCAAAGGACATGGACCTGTTCACCCGTGACGGCGAGACCGTCACCCCGCTGCCCAACAGCGGCAAACCCGCCGCCATGGCCGAACGGCTCAACTCGGTCTACAACACCCGTTACCAGTCGGGCCGTTGAGGGGCAGTTCCAAAACCCGACCCTTCACTATTCATTCTTTCGGTCGCTAACGCCTCTACCGGCCCATCGAATCCCGCAGCCAAGACTTGGGCCGGCAGGAGAAGCGACAAGATGAAAACACCAAGGGCTCGCGCCATTGTGCTGCTGGCGATGGCTTATTTCCTGCCTGGGTCCGCAGCGGCCACGGAAGTTGTCGCCATGCGTGTGGATCAAGCCCCGGCGATCGACGGCAACGGTCAGGACGCCGCCTGGGCCAAGGCCGGCTCCGTCACCGTCAACGACGCTGTCGCCAACATTCCGCTCACCCTGAAAACCGTCTATACCGGCGACAACATCTACTGGCTGGTGAGTTTTCCAGACGACGCGCCCAATCGGGAGCACAAGACCCAGCACTGGAATCAGGACGCGGGTTACTACGTGACCGGCCCGGAGCGGGAAGACACCTTCATCTTCAAGTGGGCGCTTTTCGGCACCGCGGAGAATCTCACGGTTTCCGCCGAGCGCTCCTATCAGGCTGACATCTGGTTCTGGAAGGCCGTGCGCACCGACCCGGTGGGCTACGCAGACGACAAATTGCAGGTCTACAGCAGCAATCGGCTGCCGAAGAGCAAGCGGGTGTTATCCACCCGCGGCCGCCCCTTCTACCTGACCCGCTCTGGCGACCAGGGCACTGCCGCCTACCAGGTAGCCCTGTATCCCGCCTACGAGGGCGATCACTTGCCTAAATACACGGTCTCCGAGCCCTCCGGCAGCCGCGCGGACGTGCGCGCCAAGGGCCAGTGGCACAATGGCCGCTGGACCATCGAGTTTGCCCGAAAACTCACCACCGGCCACGTCGACGACGTGCAATTCGAAACCGATAAGACCTATACCTTCGGTGTCTCACGATTCGAGATCGCCGCCCGCCCGATCAATCCCAACATCGAAGAACCCCGCTTCGGTGCCGGCGAGATCGGCGAGTTGTTGAGCCTGCGATTCCAAAGTGGCGATTGAGGTAAGGCGGTGTCTTTCACGCTGCTTCGAAATCTCGGCCTGGGGGCCTTGCTGGGCTTGTTGTTCGGCGTTGCCTATCTGTCTCATATGCAGGTGGAACACAGCGTCTCTCTGGTACACACCCTGGTGCGGAAAGACATGCCGGACAGAACCGCGCTGTTGAACGGTCGGCTCTACCTGTCCAATGCGCGCAACCATTTCGATCTCTTCGTCCGCAAGGACCCGATCCAGGCACAGGACATTCAAGCCCAGACCGACGCGCTCGAGGCCACCATTCTGGACCTGGCGAACACCCAGGGACCTTCCGATACTCGCCTGCTTGCACTCTACAACGAGGTGCAGTCAATCAAAACAGGATTTCGAATCTACCTTCAGGAAGAGAACATCGACCCTTCGGGCGACGGCGCCACAGAGTTGACAGAGAGACTGCGTAGCCAGGTCTTTTCATTGCGTAAGCGGGTCAACCACTCCACTCAAGACCTGGGGGCTACAAACAGCGATTCGGCAGAGGTATGGGAGGCAGGAGAGCGTATTCGGGATCTGGTCGTGGAATTGAGCGAGGCAATGACACGCTATCTGGGCCGCGAACGCCTCAGCCTGGAACCGGTCATCAATCTGCTGGATATGGCCATGGAGCGCTTCCAACTGCCAAGCCGCGAAGATCTCCCGCCCAACTTGGTTGGCCTCTGGTCCCAGCTGATCAAAAAAACCACTCAATGTCGCGCGCTGGTGCGGAACTTCGAACAGGAGATGCGTCACGATCCCAGTCAAGAGTCCTTTCTCGAAAATCAGGACTTGATCCGCCGCCAATGGGAAGACACGGAGGTGACCCTCCAACAGGTGGTGGACGGCTTCCTGGCCCATGTGGTGGCAGTCCACGACTCCCTGTTGCAATCGGTGGAGACGACCCGCGCCAAAACCCATGCGATCGTCCTGGTCGGCGCACTGCTGGCGTTGGTCATCGCCATCGCCCTGGGCAGGACCCTGAGCTTGCGCCTGCGAACGCTGGCAGGGGCCACCGAGCGACTGGCGCAGGGCGAGCTTGAATATCGATTGAATGTGAACACGGCAGACGATTTCGGCCGTCTCGCGGCATCATTCAACGTCATGGCCGAACGCATCCAGGAAGACAACACCCACCTGCGCGAGGCCGCCAGGGCAGCACGGGAGGCCGACGCCGCCAAATCGCGATTCCTTGCGACAATGAGTCATGAGATTCGCACCCCGATGAACGGCGTGCTCGGCATGGTGGAATTGCTGCGTACCAGCGGCTTGTCTGACAAACAACAACGCTACGCCGTCAGTATCCGCGAATCCGGTCGCGTGTTGCTTGCGCTCATCAATGATTTGCTGGACTTTTCCCGAATCGAGGCAGGGCGGCTGGAGCTGGAGACCACAGATTTCGATCTACTCAAAGTGCTTACCGAGGTGCGCACGCTACTGAGCGAACTGGCCTCGGAAAAGGGCTTGGTGTTGCAGGTCGACACGCCACCGCTTACACGGCTGGCAGTCCGTGGCGACCCAGGCCGATTACGGCAGGTACTGCTCAACCTGGTGGGCAATGCCAT